>JAWWPY010000554.1:0-27706 GCA_033854735.1 Streptosporangiaceae bacterium | reverse complement strand
CTCACGCAGGTAGTAGGTGCCGCCCGTGGTGCCGAGGATCAGGAAGTCCTCCAGCTTCGTCCACAGGTCCTGGCCGAACACGTATCCGCCGGTGTTGTTGCGCACCTGGTCAGCGCGGCCGGGGATCCGCTGCGTCTGCGGCGTGCTGATGGTGCTGACCGCGGCCAGGGGGTCTCGTGCCATAGCTGACCTCTCCTCGTTCGACCCGCCCCTGATGGGCAGATGTGGGCATGCGAGGACTGCGTCCGTGCGGATATGGGTGGTGGTCGGAGAAGGTTCATGCTGCCGGGGCCGGGCGAATGTGTGGATGCGCACCGGGTTTAGGCGCTCTGCCAATTGAGCTACCCCCCGGGTCGCCCCAGGCGGACAGGACTCGAACCTGCAACATCCCCATCTCAAGTGGTAACCGGCGCGGCTTCGACTCGCCCGGCACCCAGCAACACGATGAGCCCACAGCGGAACACCATTATGAGACCGCAGGCGGAATCGAACCGCCGTGCGCAGTTTTGCAGACTGCTACCTCAGCCACTCGGTCATGCGGTCATGCGCGGGCTCAGGACGATTCGAACGTCCGTCTGCTTCTTAGGAGGAAGCCATGCTGTCCCCTGCACTATGAGCCCCGGGCGCTTCCAGCAGGACTCGAACCTGCGCTGCCGCCTTCGGAGGGTGGCGTCCTATCCACTGGACCATGGAAGCATCGTGCGCGAGGAAGGAATCGAACCTTCAATGCCGAGGCGACGGGGTTACGGCCCGCAGAGCACACCGCCTGCTCAACTCGCGCGTGGGGTGAATAACGGGTATCGAACCCATATCTCCGGGGCCACGACCCGGCGCTCTGCCACTGAGCTATATCCACCACGGTGCCCGATCGACGTGCCGACCGCCGGACCTCCTCGGTGTGAACGAGGCGCTCTTCCGCTGAGCTAACCGGGCTTGCGTGCTCCGAGAGAGATTCGAACTCCCACCCTCCTGCTTCGTAGGCAGGCGCAACTATCCGTTGTGCTACCGGAGCTTGGTACCCGCACCAGGAGCCGAACCTGGGGTCTTCTGCGTGTCATGCAGACGCTCTTGCCACTGAGCTATGCGGGCATGGCGGTGACTACGAGACTCGAACTCGCGACCCCCGGCGTGACAAGCCGGTGCTCTGACCAAACTGAGCTAAGCCACCATTGAACTGCGCTCCCGCGACTGGACTCGAACCAGGACTATCCGGTTAACAGCCGGGCGCTCTACCAATTGAGCTACACGGGAATGAGAGAGTGCCACGCTTTGCCGTCCATGTACCGGCCCTGGCGCGTAGCCAGCCTTCGTAGCGGGAAGCAGATTTGAACTGCTGTCTCTGGGTTATGAGCCCAACGAGGTACCGAACTCCTCCATCCCGCGTCACCATTTTAGCAGCCCCTGACGGTTCCGACCCGTCTCCCCAGCCTTAACCTAACGGGGCTTGCTGTGCGTGCGTCATCAGGGACTCGAACCCCGCACCGTCTCGTTAGAAGCGAGCCGCTCAATCCACTGAGCTAATGACGCATGTGTAGGCCGCCAGGGGGTCGAACCCTGAACGCCCGGATTAAAAGTCCGGTACTCTGCCATTGAGTTAGCGGCCCGCGACCGCTATACCACGGGCCTGTTTGTCCTGCATGACTACCTCCTCGTAGGGCGGGCAGGGCTTGAACCTGCACATCTCCCGCTTATAAGACGGGCGCCGTTACCAGTTTGGCTACCGCCCCTTGGTACCGAGAGAGGGTCCCGACCCCCCGGCCTCCCGCGTATGAAGCGGGCGCTCTGCCATCTGAGCTATCTCGGCGTGGTCCTGACCCCAGGAGTTGAACCTGGTCCGGCCGCTTATCAGACGGCCATGCATACCACTTACACCAGGTCAGGGCGGAAGGGTGGAGGCCCTGGTCCCCCGGCGGTCGCCCGCCTCACCCGCCTTCCAAGCGGGGCCCGCCCGGGCGGGTTCATCTTCCATGAGCGGAAGGCGCGCGGATCGAACGCGCGTGGGACGCCAGCCCCAACCTCGGTTTAGCAAACCGGTGCCATTGCCACTCGGCCAGCCTTCCATCGTGCGCTAGGAGAGAGTCGAACTCTCACGGCCCTTCCGGGCCACGCGGGTCTGAGCCGCGCGTGTCTACCGTTTCACCACCAGCGCTTGGAGCAGATGGCCGGCTACGATCCGGCGACCTCGGCGTTGGCAACGCCGCGCTCTACCTGCTGAGCTACATCTGCATGGAGCCCCCGACCGGAATCGGACCGCGTGACCTCGGTCGTACCAGGACCGTGCTCTGCCACTGAGCTACGAGGGCGTGAAACATGCGCTCCGGGAGCTGGAGTCGAACCAGCAATCACCCGGGTCAAAGCCGGGTTGCCAACCACCGATGGAGCCCTCCCGGAATGGAGCCGCCTACCCGGCTCGAACGGGTCACCTGCCCTTTACAAGAGGGCCGCTCTGCCAGCGATGAGCTAAGGCGGCGTGCGGGAGAGGCAGGGTTGCGGACTCCTGGGCGCCGTGGAGCCGTCACCCGGTGCCGACCCGGGTCTCCTGCCTTACGGGGGCAAGGTCACAAGCCGTGTGTGACGGCACTGCTGCCGGGCAAGGATTCGAACCTTGACTCCCGTGGCTCAGAACCACGTGGCCTGCCTAGTTAGCCGACCCGGCATCAAGTGCGGGTGGGGAGATTCGAACTCCCAGACGACCTGTTTTCAGCAGGCCAGGTGGGCCAGTTCCCATCACACCCGCGTAGTGCGTCGTGAGGGCCACGATCCCCCAACCCCTTGATTAAGAGTCAAGTGCTCTGCCAATTGAGCTAACGACGCGTGATCAGGGCGAATGTGGGGGCGCCGACCGGGGTAACCATCCCGGCTGGGGGATGGCTTTGGATTCGAACCAAAGGGTTTCCGATAACCGGAAGGCTTCGACTCGCCCTGGAGCCCCACCGGGGAATTGAACCCCGCTCACCAGCTTGGAGGGCTGGCGCATCGCCGCAATGCTTGTGAGGCGTGTTTGCACGAGTGGTTCCCCGAGGGCTCGAACCTCGCGCCTGCGGCACTTCACGCCGCCGCTCTGCCTGATGAGCTAGAGAACCATTCGTCGGGATGCAGCGACTCGAACGCCGTTTCTCCTGGCTCCAGACCAGGCGGGGCACCACATCCCCTTCATCCCGTGCGTGGACCGCCTCGGATTCGAACCGAGAACTTCCTGGTTGCAGGCCAGGCGCTCTTCCAGTTGGAGCTAGCAGCCCATGTGGGTGCCCTCGCCGAATGAGGGCACCCGACGTACCACAGGCCTGGTCCGGGCGCACATAATTCCGTCCCGGGTGGCCTGCGTCGTTCATGGTGTTCCGCTGTGGAGTTGTCAATGCTCAGGCACATTCACCCGAAGGTGGTGCTGCGCAGGGACGGCGTGAGTCGAACACGCATTCCGCCGGTTTTGGAGACCGGCTCCCTAGCCGCTGGGTCATCCCTATGCATACGAAAAACCGCCCGTCAGGTTTCCCTGCGAGCGGCTCCTGGCCGGAACTGGTTCGTTCCTATCCAGAAGCCTCCGGCATCCCCAGAATGCCCGTCGGTCGCAAGGACGAGGGTATGCAGGCATACCTTTCGTCTCGCTGGTGACCGACTGCCCAGAGTTTCACGGGTGTTCCTTCCAGTTGGCGTGCTGCCTGTTATCGAGAGTACCTGTGGGCAATAGGTATCGCAACGGTTTATTTCCGGAGGCGGCTTCCAGCGGCTCGCGCCCGGCTGGTATCCGCGGTGGGCTACCGCGATCCGGGCTGGGAGTTGAACTACGCGGCGGCGAGGATGCCCACGCGGCGGTCGGTGATAAGCCGGCTGCGTGACGTGCCGACGTACGAGCCGGATGCCGGGGCCACGTCGGAGTAGTCGCGGCCCGTCGCCACGGTGACATAGCCGCTGTCGGCCCGGCGGCCATTGCAGGGGTCGAACGCGATGGCGACCGCGTCCGGCGCCCGCGGCACGACGACTTCGACCCATGCGTGGGTGCCGCCCTGGCCGAGCAGATGGCCCGAGACATAACGGGCGGGCAGCCCGACGAGGTGACAGAGCGCGAGCATCACATGAGCGGAATCCTGGCAGACCCCCCGGCCGCCAGCCAGGGCCTCGGCGGCGGTGGTCCGCACGGTCGTGACGCCGTGCTCGTAGGTGATAGCCCCGTGGACGAAGTCGCAGATCCGCTCGGCCCTCTCGAGAGGAGTGCCCGCCTCCGCGGCCAGGTCGATGGCCAGATCGCGCAGCCGGTCGTTGGCGGCGGTGAGCCGGGTGGGCCGCAGCAGGCCCGGGCTGTGCAGGGCCTCGGCCGGCAGGACGGCTGGCCCGTCATCGCGGATCCGTTCGACTATGGCGGCCAGCCGGAACTCGACGGCGTGCGTCACCCGCTCGGCCCGCAACCAGGCGACGACGTTGCCGTGGACGTCCCGGCGCAGATAGCGCTGGGCACGAGCGCCGTCCACTTCCAGCCGGTGCCCGCGTCTGTACTGGCCGCCGTGGCGGGCCGGGGGCACGATGACCAGCCGCTGCCGCAGTGACTCCACCGGGGCCTCGTACTCGTAGCGGAAGCTCTGCTCGATGACGTAGGTGACCCGGCCAGCGGCGTCAAGGTCAAGCCCGTGATGATCGAGCACGGGTGCCCGCAGCAACTGGGAATTGAGCATCAGCCGGACACTTCCTCGGCGTGGACCACCATCGATTCGAGAAGTGGGCCGCCGAACGTCGTCGCCATGGCCACGTCCGATGCGTCGCGGCCCCGGCCGATCACGATCCGGCCCTTGCGTCGCATGTTGTTACGAGGATCGAAGGTCCACCACTGGTCATCGAGCCAGACCTCCATCCAGGCCGCGAAGTCCATCGGTGCGGGATCGGGGGGGACGTCCATATCAGGCAAGTATCCGAATACGTAACGGGCTGGGATGTTGAGTGCCCGGCAGAACGAGATAGCCAGGTGGGTGAAGTCACGGCAGACCCCGCGCCCGGCCGAATTGACGTCAGCGGCAGTCGACAGGGGAGTCGAGCTACCGTACTCGAACGTGAGGTGGTCGTGGACGTAGTCGCAGATCACCTGGACGCGACCGTAGCCGGGCAGCAGCCCGCCGAAGCGGGCCCACGCCTCGTCGGCCAGCACGTCAGGCAGGCAGTATCGGCTAGGCAAGATGTAAATCAAAGTATCGTCAGGCAGAGCGTCAGGGGCGCATTCCGGGGCATCCCCGTTGGCGTCCTCGGTGGCATCCGGGACCGCAGCGACCGCGTCCCATCCCAAGCTTGACCGCCCGGCGGGGAGCACAGCACGGGCACACGGGTTGCCGTACAGATCGGTGTAGCCGCGGATCGCTATCGGCGGCTTGGACGACCACTGCTCGCCCCGGAGCGCTACGGACAGGGACTCGCCCGGCTGCACCTGGAAGATCACCGGCGTGTCGATCTCAGCCACATAGGTGAATTCGCACCCGATCCTGATCTGCCGTGCCACCATCACTCCATCGTCCCCGCTGGATGTTTCCCCGCTGTTACGGCGCGCCGGAGCGACCCCTGTCTCTGTTCGGTGCGTCCAGGGACTCGTTGTTACCCGTCGCCAAGATCTTTACGACTCGCCGAGCGCCTGTTCCGCGTCACGGGCCACCCCGGCCGCCGCCGTCAGGTGGAGCGCGGCCACGTTGTCAGCCTGTTCCTGTTAGATCCAGCGCACGCAGGGTAGACGGGCTGCTTGCGGAGGACAGGCTTCTGGGTGACCACTCGCGGAGGGCGGAGCGTATGGATGAGGGCACACGTGGCCAGGGGGCGCCGGCAGCTAGTCAAGATCGTCCGATCGGCGACCTGGCCAAGCAACTTTCCGAGCAGGTCTCCCGGCTGGTGCGCGAGGAGTTGCGGCTGGCTGAACTGGAGATGACGCGGAAGGGTAAGCGTCTCGGCTTTGGCGCGGCGATGTTCGGCAGCGGCGGCGCCATCGCCCTGTATGGCGTAGCCGCGGTCCTCGCCGCCGTCATCTTGCTGCTCGCCAAAGTCATGCCGGCGTGGGGTAGCGCGCTGGTCGTCGGCGGCGTGCTGTTCGTCATCTCAGCAACACTCGCGGCTCTCGGCCGCAAGCAGGTGCGGGGGGCCGCGCCGCCCGTGCCGCAGCAGACCGTGGACAGCGTGAAGGCCGATGTTGAAGAAATCAAGGAAAGGGCGCACCGATGACGACCAACAGGCCGAAGAGTAAAACGGGCGAGCCCACGGCGGAAAGCCTCGCGGGTGATACCGGCCAGCCACGCACGGCCGTGCAGCAGACCGCAGCGGACGCCATACCAAATGACCCCGAGGCGCTGGCCGAGGACATTGAGCGCACTCGCGAGCGACTCGGTGAGACGGTGGAAGCCCTCACCGCGAAGCTGGACGTATCCGCCCGGGCCCGCGACAAGGCAAGCCAGGTGAAGGGCCGGATCGCCGACAAGACCGGCGAACTCACCACCAAGATCACGGATAAGTCGGGCCAGGCCACCACGAAGATCGTCGGCGTGACTGGCGAAGCCACCACGAAGATCGCCAGCCAGGCGGAAAACCTCAGGCGGCAGGTGAGCACGCAGACGGCACGGGCTGCGCGCACGGTGGGTCAGCGGCCCGTCCCGTACGCGGTGGGGGCCGGCGTCCTGTTGCTGGCCGGTGCCTGGCTGACCAGGGCGATCAAGCGCCGATGAAGAAACTGCCTTTCAAAGCGGCCAGCCTCGTCCTCAGCGTGGCCAGCGGAGCCCTCGCCGGAATTGTGTTCAAGCAGGTATGGAAGCTCGTCGCCGGTAAGGAGGACGCTCCGGAGGCAACCGACCCGGAACACACCTGGAAAGAAATCCTGCTGGCCGCTGCCCTTCAAGGGGCGGTGTCCGCCGTGGTAAAGGCGGCCGTGGACCGTGGCGCCGCTCAGGGTGCCCGCAGGCTGATGCCGTCCCGGCCTGAATACTGAGCCGGCCTGACGGCCGAAGATGAGGAGGGGAGCGGTCGATGGCTGATGCGTCGGATGGCGCGGGCCCAGGGACCAGGGACGGGTCGGCAGAAGCTTCGGCGCGGCCGGGCGACAGCGGCCACGACGTCCCCGCTGGCCCTACCGATCTCAGCGGCAGCTCCTGGCTGGCCGCGGCCAAGCGCACGGTCGGTGAATTCGGCCAGGACGCCCTGACCGACCGGGCCGCGGCGCTGACGTACTACGGGGTCTTGTCCATCTTTCCTGGCCTGCTGGTCGTGGTGTCGTTGCTGGGACTGATCGGCAAATCAGCCACTCAGCCGCTGATCACCAACCTCGGCCATGCCGCCCCCGGTGCGGTCAGGCAGATCTTTCTGCACGCCGTAGCCAATCTGCAGAAGGGCCACACGAGCGCGGGCATTCTCGCGATCGCCGGGCTCGCCGGGGCCCTGTGGTCGGCATCGGGCTACGTCGCCGCGTTCATGCGCGCCTCCAACGCCATCTATGACGTCCCGGAGGGCCGGCCCTTCTGGAAGACCACGCCGATCCGCATCGGCGTCACGCTGGTCATCATGATCATGCTGGTGCTGTGCGCCGTCATGGTCGTCGTCACCGGCGGCCTGGCTCGTCAGGTGGGCCAGACCCTGGGTATCGGGTCGGCCGCCGTCACCGCCTGGGACATCGCGAAGTGGCCCGTGCTGCTGATAATTGTCAGCCTCATGTTCGCGATCCTGTACTGGGTGTCGCCCAACGCGAAGCAAGGCCTCCGCTGGGTCAGCCCGGGAGGAGTTGTCGCAGTCGTAGGGTGGATGATCGCGTCGGGCCTGTTCGCCCTGTACGTGGCGAACTTCGGCCACTACAACAAGACCTACGGCAGCATCGCCGCAGTGATCATCTTTCTCGTCTGGCTGTGGATCACGAACCTCGTGATCCTGATCGGCGCGGAATTCAACGCGGAACTTGAGCGTGGCCGGGCCGTCGCCGAAGGTGTCCCGCTCGGCCAGGAGCCCTACGTCAAGCCTCGCGACCTTCGCAAGCTCCGGAAGAAAAAGCGCAGCTGACCGGCCACCCCCGGGTTTACCGTCTCCCGGAACCGGCCCTGGCCAGCGCCGCGGTTCCCCCATCCAGCGCGGCCATCGCATCCGCCCCGCCGAGCACATCCGGCCCGCCCAGGGCAACCGGGCGGCCTGGGTCCCGCTCGCCGGAGATGCCGCTGAGGGTGGCTGCAAACCGGCTGTCCGGCGCCTTGAGGGCCACCTCGTGAGCGTCGGCGGCGGTATCCACGTCGATCAGTTCAGGCGCCAACCGCACCCGAAGGCTGGCCCGGAGCAGGCGGGAGAGCTGGCCCCGGCCCGTGTGGGTCTGTGACATGGGGACGCCGAGGATGAGGCTGGGATCGGGCCTGCGCAGGCCGAGCAGCCAGAAACCGCCGTCCCGGGCCGGGCCGAACACGGCGTCGGCTTCCCCGCGGGCGAGCGGCCGCGCCACGCTCTCCAGCAACGCGGGGGTCACCTGCGGGGTATCCATTCCGATCAGCACGACCGGGACCGGCAGCCGCGCGTAGGCCTCGTCGAAAGCGGCGGCGATCCGCTCGTCGAGCCCCTGCCCGCGCTGGCCGGTCACCTCGAAACCCCGGGGAAGCCACTCCGCCCGGGGAAGCCAGCCCTCACGGGCGGCGCCCACCCCGCAGCCGCCGCGCGGCGTGCTGGACGTACCGGCCAGGGCGAGCACGCGGCGGGAGAACGGGGCACGTGCCGCAGCCTCCAGGGTGTCAGTCAGCGCCGCTTCAGCCAGCCTGGCCGCCTCCTGCGGAGTGAACGGCGGCGTCAGCCTGGTCTTGACCTGACCGGGCACCGGTGCCTTGGCGATGACGATGAGTTGCGCCGCGAGCTTCTTCATGAGGCGAGCACCTTCCGCATGTCGCGAACGGTGCGCACGGTCCCGCCGACCGTGCCGGTGACCTTGGAGCGCCCGGATCGGGGCAGGTACGGCACATCGGCCTCCTGGATCCGCCAGCCCGAGGCGGCAGCACCCATCACCATCTCCAGCGGGTAGCCGAACCGGCGGTCGAGGAGGGCGAGGCCCAGCAGCGGCTCACGGCGCGCGGCTCGCATCGGCCCCAGGTCGCGCAGGCGTGTGCCGGTGCGGCGGCGAAGCTGCGCGGCGAGGACCTTGTTCCCGAGCCGGGCGTGCAGCGGCCAGGTGCGCAGCCCACGCGCAATGCGCCGGCCGAGGACCAGGTCAGCCTGCTCGGCCAGGATCGGGTCCGCGACCAGCGGCAGGTCAGCGGGATCGAGCGAGGCGTCGGCATCCATGAAGCAGACGACTTCGCTGGTCGCCGTGAGCAGCCCGGCGTGGCAGGCCGCGCCGAATCCGCGCCGGGGTACCCGGACTACTGTCGCCCCGAAGTCCGCCGCGATCTTCGCCGACTCATCCGTGGAGCCGTTGTCGGCCACTATGGGGTGGAAGCGGTTGGGCATCCGGGAGAGCACCCACGGCAACGCCTCGGCTTCGTTCAGGCACGGCAAAACCACATCGATCACCATGGCCCACGACAGTAGCGATGAACTACCTTGATCGACCCTTACGGAGCGGTGACGAATAACCTGGGCCGAATCACCGCAGGCCGGCGGCATGTTTGGCTGACGGCATGCGAATACTGGTGACCGGGGCAGCGGGCTTCATCGGGTCCCACATCGTCGACATCCTGCAGGCGGCCGGCCATGAGGTGCAGGGGCTGGATTCACTTACCCCCGCTGTGCACGCCGGGCCGCCGGGTTATCTGCCCGCCGGGTTCGACCTGACCGTGGGCGACGTCCGCGATCCCGCGGTGGTCAGCCGGGCCGTCGAGGGCGCGGACGCGGTGTGCCATCAGGCCGCCCTGGTGGGGCTCGGCGTTGATCTCTCCGATCTCCCGGCCTACGCCGACGTCAACGTCACTGGCACGGCGGTACTGCTGGAGGCCATGGGCCGCAGCGGAATCCCGCGCCTCGTGCTGGCATCGTCGATGGTGGTATACGGCGAAGGCGCTTACGACTGCCCGCGGCATGGCCGGGTGCGGCCTTCCCCGCGCAGCGCGGACGACCTGTCGGCTGGCCAGTTCGAGCCACGCTGCCCGATCTGCGGCGAAGAGCTCACGACCGCCACGGTGGTCGAGTCGGCGCCGTTGGATCCCCGTAACGCCTATGCCGCCAGCAAGGTCGCACAGGAGCACCTGGCCTCCACCTGGGCGCGGATGACCGGCGGGTCGGCTGTCGCGCTGCGCTATCACAATGTCTACGGGCCGAGAATGCCGCGTGACACGCCGTACTCCGGCGTGGCCGCGATCTTCCGGTCCGCGCTCGAGGGCGGCCGGGCACCCGAGGTCTATGAGGATGGCGGGCAGCGACGCGATTTCGTCCATGTCCGGGACGTGGCCAAGGCGAATATGAACGCGCTGGGCGCCGGGGACCCGGGCACGCTGCGGGCGTTCAACATCGCCAGCGGTGAGCCGCACACGGTCGGCCAGATGGCCGAGGCGCTCGCTGCGGCCTTCGGCGGCCCGCCACCTGTCGTGACCGGCAAGTTCCGGCTCGGCGACGTGCGCCACATCGTGGCCTCCCCGTTGGCCGCGGCGAGCGGGCTCAGCTTCCGTGCCGAGGTGAGCTTCGGCACCGGGATGGCCGAGTTCGCCCGGGCGACCTTGCGGGATCCGGTCAGCCCCGCGCGGATCAGCCCCGCTGCCGCGCGTACACCGGAGGCGCCTGCTCGGGCGCAAGGGCAAGCGGCAGCCGTATAACGAACAGGCAGCCGGGGCCGGAGTTCTTCACCGCGATCTGACCGGAGTGGGCCTCGACGATGCCGCGGGCGATGCTCAGCCCGAGCCCGGCGCCACCGTCCTGGCCGGGCGTGCGGGCGGTCTCACCGCGGAAGGCCACGTCGAAAACGCGCGGCAGCGCATCGGCGGCGATCCCGCCGCAGGCGTCAGCCACGCTCACCCGGGCCATGCCCCGCTCGACCTGGCCCTCGACCTGCACCATGCCATCTGAGGGAGTGTGCCGGATCGCGTTGGTCACGAGGTTGCGGAGCGCCCGGCCGAACTCGTCGGCGTCTACCAGAACCGGAAGCCCCCGAACCGACGCGCCCTGCAGCCGGACTCCTTTGGCCCGCGCCAGTGGCTCTGTGCTAGCCAGCGCCTCAGCTACCAGGTCGTCCAGGCCGACCAGGCGCCGGGACAGCCGCAGCGCGCCCGCGTGGATGCGGGAGAGCTCGAACAGGTCGTCGATCATGGTCGTCAGACGGTCCGCCTCGCGCCGCATCTGCGTGTGGTAGGTACTGACCGTCTCGTAGTCCCTGACGATCCCGTCCTCCAGGGCCTCAGCCATCGCGCGCAGCCCGGCCAGCGGAGTGCGCAGGTCATGGCTGACCCAGGCGACCAGTTCCCGCCGGCTCGCCTCCAGGGCGCGCTCCCGCTCGCGGGCATCCGCCAGCCGCTCATGGGCGGCTGCGAGTCCCTCGGACAGCCCCGCGAGCTCGACCGGAAGCGTTACCCGCGGTGGCTCGTAGAAGCCAGTCTTCCCTACCTCCTGCACCGCACCGAGGAGAAGGCGGCTGGCCTTGCTGAGCTTCCGGCTGACGAAAAGCGCCACGGCGAACCCAGCCAGGCCCGCGATGCCGAGGAGTTCCAGCATGACCTTTTGATCGCTGCCAGGAGCCAGCATCAGGACGGCGATCGCCCCGACCCCGGCGAGGGACGTGACGACCGTGACGGCGGCGACGACGCTGAGCATCGCGGCAATGGAGCGGCCGGCCAGCAATCGCAGCGCGACAAGCCCGATGGCGCAGGTGACGACCGCGATCGCGGCGACCCACTCAGAAACATGCAGGAGATCAGATGGGGCGATCATGCGTGCTCCGGTTCGTAGCGGTAGCCAACGCCCCAGACCGTGACGAGCCGCCTGGGCATTGTGGGGTCGGACTCGATTTTTTCGCGCAGCCGGCGGATGTGCACGGTGACCGTGGACGTGTCACCGAATGTCCAACTCCACACATGCCCGAGCAGTTGCTCGCGGGTGAAGGCCTGCCCAGGATGCTGCATGAGGAATGCGAGCAGGTCGTACTCCCGCGAGGTGAGGGCCAGCGCATTGCCCTTGAGGGTGGCCGCGTGCGCCCCCAGGTCGATCATCAGGTCGCCGTCCTTGACCACGCCGAGCGAGTGCGCGTCGGGCAGGCCGCCGCCACGGGCGCGGCGCAGCACCGACTTCACCCGCAACGCGAGCTCGCGCGGGCTGAACGGCTTGGTGACGTAGTCGTCGGCACCGGTCTCGAAGCCGACCACGCGGTCCGTCTCCTCACCGAGCGCGGTCAGCATCACTACCGGGATGGGCCACTGCGCCCGCAGCCTGCGGCAGATCTCCAGCCCGTCCATCCCAGGCAGCATGAGATCCAGCACGACCAGGTCAGGCGGCTCGTCAGCGATACGGCGGAGAGCTTCGAAGCCATCGCCGCAGCACTCCACCTGGTGGCCGTCGCGGACAAGGTAGCGTCCGACCACGTCGGCGAGCGTGGGATCGTCGTCGTCGACCATGATGCGGCCGGGACGATCGGTGGTGGTCACGATGCCACCTCCCGGCGCTGCCACAGGCCTCTGGGATTGGCGATGGTCCGTCTGTTAAGTGCGGAATTCCTGGTCACGCTCTCAACGGTAGAGCGGGAACCCGTTTTGCGCCTCTATCCGAGGTAATTCCGTCACAGGAACGTAAGGGTAACCCGGCAACGCCGGGCGCAGGCGGAAGCTAGGCTCTTCGCGGTCGGACAGCCCGTGCGCCCTGCTGAGGAGGTGGCCCTCGTGCTCGGTCAGCTATACGAGGACGCGCTGGCCGGCCTCGCGCGGGCGGAGATCGAACACGCCGATGGCCGCCGCACTCCGCTCAGGGCCGAGGAGTGGACGCGCGCCGTGCCGGGTGACGGATCGATCCTGGACCGCTGCAAGGGGCACACCCTCGATGTCGGTTCCGGGCCCGGGCGCCTGACGGTGGCGCTGGCCGAGCGCGGGGTTCCGGCACTGGGCATTGACGTCACTCCGTACGCCGTCTGGCTCGCCCGGTCGTCCGGAGCGCTCGCGCTGCGCAGAGACGTCTTCGGTGCGGTACCGGGAACCGGGCGCTGGGCCACCCTGCTGCTGGCCGACGGGAACATCGGGATCGGCGGCGACCCGGGCACGCTGCTGCGCCGGGTCGCGGAACTGATCATGCCGGGTGGCCGGGCCCTGGTCGAAGTGGAACCGCCCGGTACGCCCCTGCTTGTTGAGCAGGTACGGCTGAGGCAAGGGGTCACGCTGAGCGACTGGTTCCCCTGGGCCTGGATCGGCGCTGATCAGATCGGCGACCTCGGCCAGACCGCTGGCCTCACGGTAACTGAGATCTGGACCGACTCAGGCCGCTGGTTCGCCGCCCTCAGCTGACGCCTGGCCGGGCTCCCGGCGCGGGTGCCTCCCAGCCGTTACCGATTGCTTACGTGCTGGCCTGGTCACACCCCGCGTCCGGCGCCCGGATGGAAGCGTGGTCGCCATGACTGGACGGATGCGGGTCATCGCTGCGGCCGCGGCCGCAGCGATGATCACATGCCTGGTGCTGCTCGTCGTGCACCCCGATCCGCGGCTGGCGCGGTTTGGCACGCTGCCGTTGATGGCCGCGTTGTGGGCGGCGTTCGCGGCAGGCGCCTGGCTGGTGCGCAGGACCCCGCTGCGGTGGTCCGTCGCGGTGATCCTGCTCGGCGGGATCGCGGTCCAGTTGGCGGCGTTGTCGGCGCCACCACGAACCAGCGATGACCTGTACCGCTACATCTGGGACGGCCGGGTCCAGGCATCGGGATTCGACCCCTACCAGTACGTGCCCGCCGCCCCGCAGCTGGTGGCGCTGCGCGAGCCGTTCCTGTGGAGCGCCCCGGCACCGCACTGCGTCCGGCCCGGCGCGAAGGCGGCTGTCACCAACGGCCAGACGCTCGTCGCCGGCTGCACCAGGATCAACCGGCCAACCGTGCCCACGATCTACCCGCCGGTCGCCGAGGCCTACTTCCTGGCTGTGGACTACATGTCGCCGCTGCTGGGCAGCGGGTCAACCCCCATTCAGGCCGGCGCCGCGCTGTGCGCCATCGTCGCCACCGCGGCGCTGCTGTTCGGCCTGCGGTCGCTGGGGCGTGATCCGCGGCTGGCCGTGCTCTGGGCCTGGTGCCCGGTGGTCGCACTGGAGGCCGGCAACAACGCGCATGTGGACGTGCTGGCGGCGGGCCTCACTGCCGGGGCGCTGGTGGTGCTGGCGAAGGCGGGTCGGCTGCGCCGGTCCCTGGCCGGTGGCGCGCTGCTCGGCCTCGCCTTCGCGGCCAAGATGACGCCGGTACTGGTGGTCCCTGCGGTGCTGCGCCGCCGGTGGGCCGCCGTGGCGTCCGCCGCGGTAGCCGCGACGGGGCTGGTCTACCTGCCACACGTGCTGCGGGTCCACGGTGGGGTGCTTGGCTTCCTGCCCATTTACCTGAACCAGGAGGGGTACAACAGCGGCGCGCGGTTCGTGCTGCTCGACGAGTTCGCGTCCGGCCGGCTGGCCACCCTGGCGGCGTTCACGGTGCTGGCCGTGACGGCGTTCGCGGTCCTCCGCCGTAGCGACCCGGACCAGCCGTGGCGTGGCGCGGTGGTGATGACCGGCGTGGCGCTCGCCGTCGCCACGCCGCCGTTCCCCTGGTACTCGATGCTGCTGGTGATGCTGGTCGCGTTCGATGGCCGGGCCGAGTGGCTCGCCTTCGCCGCGGCCATGCACCTGTCCGTCATGCAGCCACTGCCGGGCCTGTCGCTCTCCGCGACCGCAGCACAACGGATCGGTTACGGCACTGCCGTCCTCATCGTCGTGGCCGTGTCGGCTGCTCGCTGGGTGCGCGCCCGGCGAGCCCCGGTCGCCGCCGGCCCGGTCCGCCGCCCGGTCACGGTGAGTCCGGTCGCGCTCAGCCCCGTGCCGGCCAGCCCCGTGCCGGCCAGCCCCGTGCCGGCCAGCCCCGTGCTGGTGACCACACCAGGCGGCTGAGCGTCAGGCTTCCTGGCGGGTGTCTATGGCCTGGATCAGGCGGCTGAGGGCGGTGAAGAACTGCTGCTGCTCCTCGGGAGAGAACACCTTGAAGAGTTCAGCCATCGCGTCGAGCCGCGGCGCGAGGGCCTGCTCCGCTTCCCTGACCCCGGCGGGCGAGAGCTCGACCAGGGTGGCCCGGCGGTCAGTCGGATGCGGGCGGCGGACCACGAGCCGCGCGTCCTCCAGCGCGTCGACCATGGCGGTCATGTTCCGCGGGCTGACTCCCAATTGCACCCCGATTTCGCGCATGATGGCTGGCCCGCCGCAGTGCAGCGCCTCGAGGAGGCGCAGCCGGGTGTAGCTCAGCCCGTCACAGGAGCGCCCGTCCGTCCAGCGGAGGAAGGCGGCCGCGAAGCGTGCGGTCTGCGCCACCAGGGCGCGCCGGCGTTCGGTCTCATCGAGACCTGCGATCAGGCCCGGATCGGCGCTCTGCCAGCCTTCCTCGGCGATCCGCTGCGGTACCCGATCCAGTTCCACCTGTTCAGCGTACTCGGGTTGTTTCGCTGGCACGATTATTACGTACGGTAATATCGCTAACGTAACTGTCATTGGCAACAGGGAGCTGCGGTGGACAGCGCCACAACCAGATGGGCATGCTGAAGGGTCTCGCCACCGTTTCCGTGGTGACCCGCTTTACCCGGCCGGCCGCGAAGTCCGCGCCCTGACCATGCCGCGGGCCGTACCGTAGAGCCGTGCGCGCATGGGTGGTCCATAAACCCGGGCCGGCGGCCACGGGACCGCTACGCCTGATCGAGCGGCCGATTCCCCAGCCCGGGCCCGGCCAGCTGCTGGTCAAGGTCCGCTGCTGCGGCGTCTGCCGGACCGATCTGCACCTGGCCGAGGGTGACCTCCAGCCCAAAGCACCGGACATCACGCCCGGTCATGAGGTCGTGGGCGAGGTCGTCGAGGCCGGGCCCGGTGCGGTCAGGTTCGAGCCCGGCGACCGGGTGGGGGCGGCCTGGCTCGGCGGGACCGACGGGTCCTGCCCGTACTGCCGGCGCGGCAACGAGAATCTCTGCCCCGCATCGGTCTACACCGGCTGGGATTACCACGGCGGTTACGCGGAGTACATGGTCGTCGCGGACGCGTTCGCGCACCCGCTACCGCACGGGTTCAGCGACGCGGAACTGGCGCCGCTGCTGTGCGCCGGGATCATCGGCTACCGTGCTCTGCGGCGGGCCGAGCTGCCGCCCGGCGGCACCCTGGGCATCTACGGCTTCGGTGGATCCGCGCACCTCGCTGCGCAGATCGCCATCGCCGAGGGCGCGGCCGTGCACGTGTTCACCAGGGGCGCGGCGGCCAGGGATCTGGCGCTCACCCTCGGCGCCGCCTCGGCGCAGGGTTCCGACGACCCGCCGCCCGAGCCGCTCGACTCGGCCATCCTGTTCGCCCCCGTCGGGGAGTTGGTGCCGACCGCGCTGGCCGCGCTGGACCGGGGTGGCACGCTCGCGATCGCCGGCATCTACCTGACCGACATCCCGTCGCTGAACTACGCCGAGCACCTGTTCCAGGAACGGGCGGTGCGCAGCGTCACCTCGAACACGCGAGGCGACGCGGCCGAGTTCCTCACCCTCGCTGAGCGGCTGCACATCGGGGTCACCACGACCCCGTACGACTTCGGCCAGGCTGACCAGGCGCTCGCCGATCTGGCCGCTGACCGCGTGCACGGCGCCGCCGTCCTGTCGATGTAGCCAGGATTCTGTAGGCTCTCGCGGGTGACAAGCCAGCACAGCGCCGCCCGGGAACTGCTCAGCCGCTTCCCCCTCGTGGACGGCCACAACGATCTCGCCTGGGAACTGCGGGATGCCGGGCACGAGGATCTCAGCTCGGCCGATCTCGCGTCGCCGGTCCCGTTCACCCACACTGACCTGCCGCGGATCGCGGCCGGCGGGCTCGGTGCCCAGTTCTGGTCGGTGTTCGTGCCGACGACGCTGCCGGGCGACCGTGCGGTGTCGGCCACTCTGGAGCAGGTCGATCTGGTGCGCCGGATGATCTGCCGCTACCCTGGCGTGCTTGAGCTCGCACTGACCGCCGCCGACGTGGACCGGATCTTCGCCGCGGGCCGGGTGGCGTCGCTGATCGGCGCCGAGGGCGGCCACTCGATCGCGTCCTCGATGGGCGTGCTCCGGACGCTCTACCGGATCGGGGTCCGGTACCTGACCCTGACACACAATGCGAACGTCCCGTGGGCCGACTCGGCCACCGATGAGCCGAAGGCAGGCGGCCTGACCGCCTTCGGCCGCGAGGTGGTCAGGGAGATGCAGCGGCTCGGCATGCTCGTGGACCTGTCCCACGTCTCGTCCGCGACCATGCGTGACGCCCTGGACACGGCGGAGGCGCCGGTCATCTTCTCCCACTCCAGCGCCCGTGCCCTGTGCGATCACCCGCGCAATGTGCCCGACGAGATCCTGGCCCGGCTGCCGGCCAACGACGGGGTGTGCATGGTGACGTTCGTGCCGTCCTTCATCGCGCCCGAGTGCCGAGACTGGGAGAACGACCTCAGCGCCGAGATGGAGCGGCGCGGCATGGAGCCGTGGGACTGGACCCTCCGGCCCGGGGTGCGGCAGGAATGGGTCGTGGATCATCCCCGGCCGGCCGCCACGCTGGCCCAGGTGGCCAGCCACGTCGAGCATGTCCGCGAGGTGGCCGGCCTCGACCATGTCGGCATCGGCTCAGATTTTGACGGCACCGACCACGTCCCCGAAGGGCTGGCTGACGTCTCCTGCTATCCGGCATTGATCGCCGAGCTGCTGGGCCGGGGCTGGAGCGACGAGGACTGCCGGCGGCTGGCGGGCGGCAATATCCTGCGGGTCATGCGGGAGGCGGAGGCCGCCGCCCAGGCCATCGGGCAGCGGCGTGGGCCGTCTACAGCGCGCATCGAGGACTACGGCCGCCAATGACAGGGCGGGACACGGCGGCGCAGCCCAGGCTGGAAGCCTGCGGCCCCGCCAGGCCCGCACCGCTCAGCTGAAATGGGTGGCCGGCCGGGCCTGCAGGTCGCCGTCCAGGTAGACGTCCACCTTCTCATCGTAGAAGCAGGCCAGGCCCGCGATCTTCTGGCTCTCCGGCAGCGGCATGCGGTAGATCCACACGATGTCGTCGTGAACCTGCTGGCCGCTGTCCACCGACCAGTACCCGGCGGTGCCCTTGTACGGGCAGTGCGACTCGGTGGCCGAGGGCCGCAGCAGGTCCATCCGGACGTCGGTCAGCGGCAGGTAGTAACGCGGCGGCAGCCCGGTCTCGAACAGGATCCGGGGCTGCCGGGAATCCGCGACGGTGACACCGTCGATCTCCACCCGGACATGCCGCGAGCTGGCCAGGATGTCGACCCGCTTGTAGGGGTCGCGCGGGTGGGTGTAGACCGGCTCATCCTCCTCGAACCACTCGCTCATCGCGGCCCAGTCCAGCCGGACCGCCTCGCGCAGGTCCTCCAGCGGCGAGTCCGGATACCGGCGGGCCGCGCCGTCGGCCGTGGCGCTGGACACCTTGACATCGTAAATCTGCGCGTCGCCCCTGCTCGGCGAGTGCTCGGTGGCGCCGGACGGGATCAGCTCAGCCCGGATATCGGCGACCGGGATGTAGTACACGGGAAAGTACGGCCACTCCCAGACCAGGACCGGGTGCTTAGTGTCGGCGACCAGTTCGCCCGCCAGGTACACCCGTACACGCTTACGGCCAGGCTCCGTACGGACCCGGCCCGCGGCTGCGGCCATTAGTTCCTCCGTTTCCCGGCGGGCCTGATCGTTTAGTCCGCTGCGGCCAGTAGCGTCAATGTATGCGACTCGGTGTCCTTGACGTGGGATCCAACACGGTTCACTTCCTGGTGGTGGACGCGTACCAGGGTGCGCGCCCCACCCCGGTGTTCTCGCACAAGGCTGAGCTGCACCTTAACGAGCACCTGGTGGCCGGCAACCGGCTGTCAGCGGGGGGCGAGAGGCAGTTGCGGGCCTTCGTTGTGGATGCTCTCCAGATCGCCGAGGACAAGGGGGTGGAGGAACTGCTGGCCTTCGCCACGTCCGCGATCAGGGACGCGGCCAACGGTGACGAGGTGATAGGCCGCATCCGCGACGAGACGCAGGCGCACATCCAGGTGCTTCCCGGGTCGGATGAATCCCGGCTGACGTTCCTGGCCGCCCGGCGCTGGTTCGGCTGGTCGTCGGGGAAGGTGCTGATGCTCGACATCGGCGGCGGCTCGCTGGAGATCGCCTCGGGTGTGGACGAGGAGCCCGACGTGGCGATCTCGCTGCCACTCGGCGCGGGCAGGCTCACCCGCGACTGGTTCACCGCCGACCCGCCGCCCCGTGGGGAAGTCCGGCAATTGCGCAAGCACGTGCGCACCGAGATAGCCAGGCGAGCGGGCGAGGTGATGCGGGACGGCCAGCCCGACCGGGCCGTCGCCACCTCGAAGACGTTCCGCCAGCTGGCCAGGATCGCCGGCGCCGCGCCGTCCAGCGAGGGTTTTTATGCCAGGCGCGTGGTGAGCCACAACGACGTGACCGAACTGGCGGAACGGCTGGCGGCGATGACGGCGCAGGAGCGGGCCGGCCTTCCCGGCGTGTCCCATGGCCGTGCCCCGCAACTGGCGGCAGGCGCGATCGTCGCGGACGCCGCGATGGATCTGTTCAGCCTGACCGAGCTGGAGATCTGCCCATGGGCGCTGCGGGAGGGCGTAATCCTGCGGCGGCTGGACGCGCTGCCCTCTTAGAATCCGGGCCACCCGGCCGGCCACCGCAGGATCACGGTAGATCGGTTTACTCGGTCGTTCCCGCGTTTTAGGGCGTGTCCTAGTCGGACTTCTCGGCCTTGTCGCTGGCAGCGGGCCGCGGGAAGACCGGCGAGTCGGACTTTACCGGCCGGCTGGTCTCGGCGGTCCGCTCGGCCGGTGCCGGTGCCGGTGCCGGTCCGGCGCGGTGGGTGGCCCGGGCCGGGCCGGCCGGGGACTCGGTTGCCCCGTTGGTCGAGTCCAGCCCGGCGGTCGCCGTCTGCCGCTCCGGATCATCCCCCAGCGTGGCGGTGCGGGCGCCAGCCCGCCCGGCCTGCGGGGACGGCGAGGCGGTGGATGCGCCCGGCGCGTGCCGTCCTTCCGGTGCCCCGGCCGGCCGGGACGCCGCCGCGGGCGCGCCGCCGGCCGCGTTTCCGCCGGAGCCGGAGATCGCGCTCGCGACGGACCTGGCGACTTCGTCCTCCAGGGATCCACGGGCGGCCTCGCCGGCGACGAGGTTGGTGACCACGTCACGCACCTCGGTGAGCCGCCGGAGCGTTTCCGTGTGCCTGGCTACCAGCAGGTTGAGGCGCCGCTCGGCCCCGTCATGGATCGCGGTCGCGCGGGCGGTCGCCTCGTCGAGCATCTGCTTGGCCTGCCCCTTGGCCGCTGCGACAGCACTCTCGGACTTCTTCTGCGCCTCGCTGATGGTGTGGTCCGCCTCGGCGCGCGCGCTGGTGCGCGCCTTGTCTGCCTCCGCCCGCGCACTGGCAATGGCGTTCTCGGCTTGCTCCTGGGCCGCGGCGAGCATCCGCTCGGTCTGCTCGCGAGCATCCGCCTTGAACTTGTCCGTCTCTGCCTTGGCGCCGGCGCGCAGCTTCCCGATCTCGTCCTGGGCACGGGCCTTCTCCGCCCGCGCCTCGTCGTCGGCCAGCTTGAGGATCTGCCCCATCCGCTCGCTGACCTCTTCATAGGCGGGCTTGACGTCCTCTGCCTTCTGACGGCTGGCGGACAGCTCAAGCTTCAGCCGTTCCATCTCGTCGAGGGAGCGGGACAGCCGCTCCTCGAGGTCGCGTGTCTGGCTGCGGGAGCGGGCGACGAATTCGTTCACCTGACGGCGGCTGTAGCCACGCATCTGTACTTCGAACGCGTCTTCGGAGTCGAGGTCAGGTATGAGGTCAGTGTGCTCAGTCATGGTGTCACCCGAGAAGTGGGTCAGGCAGGTAACCGCCGCAGCCTGAAGCGGCGCGGGCGAGTTCCCTGAGATGGGAACGGGACGTGACTTGGCTAGATGGTCTGGAGGTGCAGGTACAACGGGCAAGACTCTTGTCCTGAACAGCCTCGCGCGCAACCGAAACGAACGAGTGTCCCGTTTTGCCCTGATTGTGCGGCATCCCATGATGAGGTGATGGCTGAGCATAGCTGGATTGAGGCAGGTCCAGGCGAGTTACCGGGCAGACCGCCGGGACGGGGGATACGCCCGGAATATCAGTTGCGGGGAGGTGCCCGATGAGGATGAGCCTTATTGGGTCGATCGACGGCCTCGCCCCGTCGATTCACCCGGAGGCGTGGATTGCTCCCGGAGCGGTCGTGGTCGGCCGGGTGGCCGTGGGCCGGGCCGCCAGCGTCTGGTACGGGTCGGTACTACGGGCCGACGACGAGGAGATCGTGGTCGGCGCGGAGTGCAACATCCAGGATCTCTGCTGTCTGCATGTGGATCCGGGCGAGCCGGTGATCCTTGAGGAACGGGTATCTGTCGGGCACCGGGCCACGGTTCATGGGGCGTATGTGGCCGCGGGCGCGCTCATCGGGATCGGGGCCGTCCTGCTGGGCCGGTCGCGCATTGGCGCCGGTTCCCTGGTGGCGGCGGGCACGGTGATCCGGCCGGGTCACCAGATCCCGGAGGGTGTCCTGGTGGCTGGCGTTCCGGGCCGGGTCGTGCGCGAACTGACCGATGAGGATCGCAACTTGTTTGCCAATACGGCCGCCCGATATGTGAGCCGCGCAGCGCGGCATCGGGATGCGGTGTGGCGTGAACTCGCAGGTTAATAGCCAGGACCGATAGATCCACTACCGCACCTGGATACCGGGTGCGTCAAACTTCTTGGAATTGTTACCGGTGTACTGGGTAAATCACACTTGAGGATGGTCCAGGAAATGACCCTGATGGGTCATGCGGGTGCGCGGCGCCGCGTCGTAGGCTTGCGGCCAAGGGTTCCGCGAATCCGCTGGACGATGGAGGTGGGCGCGGTGCGGGAGCATCTCGATCTTCGCGTCCCAGATCGCGTCGCACTCGACGAGATCGCGCTCTATGCGGAAGTGCTCAGCGCGGTTGCGGTGAGTGACAGGCCACTCACTGCGGAAGAGCTGGATGTGGTTCTGGGGATTAGGCCGGTATCAAGTGTCTCCCGCGCCGGGGATTGAGGATCTCCTGGTGTGGTGCGCCGAGCATGCTGATCGCGTTGCGTAATCAGATTTCACTTAAAGTATTCAGCGGCCGCGGGTAACAAACCATGGCCGCAATCGCTGCCTTGCTAGCCACCCCAAAACGATCCGGCGCGCGCGCTCCGGGCGCATTAGGGGTGCATGAACATGATGTCGGTATCCCAGTGCGCGAAGCCCAGCGATTCGTACAGCCGGATCGCCGCGGTATTCGCCTCGTCCACGTACAGCATGACCGCCGCCAGGCCGCGCCCCCGGAGGTAGCGCAGCCCGGTCAGGGTCAGCGCACGGCCCAGGCCGGTGCCCCTCTCCTCGGGGGCGACGCCCACCACGTAGACCTCGCCGATGGCCTCGTGGCCGTGCCCGGGGGCGCCCGGATGGCTGCCGTGGACCTTGGTCCAGTGGAAGCCCACCAGCCGCCCCCCGCGTTCGGCGAGGAAAAAGCCGTCCGGGTCAAACCAGGGCTCGCGTTTGCGGAGGTCGAGGTCGGCCCGGGTCCAGGCGCCCTGCTCGGGATGCCCGGCGAACGCCGCCCGGTTGATGGCGACCCAGGAATCCTCGTCCTGGCCGACCCGGAAGTTGCGGACCGTGATGCCCTCGGGGAGCACGGGTATCCCGAGCGGTGCCTGAAGCGGGCGGCGCATCGTCCAGAGGGCGCGGACCCGCTCGAATCCGGCGGCGCGGGCCAGCGCGGCGGCCGCGGCCAGATCGCCGTGCGCCCAGAGCCGCAGTGGTCTCGGCCCGGCCTCGGCCTGCAGCGCACGGGTGAGGGCGAGGCCAAGCCCGCGGCCGCGGTGCGCCGGGTGGATGACCAGTTCCCCACTCGGGCCCTCAACCGGATCGGTCGGATCCAGGTGCGCGTACCCGGCCAGCTCCGGGCCATCGGTCAGCAGCAGGTTGCGGGCATCCGGATCCCCGCCGTACCGCAGGTGGAGCAGGACATGCTCAGATAGCGGGCTCACGTTGTCCTGGTCGGTGGCGGCGGCGACCAGTCGCAGGACCTCATCTGTCTGCGATTGCCCGAGCTGGCCGGTCGCGGTGATCCGCGCGTCGTCACCGCTCGGCGGACGCAGCGCTGGCCTCTCTCTGCTCATCTTCCTCAGGGGCGGCGTCGTCCTCCGGGAGGCGCGGCCCGTGCGGCGCCCGGCCGTCCTCGCCGCTCTTGGCGGGGACGAAACGGTACCCAACGTTGCGCACCGTCCCGATCAGCGCCTCGTGTTCCACGCCGAGCTTGGCCCGCAGCCTCCGCACGTGCACATCGACTGTTCGGGTGCCGCCGAAGTAGTCATATCCCCAGACCTCCTGCAGCAGGTGCGCCCGGGTGAAGACCCGGCCCGGATGCTGGGCCAGGAATTTGAGCAACTCGAATTCCTTGAAGGTCAGGTCCAGGGCCCGGCCGCGCAGCCGGGCCGTGTAGGTGGCTTCGTCGATCGCGAGATCACCGGAGCGGATCTCGTCCGGCGTGGCGGGGGCGAGGCTGGCCTGGCGGCCGATGGCGAGGCGCAGTCTCGCCTCCACCTCAGCGGGCCCCGCTGTGTGCAAGATCACGTCGTCGGCGCCCCACTCGGCGGTCACCGCGGCCAGGCCGCCCTCGGTCACGATGATCAGCAGCGGGCCGCCCAGGCTGGCGGTGCGCAGCAGATGGCACAGGCTCTTGGCCTGAGCGAGGTCACGACGCGCGTCCACCAGCACCGCATCGGCCGGTGGCGAGTCTGCGAGCGAGGGTGCCTCGGCCGGTGCGACCCGGACCGAGTGCAGCAGCAGGCCAAGCGAGGGCAGGATTTCGCCTGCTGGCTCGGCGGCGCTGGTCAGCAAGAGCAGGTCACTCAAACGCTGCCACCTCCGCCCTGCGGTGCTATGCGGGAAACTACCCATGGACACACACAAGGACCCGAGGGCAGCATCGCCCGGATCCGATGTGAGGCAGGATAGCCGACATGGGCATGGTTACGGTGCGCTACTGGGCGGCGGCGAAGCAGGCCGCCGGCCTGGCCGAGGAGAAATTGAGCGCCGGAACGCTCGCGGAAGCGCTTGCGGCGGCGACCGCTGGACGCGGATCGGCGGCCGCCGAGGCTGCCTTCGCCGCCGTCCTGGCCAGGTCATCGTTCCTCGTCGATGGGATAGCGGTGGGCTCCCGGGCGCCGGAATCAGTCCACCTGGCGGATGCGGCAATCGTCGAGGTGCTGCCCCCATTCGCGGGCGGCTAGCGCGGGACCCCGCTAGCGGGGAACCCCGGAGGCAGCCGTTGCCCGCGGGTAGGTTGGGCGGTGATGCGGAAACTGGTTGCTGCCCTGCTTGTCGTGGGCATCCTGCTGGTCATCACCGACCGGGTGGCCGTCCTCATCGCTCAGCGCGATATCAGCAGCCGGGTGGCGAGCGCGTATGATCTGCCGGCCAGGCCAGCCGTCCGGATTCACGGTTTCCCGTTCCTCACCCAGGTGGCGGTGGGCCGTTACATCGTGGTCGATGTCCGGATGGGCCGCGTGGTCGCCGGCGGCGTGCAGGTTTCCCGGCTGGATGCCCGGTTCACCGGCGTACGTGCCCCGCTGAGCCAGCTGCTTGGCCGGGGTGCGTCCACGGTGACAGCGGACCATGCCACCGCGACCGCGCTGGTGCCGCTGGCCGCGGTGCGCCAGCGGCTGCCGCGGGGCCTGGCGCTGCACCAGGACGGGCAGCGGCTCCGGCTGTCGGGCACCGTGGGTTACGCCGGCCTCAGCCTCCCGGTCTCGGCGACTGTCACGCCTGCGGCCAGCCCATCAGGAATCACCCTCAGCCCGCGGGAAATCACCATCGGGGGGAGTGCCAAAGTCCCGGTGGGCGCCGTGGCGAGACGGCTTGGCTTCGCGGTCCCGCTCGGGGCCCTGCCACTGCACCTGACCGTCACCTCGGTCAGTGTGGGCGCCGGGGGACTGCGCATCACCGCATCCGGGCAGGACGTTCACTTTGCGAATCGCCCATGACCGGGCCCCCGCCGGGCCGCGGCGACCGCGGCGCCGGATTGCCCGGGGAAGGGCGTAATCGTCTTCCCGAGCGCCTGGTGAACCGGTTGGCCCCGCTCCTCGTTACAAGGAACGTGGCGCGGCACCGTGAGACCGAAAGCAGGGCATCGAAGAGCAAGATCTCCGATGAGGCGCTGGTGCGCGCCCTCTATGCCGAGCACGCGGGGCCGCTCCTGCGCTATGCGCTGCGCCTGACCACCGGCGACCGGCAGCGCGCCGAGGACATCGTGCAGGAAACGCTGCTCCGGGCGTGGCTGCATCCGGAGGCGATCGCGGAGCGCCCCGCGCGCCCCTGGCTGTTCGCCGTGGCGCGGAATCTGGCCGTCGACGCCCACCGGGCGAGAAGTGCCCGGCCACGCGAGGTGGGCGAGGCGGCACTGGAACTCGTGCCTGTGGCCGACGGCGCCGACCGGGCGCTGGAGTCCTGGGCCGTGGCGGACGCGCTCCGGGCGCTGCGCCCGGAGCACCGGCAGGTCCTGGTCGAGACGTATTACCTGGGCCGCTCGGTGGCCGAAGCGGCGGCCAGCCTTGGCATTCCGGGAGGAACCGTGAAGTCCCGGACGTTTTACGCACTTAGGGCACTTAAGCTCGCGCTAGAGGAACGGGGGCTCGCGCCATGACCGGGTCAGCGGTCTGCCGGGACTTCCGGCAGGCGCTCGGGGTGTACGTGCTGGGCGCCATCGATCCTGCGGAACGCGCGCTCGTGGACGGACACCTGAGCACCTGCCCGGATTGCCGGGAGGAACTCGCGGGCCTGGCCGGGCTGCCGGCCCTGCTGCGCCGGGTACCGGTCGCCGAGGCGGAACATCTGGCGCATGACGAATTCGACGAGTCGCATGTCGTCGAGCCTGCTAGCGACGAGATGCTGCGGTCCCTGCTCCGGCGGACCGCCAGGCACCGCCGGGAACGGACGTGGCGCGGCCTGGCCGCCGCCGCGGCCATCGTCCTGCTGGCCGGTTCGGGCGGAGCGGTCGGCTGGAATGTGCTGCACCCCGCGGCAGGCGGCACCGGTGCGCAGGTGGCGGCGCCCGCTCACTGGGAGACTGTCTCCGGCACTGACCGGGCGACGCTGACCAGCATCAGGGTGAGGTACGCGCCCCAGCCCTGGGGGACCTCCGTGAAGGTGCAGGTCAGGGGGGTCCCGGTCGGGATGGACTGCCAGTTCGAGGTCACCGACTCGTCCGGGGACCATGCCATCGTGGGCGGCTGGACCGCGACGTACCGCGACAGCTCGCTCTGGTACCCGGGGGATACGTCAATCCTGGAGGCTAACGTGCGCAGCTTCCAGATCACGTCGGGCGGGAAGGTGCTGATCAGCGTCCCGGCCCGATGACGGCAGCAGCCAGCCACATCCCCCGCGTCTTCCATGATCACGGAACATCCCGGACACATAGACCCAGAAATACTCCGTGATCAAGGAAAGCGGTATGCCTTGGGGGTTCCGGGGGTGGTCCCCCGGGCTGGCCGAGCGTAGTGATGGAAAGCGGTATGCCGGGGGTGCCGGGGGTGGTCCCCCGGTTCGGCAGAGCGTGATCAAGGAAAGCGTTATGCCTGGAGTTCCGGGGTGGCCCCCGGGCTGGCCGAGCGCGGTCGCTCAGATCTGGCTGGCCGAAACCCAGCCGAAAACTAGCCGAAACAGGTGGTCGCGGGAATGGGACGCCCGTCGACTGCGCTGTACGGTGGCGTGACGGCCGGGCTACTCGTAGGGATCGTCGTGCTGATCGGCGCGACTGCGTTTGGGCTTTCCCGCCGCCGCAGTGACGGGCGGCTGCGGCCGCCACGGGCCGCCGGCCGGCCGGGGCAGGAACTCGGGCCGGGGCAGCGGCTGACCGAGGCCGACCTCGGCTCCCCCCTGGGGGAACGTGCCACCCTGCTGCAGTTTTCCTCATCGTTCTGTGCTCCATGCCGGGCGGCCAGGCAGGTTCTTATGGATGTCGCCCGCTCCGCCAACGGTGTCACCCACGTCGAACTCGACGTGGCCGACCGGGTCGATCTGGTCCGGGCGCTCGACGTCCGCAGGACTCCGACCACGTTCCTCCTTGGCCCCGATGGCCGGATCGCCTCCCGGGCCAGCGGCCCGCCGCGCAAGGATGAGGTGCTAGCGGCGCTTGGCGTGGTGGCGTGAGCAGCGCTAATATCCTACCGGAGCGGTCGGAAGGGCTTGTAATCCGGGCCGCGCATGACATCGCGACCGCGCGGGTGTCCAGTACCAAGGGTGGTGGCATGGCGGAGCAGGGGGCGATGCGGCCCATCCTGACCAGGCGGCGTGCGGTGGACTACTGCCGTGTCGGCGCGGCCCAGTGTCCGGCCGTGCCGCGTCACGGCCAGTCTGCCTGAAGCTCTCCGGCAGAGCGGACTACTCCAGAGAGGCCCGGGCCGCCGGTGGGCGTGCCCGCGCTGAGCGGGAGCCCGGGCGCACATCTGGTCCAGCCAACACCGCGAAAGGCGCAGAGATGAAAATTGATCCCCGAGGGCAGCGCTTCAGTGCCGCGCTGACCGCGATCGTGCTCGTGGCCGTGCTGGCCACGGG
>JAWWPY010000553.1:0-2560 GCA_033854735.1 Streptosporangiaceae bacterium | reverse complement strand
AGCCAGAATGATCCTGGGAGGAGTGAACACATGGTGGCTTTGGGACCGCGTCACCGATGCTGAGGTGTTGCGCGCGATACAGGACTACGACCGACTGGGGCCGGAGGCGTTCTTCGATGAGCATGGCTTCGGCCCGACCACGACCTATGACCTGGTCAGGGACGAACGCCGTTACCCGCCGAAAGCCATCCTGGGCACGGCTTATGAGTTCGCCACCGGCCAGCGCCTGGGCTCCGGCGACTTCGAGGGCGGAAAGAGCGGTGCCGTCGCGGTGCTGGGAAAGCTAGGCTTCACCGTCCAGCACAAGTGACGGCCAGCCGGCCAGAGCCGGGGAACCGCTCACCGGCCACTGATCCCCGGGGATCCGTCGCCTCAGGGCTACAGCCCGGTCCGGGCGGCCAGCCGCCCCGAGTCAACGGCTGCCCGGAACGCAGCGTAATCCCGCTCGTTCTGGTCGGCGTACGCGGCGGAGAAGTCGGCGATCGCGCGGTCGAAAGCATCCCCCCGGCCCAGGTAGGAGGCAATGGCGATGCGGTCGCCCCAGCGGGCGTGGGCCCGGGCCAGGGTCGCTGCGCAGATACGCGAATACAGGGTGGCCCCGGGCGGGAGCATAGTGTCCACGTCCGCACTGCCCTTCCAGTCCTGGAATTGGCGCACGTAGTAGTCGCGGGTCACGCCGTCCATACCCTTGATGCGCTGCCAGCCCAGGAAGATGTCGGTCGCGGCCTGCATCAGGCGCTGCCCGGCTACCACTCGCTCGCCATGATGGGAGTATGCGCTCGCCCCCAGGAAGCGTTCGAGCACCGACGCTTGCGCCTCCTTGACCTGCAGGAACAACGGGTCGTTGTCGTCCCGGCCGAGCATCAGCATGATGTAGCAGCGGGTGCCGACGCTGCCCACGCCCACGATCTTGTGGGCCACGTGCGCGTAGCGGTACTCCTCGACCGGGTGGTGCTGCCGCCCGAGCGTGCGCCGGTACGAGCTGAGCAGTTTCTTGATCAGGGGGGCGGGGTCCTCCCATTCCGACCCGGGCTGGATCAGGTCCTCGATCGGGATGATGAGCGGGGGGTCGGCGACGATCCGCGGTTCACCGTCGACGTCGTCCGCCCGCCTGGCGAAGACCCGCGTGCTGTCGCGGGTACGCGCCTTGGCCACCATCTCCTTGGTCGCCCGCGCCTCCTTCTTGCTGACCCGTTTGACGCGCACCTCCTTGCGGACCAGCTTGAGCAGCATCCCGGCCTCCAGATGCTCGTACCACGCCTCCAGGGAGCGCATCCCGGCCGCCTCGCGCATGCGGTCCCGGTATTCCTTGACCCCGGCCATGACGATGTCCCGGCGGTCGGCGGGGCTGAAGCCGCGGTCGCGTCCCATCACCTCGAAACTGGCCGCCAGGCGTTTGACGTCCCACTCCCACGGGCCGGGGAGGGTCTCATCGAAATCGTTGATGTCGAACAGCATCCGCCGCTCGGGCGTGCCGAACAGGCCGAAATTCGACAGGTGCGCGTCGCCGCACAATTGCACCGTGATCCCGGACTGAGGGGTCGCAGCCAGGTCGGACGCCATGATCAGCGCGGCGCCCCGGTAGAAGGTAAAGGGGGAGACCAGCATCCGCCCGTACCGGATAGGGACCAGGCGGGCGACCCGGCTCTCCGCCTGCTCTTCGAGCAGTGCGATCGGATCCGGGCGGTCCGGTGCGGGGGTCCACCGCCCGTGGCTCGACCTTGGCGCCTCCTTGCGGGCGCCCCGGCCTCTGGCCACCCGCTCATCCACCGTCAGGTGGGCCCGTCTCCATGCCGATGCGAAGGTTGAGGCCGCCGCCTGCGTGGTTCCGGCTCGCGAGGTCTGACCCGGGTGCGAACGCTTCTCCATGACGCCTCCAGCCTTCCCTCAGGGTAAGCCTGCCCGTGCTCGGGGGGCATACGCGCAGGCGGCTGGGCATGTTTCCGGGCCGCCATCACCGCACCTCTGGCATCATCGAAGACGTGACCGTCGGCCTTGAGCACCTCGCGCGAACTGCCTACGAAGCCCACCGGGCCGTCCAGCCTGGCTCTCTCCCGACGTGGGAAGAAAGCACCGAGGAGGAACAGCAAGCCTGGAAGGCCGCCGTGTCCGCCGTCGCCGGGCAAGCCGGCGTCACCCTCGCCGATGCCATCCCCGATCAGTCCCTGGTCCTTCAGGCCGGAGACGAGCAGCACACGTTTCACACCAGCTTCACGGCCGGGCGCCAGGGCACGCTCGTCATCGGCGATGACTTCGCCTCCACCCATCACGCCCGTTTCCGGGCCGCCCATGGCCTGTGGTACGTCGAAGACCTCGGATCAAAGAACGGCACCTGGCTCAACGGGCGCCGGTTCCACGCACCCCAGCTGCTGAAGAAGGGCGACAAGGTCAAGATCGGCCACACCGTCGTGACGGTGGTATCGACCTAACCCAGCTAGGCCGTCACGTCGCTGCGGAGGAAGACCGTCATCGCCGCCGCGATCGCGACGAGAAGGTAGACGGCGCCGAGGATCAGCCCGTGCGCGTACCCCACGCCCTCGGCGCCGCCGGACGCCACGGC
>JAWWPY010000552.1:0-4012 GCA_033854735.1 Streptosporangiaceae bacterium | reverse complement strand
CCTGGTTCACTCCGACGGCGGCTCCTACAAGCCGCTGAACTGGATGTCCCCGCCCTGCCGCCTGGTCGAGGAACCGGGCCGGTGGGTGGTCACGGGCAAGTCGGGCGAGACGCTGACGATCGCCCTCGAGGAGATCATCAGCGACTCCTCTTTCGACCTGGGAATCGATCCGGGCCTGGTCAAGGACGGCGTCGAGTCGCACCTGCAGGAACTGCTGGCCGCGCAGATGCAGGTCCTCGGCGAGGGCTGGCGGCTCATCCGCCGCGAATACCCGACCGCCATCGGCCCGGTCGACCTGATGTGCCGCGACGCGGACGGCGGCCGCGTGGCGATCGAGATCAAGCGCCGCGGCGAGATCGACGGCTCCGATTCTGCCGAAGGTACCGCTTTGGGCGGAGGGGCCTATGTGGCGGTCGAGATCAAACGTCACGCTGGCATTGATGCAGTCGAACAGTTGACCAGGTACCTGGAGCTGCTGAACCGCGACCCGCTTCTAGCACCGGTTAAAGGTGTGCTTGCTGCGCAGACGATAAAGCCGCAGGCGCGCACGCTGGCAGAGAACCGTGGCATACGGTGCGTGGTCTTGGACTACGACGCCATGCGCGGGATCGAGCGCGAGGGGACGCTGTTCTAACGTTCACGCGAGTCGCAGCCCTGCGGCACCACCATAACGCTGAGCGGCCGATGTATCGATCTTGCGCCAAGTGATCAGCACACGGTCTTTGTCGAACCGCATAGTTACGCCATCCACGTCGACGAACGGCTTCCCGATACCAGGGAATACATCGATTCGCTCGACAACGCTGTCGATCAGCGCACCACGCCAGCCGCTGTCCTCGTTTGCTTGCCAAGCATGCCGAAGCGAGTCCCGAACTGTAAGTGACCCTGTCTGGCGCGTACGGGTTCTCAGCAACTCGATCTTAGTGTTGATGCTTGATAGCTCGGCTTGAGCTTTTGTCTTGGCTCTCGCCAACTCTGCACGGTCCAAGAGACCGCTTGCATAGTCATCGACCAAGCCATCCAGCCTGAGCTGCTGCGCGGCGCGCTGGTCAAGAAGTTGCTTCAGCTTGCCGTCGCTTGGCTCGCTATCCCTGAGCAACTCAACGACCTTCTCTGGGTCCAGGCGGTCAAAGACAGACTCACGGATGTACCAGTTGAGGGCATAGGCGTTAATTGTGACGCCGCCACAGCCGCCTTCTCGCTGTGCCTCGCCTTGCACACGACAGTGATAGACAGGACGTAGCGGCCTTCCAGGGTGGTCACGCTTCGTCTCACCATTTAGAGAAGAACCACACTTGCCGCAGTAGACACGACCAGTCAGTAGGTATTTCCGGGCCTTCGGCCGGTCAGCAAACCTGTCAGCGCTGCGCTTGATCCTTAGCTGCATCTGATCCCAAGCTGGAACGTCGAAGACTCCTGGCCAGGCTGCCGGGAATTGCGCCCCGCGATGCTCACGAATACCGGCATACCGAACTCGCCGCAGAGTGTTCCTGATCGTTATCGGGTACCACAACTTGCCCTCGGCGGTCTTGTATCCCTGCTCATTGGCCCAGTAAGCAATCTCTTTGAACGAGTAGTTGGCAAGCAGCTTGGCGCCCATCTCACGCAGGACGGAAGCCTCAGCCTCGTCTATTTCCATGTTGCCAGCCTTATAGCCAAAGCACCGACGACTGCCATGCGTCTGGCCGTTGCGGGCTCGGTCTGCCAGCTTGCGCCTGAGGCGCTCGCTAGTCTTACATGACTCACGCTCTGCCAGCTTGACGGCTTGCCTTATCCGGTAGACCCCATCCGGGGTCGACAGATCGTAGCCCTCATCCGAGGTCAAATGAACCTCACGGAGATCGGTGGCACCTGCCAGGTCGATCAGCTGCTCAGCTTCGGCTGGCTGCCGTACAAGGCGCTCCACCTCGGTCGCGAAGATAACATCGACCTTATTTTCCTTTATGAGTTCAATAAGGCCCTGGAAATCAGGGCGCTTTCTCTTCGAGTATTGAGATGCACTGATGTCATTCTCTTCGAAGATGACAATGATCTCGACCCGCAGGCCATGCTCTCGGGCATAATGCCCGAGTTCTTCAAGACATTCGACAACTTGTATGGAAGTGTTCCCACTTAGCCCGCTGGGGTTCCTGCTCAGGCGCGCATAGATAGCGACGCGGATAACCGCACCGTTCCCATTGCTTTCTAACCTGCTTGCATATCGCGATGTTGTCTCCATAAGCATGGATTTTAACGGACTTTCATCACGCTCTATAGCATTTGGCACGGCGTGTTGTAAGGACTTTGACGATGTCGAACTGCAGGATGTCCGGTGCAGGGGGGCTCTAATCAAGACCAAGGTAGTCCTCGGCGAACCCGGACCCTCGGGCGGGCCACCTCAGCCTGCCGAATCGGTAGGTACCGGGACCAAGATCAACAGAGGTGGCCTGCCGGGACGGGGTTGAGCAGCTCACGCGCTACCTGGATCTGCTGAACCGCGATCCCCTGCTCGCCCCGGTGCAGGGGATCTTCGCCGCCCAGGAGATCAAGCCGCAGGCCCGGGTACTAGCCGAGGATCGTGGTATCAGGTGCCTCGTCCTCGACTACGACTCCCTGCGCGGCGCCGATGACGGCACGCTGCGGCTGTTCTGACCCTCTTCGCGGGATGACCAGTCGCCCCATCGGCCACTAGCGGCTGCCCCTGCGCGATCCGGCGGTCAACCGGGGATGAAATATCCTTCGAAACGGCCCAGCCAGCCAGGCCAGACCCACAATCTGGGCCGTGATGTCGCGCATCTGGGCGCGCACGATTTGCAAGCTAGCTACTATGGCCCGGTTATGGGTACTGATCAGGGACCTGCCCCTGACCTTCCCGCGCGCAGGCCGGGCCTGCCGACGCGGGGCTCAGGGCTTCCTATCCAGGGGTCAGGGCTGCCGACCCGGGGCTCGGGGCCTCCGCCAGAAGGCTCAGGGCTGCCAACGCGCAGCTCGGGCCTTCCGGCCCAGGGCTCGGGGCTGCCAACGCGAGGCTCGGGGCCCCCGGCACAGGGCTCAGGGCTGCCGACCCGGGGCTCAGGCTTTCCGCCAGCAGCCTCAGGACTGCCAACTCGAGGCTCAGGGGCTCCGGGAGAGGGCACGGCACTGCCGACGCGCACCACGCGCTTCCGCCGCCCCGGCCGGCACCGCAGTCCGCACCAGCTGTCGGTGCCGTCCGATGCCCCCGCGCTGATCCTGGCGGTTCCCGGCCCGGCCACCGACACCGGCATCGATATCGTCGCCGACATCATCGACGTGGCCAGCCAGTCCTGCCCCGGTGTCACGGTACGGGCCGGCTTCCTCGAAGGCGAGGAGGAGAGTCTCAGCTCGGTGCTGGCCAGCTGCCCCAGGGTGGAGGGCCGGCCGGCGGCCGTAGTGGTGCCGCTGCTCATCTGCCCGCAACCGGAGACCGACGCGGCGATCGCGGCGGAGATCTCCGCCGCGGCAGTGCCGGTACTCCCCACCGCGGCCCTCGGTGTCCATCCGATCCTGGCCGGGGCCTTGCACGCCCGGCTCGCCGAGGCCGGCCTGGCCCGCAGCGACCGGATGGGCCGGATCAGCATCGTTAGCACCGCAGCCGAGGGCGTGCTGGTCACGGCGCTCGGTACTGACGCGATGTCCATCGCCGGCACTGCGGCCGTGCTGCTCGCCGCGCGGCTGGCGGTTCCCGTCGCCGCCGCGTCGCTGAACGAGCCGAGCAGCATCCGGGACGCGGCGGGACGGCTGTTCGACGCCGGCGTCACCAGCCTGGCCATGTCTCCCTGCGTGATCGGACCGGAAACGGACCATCTCGATCTCGCCGCGGTCGCCGAGGCGGCGGGCATGAAGGCAGCCGGGCCGCTGGGGGCCCAGCCGCCCATCGGCCAGCTCGCCGCGATGCGTTATGGTGCCGCGCTGCAGGATCCGCAGCTGGCCGGCACGTCGAGCTGAGCCCGGCCCCGGGCTCACCGGCCCTGGGCTCACCGGCCCGGGTTGGACAATCCGGCTAGCCGCCGAG
>JAWWPY010000551.1:0-2739 GCA_033854735.1 Streptosporangiaceae bacterium | reverse complement strand
CATTGTCACGGTGAAGATGTTCACTACCTACCGGGGCGAGAGCATGGCGGATGACGACACGATCCTGCGGACCATGACCGTGCTGCGGGATCTCGGCGGCATGGTGGTCATCCACTGCGAGGCCAACCACCTGATTGAGGACGCACAGCAGCAGTGCGCTGCCGGCGGCGGGGTGGCCGCCGGAAACATGCCCGCCACCCGCCCCGAGCTGGCCGAGACCGCCTCGGTGGCCGAGGTGCTGGCCATCGCGGAGTCGCTGCGGGCCCCCGTGTACTTCGTGCACCAGTCCACTGCCGAGGCGACCGGGCTGGTCGCCCAGGCGCGCCGCCGCGGCGTGGCCGCCTTCACCGAATCCGTCGCGCACCACCTCGTGCTCGACGACCGCCGGTACCAGGGCCGCGAGCCGGAGCGTTTCGTGTGCTGCCCGCCGCTGCGCTCCGCCGCCGCGGTCGAGCAGCTCGGCCGCCAGCTGTTCACCGGGGAGATCACCACCATCGGCAGCGACCACTGCTGCTACGACCTCGCGCAGAAGCGGTCCCGGCGGCACGACGTCCGCGTCATGCCGAACGGCCTGCCGGGAGTGGAAACCCGCCTGCCTGTCATCTTCTCCGAGTACGTGGTGCGCCGCGGGCTGCCGGTCACCCGGTTCGTCGAGCTCACCGCGGCCAACCCGGCCCGGGCCAACGGGATCTACCCGCGGAAGGGCACGCTGTTGCCAGGGGCGGACGCGGACCTGGCTCTCTGGGATCCCACGCGGAAATGGACCCTCACCACGGGGGAACTGCACATGGCCACGGACTACACCCCGTACGAGGGCACCGAGGTGACCGGGCGGCCGGTCACGATCATCGTCGGCGGCCGGATCGTGGTGCACGACGGGGATCTAGTTGATCCCGCACCGGGCGGCCGCCACCTGGCCGGCCGGCGGCTTGACCTGACTCCGTCACTGAGCAGCCCGGTGCCGCTGGCCTGAGCATCCTGCGGATGGGTAAGGACGCGGCAAAGACAGCGGAACGACGCTGCGGGCCTGGCCCACGATTCCTGCCACCGGTACGACGGGCGGCCGGGTCCGATCAGGGTGGACGGGACGTGGATCGATGTGTTCTGCCGTCTGCATCCTCAGCGATGCCTGACTGCCAGGTCCAGCGCCAGCGCGGCCACGGCCAGCAGGAGGTACCCGTTCGCCAAGGCGAACTGCGACGAGTAGTCGTTCGCGCGCACGTGGGTGTAGACGGCGCAGACGAAGAACAGGATGAGGCCGATGGCGGCCGCCGTGCCGATCACTGGCACGCCGGTGAGGCCGAGCAGCAGGCCGGCCGCGCCCGCTGTCTTGAGGGTGCCTATCGGGAAGGTCAGCCACGATTCAGGCACGCCTGCCCTGGCCATGCCGGGGAGGATCGGCTTGAAGTGGAGGATGGCGGCGATGCCCGAGAAGGCATTAGCGGCGATGGCAACGATGGTGACGATGACGTAGGCGGTGAACATGGGAACTCCGATGATTTCTTCGGTCCATTAGTTGGCCAGGCCAATGGTTTGCCTGATCGTCTCGGGTTGATCGAGTGCGCGAAGCATGTAATGGGCGACATCGGCGCGTGAAATGAAGGCGCCGCGGCGGAGGTTTTGCCCGCGGGCCGTCCGGTAGGTGCCGGTCAGCGGCTTGTCGGTCAGCCGTGGCGGCCGTACGGCAGTCCACTCCAGGCTGCTGTCGCGCAGGACATCTTCCATCTGACAGCTTGGCGGGCAGTTTCCGGGGGTTGCGGACGACCGCGGTGACGTCGTGGCCCGCGTCGATGGCCTGCTCGAGGATTTGGCGGCCGATGCCACCGGTCGCTGCGAAAATCGTGAGTTTCATCTGGCCGTCCAGGAGGGTTGGTCAGGGCTTGTGTTCAGTTCTGGAAGGCGGCGGCGTGGCCGGCCGCCCATTCGGCGAAGGTGAGCGCGGGCCGGCCCAGTACCTGCTGCACGGTGCCTGAGGACGGTCCCGGCTGCTTGGCGTAGTGGGCCAGGGAGCCGAGCAGCCGGTCGGGGATCTCCTCAGGGAGGCCCTGGGTGATCATGGCCTGGCGGACCTGCTGGGGAGAGATCTCCTGGAAGGACAGCTCTCTTCCGATGGCCTCGCCGATGAGGCGGACCTTGTCGCGTTGGGTTAGTGACTGCGGGCCGGTGAGCACGTAGGTGTGCCCGGCGGGTGCGGTGCTGGCCAGCGCCGATGCGGCCACCGCGGCGATGTCGCGCTCGTGGATCGTAGAGGTCGTGGCGTCGCCGTAAGCGCCCCGTACGAGGCCGGCCTGGCGGATCTGCGGCGCCCAGGCCAGGGCGTTGGCGGCGAAGTCGGCGCACCGCAGGAGGGTCCAGTCCAGGCCACTCCCTGTGACGACGTCTTCGGCCGCCTTGAAGGCGTCGGCGAAGCGAGCCTCGCCAGCGGGGTACTCCACGGTCACTGCCGACAGCAGGACCACCCGGCGCGCGCCGTGCTCCCCCGCCAGCGACAGGAGTTCGGCGGCGCCGCGACCGACAGCGCGCGGGCTGAGCAGGACCGCCTCGACATCGCGCAGCGCCAGGGTCAGTGTCTTCGGGCGGGAAGGGTCGCCGCCCACCACGCGGGCGGCGGCTGGCACTGCGCTGGAGCCCGGATCGCGGGTGACCGCCCCGACCTCCTCGCCGCTCTCCAGCAGCAGCCTCACCACCTCGCGTCCGACACTGCCGGTCGCTCCGGTGACCAGGATCATGGCGAGCCTC
>JAWWPY010000550.1:0-2812 GCA_033854735.1 Streptosporangiaceae bacterium | reverse complement strand
GTGCCGACGGCCACGGCCGTCTTGATCAGGTCGTAGATATTGGTGCTCTCGTTCGCGCCGACCGGCGTTCCCCATTGAGTGTTCCAGTACGTCGCTTCCTCATAGAACGTAACTTTGGGCGGGATATGGAGGGCCACCTCCCGTTCGGAGCTGAACGAGTGGAGCACCGGCTCCGGCATGGAGGAAGTCACGGAACTGGTGGTGCTGGTCAGGCCCATGGGCCCGAGCACCTTCTCGCGCAGCAGCGTGGCCAGCGGCTTCTTTCCGATCATGGACAGGATCTGGCCGAGGATCATGAAGTTGGTGTGGGCGTAGCTCCAGTTCTTCCCCGGGGCGAACTGGGCCGGCCGGGCAAAGGCGTAGCCCAGCCGTTCCTTGTAGGTGAAGAGGTGGAATGGGTCGGCGTTGAAGGCCGCGGTCCAGGCCGGGTCGGTCTCGAAGTCGGGATAGCCCGTGGTCTGGTTGGCCAGCATCTTGAGCGTGACCTTGTTAGCCTCGGGCAACTTCGGCATCCAGCGGCTGATGGTGTCATTGAGGCTCACCTTGTGCTCGTCCACATACTCCATGAGCAGCGTCGCCACGTAGGCGAAGGCGACGGCGCCATTGCGGAAATGCATGGCCGGGGTCGCGGGCACTCCCGTCATCGACGGGCCGGCCGCCTGGGTGGTCACCACCTTGCCGCCTTTGGTGACTCGCACGATGACCGCACGGAGGTGATAGGTCTTCATCGCTTTGCGCACGATCGCGGCAATGGCCGAGGCCTGCGGGGATGGCAACGCCGCGGCTGTGGCCTGCGCGGATGTCGTCGTGGTCGGTGACGTCGAGCACGCGCCCAGCGAAACCGCCGATGCGGCGAGAGCCACCGCGGCCACCGTCGAGCCCGCCGACTGAATACGCCGGAGCCATCCGGCCGCGATATTTGGCACTATTCCCCTTTTCGCCGACGTGGTGAACTACCTGAGGCGGTCAACCACGGAGCCTCCCCGGTAAAAAGTGATGATGCGCCGGCCCGCCGGGCGGGGTGAAGTCGCCACGCCGCAGCAATCGGCACGGCACGCTCACGAAGGAAGGGTTTAATGTGATTCAGCAGTTCTTCGCCCAATCTCCGCGCGCCCTTCCGGATGGCTTGAATAGCGGCCGGAATGGTCGCCCCTCCGGGGCTTCCTAGCGGGGCGGAAGGCGCAGAATCAGGCCCTCGTCGGGCTCCAGCACGAGATCCGGCAGCGGGACGGCGCCGAAGGCACGCCCGGGGCTGGTGGACAGGACCACCTCGGCCGGCCCGGCGACATTCTCGCGCAGGCCGAGCGGCAGGGCGAGCGACGTGAAGTTCAGCGCGACCAGGAAACGCCGGCCGAGATGCTCCCGCTCGAAGCAGAAAACGTCCCGCGCGGCCTCCGCCAGGCGCTGGCTGCCGGACTGCAGCGCGGGCTCGCGCTCGCGCAGCCGCAGCAGGCGGCGCACGAACGTCAGCATGGAGGCCGGATCGCCCTGCTGCGCTTCGACGCACAGGCGCTCGGCGTCGGCCACGACCGGCAGCCAGGGCTTCCCGCTCGTGAAGCCCGCGCCCAGGCCCGCGTGAGAAGGCCGCTGCCAGGGCATCGGCGCCCGCTCCGGATCCCGGCCGTCGACGTCCACGATCCGGTCGGGCGGTATGTCGGCGTCCGGCAGCCCGAGCTCCTGCCCGTAGTACACGAACGGCGTGCCCCGCAGTGCGCAGATCATCAGCGCGGCCACTCTCGCGCGGCGCTCACCGGTGCCCGGCCCGGCCGCGTAGCGGGTCGCGACGCGGGAGTGATCATGGTTTTCCAGGAACCAGGCGGGCCACGCCGCGGCGTCCGCCAGCGCGGCGAACTCCTCCACGGACGCCCGGAACGCCGGGGCCCGCCAGGGCAGATGGAAGAAGACGAAGTTGTGCGCGAGGTGCAGCTGGTCCCCGGTGTTGATGTATTCCACCAGGCGGTGCAGGTCCAGCAGGTAGACCTCGCCGGCGATGATCCGGTCGTCGTATTCGTCGACAACCCGCCGGATGCCCCGCAGCCGGTCGTGGATGGTGGGCCAGTCCTCGTCGTGGCGCCGGCCGGGCTCGTTGTCACGGAGCTCCGGGTCCTTGGCGATCTTGTAAATAACGTCGATCCGGAAGCCATCCACGCCCCGGTTGAGCCAGAAGCGCAGGACGTCGTGCATCGCCGCTTCCACCTCGGGGTTGTCCCAGTTGAGGTCGGGCTGCTGCGGCGTGAACGAATGCAGGTAGTACTGGCCGGTTGGCGCGTGAAATGTCCAGGCCGGGCCGACGGCGGCGAACACTGACTCCCAGTTGTTCGGCGGCCCGCCATCCGGCGCGGGGTCACGCCACACGTACCAGTCACGCCTGGGACTGTCCCGGCTGCTCGCCGAGTCGGCGAACCACGGATGCTGGTCGGAGGTGTGGTTCGGCACCCAGTCGACGACGACCTTGATGCCGCGGTCGTGGGCGCCTTCGAGGAGGTCGTCGACATCGCCGAGCGTCCCGAAGATCGGGTCGACATCGGTGTAGTCGGCGATGTCGTAGCCGAAGTCGGCCATCGGCGACCGGTAGAACGGCGAGAGCCAGATGGCGGTCACGCCGAGGGAGCCATCCGTGCCGTCGTTCAGGTAGTCGAGGTGGGCGACGATGCCGGGCAGGTCGCCGACCCCATCGCCGTTCGAGTCGGCGAAGCTGCGCGGGTAGATCTGGTAGAACACCGCCGTCTTCCACCAGTCGGGATCGGTGCTGCGGTCGGTGGCGACGGCGCTGGTCGCGGTGGCGTGCAGAGGCAAGATCGGCTCCAAGCCG
>JAWWPY010000549.1:0-3428 GCA_033854735.1 Streptosporangiaceae bacterium | reverse complement strand
TGCACCGCACGGATCACCAGCCACACCGGATGACCCGCCGGCAGCCACTCCCGCATATCCGGCGGCAGCAGAAACGGCTGATCCCGGTCCACCCGACGGTAACCCTTCGCCATACCCCAAATTATCCCAAAACAGCAGGTCACAGCCCCGAAGACACGCCGGAACTACCCCAAATCAATTCTGCAACAGCCCCTATAGGGGCAAAAAAGTTCACTGATCTTCTTCTTCCACAGCCTGGGGCGCTCCAGTACCCGGGTGGTTCCGGCGGCTCTACGATGCATATGACAGACCTCTCCCTGAAGCCGCGCGATATCTGAAGCCGCGGAACTGGAGAGCGCCTTAAAGGAGGCGTCATGGTGGTCGAGGTCAACCTTCCCGATGAGTGGCCGCCCGGGCTGGCCATGGTGACCGCGCAGCTTATGCGGCAGGCGTTGCGTGACGGATTTCCTGTGATAACGGCTGTCCGGTCAGACGTCACGGCCGATCAGGTCAGCGCCCTGTACGCTCGCGTGCGGGCGCTGATTGAGGAGTCGGGCCTGGCTGCGTGATCGCATCCGCCCCGGACCGGGCCACCTCTCGGAAGATACTTCTCGACTGTGACCCGGGAATCGACGATGCCCTCGCCATCGCCTTCGCGTGCGGTCATCCCGGGCTGGAACTGCTGGGCCTGACCACTGTCGGCGGGAACGTCGACTTGGCGACAACTACGGCGAATGCGCTCAGCGTCCGCGATTTCGTCGGCTGCCCGGAGGTACCCGTGGTGGCCGGCAGCCCGGTGCCGCTGCTCCGCTCGGTCCTGGATGCCCGCCATGTCCATGGCGAGTCCGGGCTCGGGGCAGCGCGCCTCCCGCCGCCTGCGTCGGGTGCGCGGGACGGGCATGCCGTGGACTTCCTGATCGACACCATCGGCGCGGCACCAGGTGAGATCACCCTGGTCGCGACCGGCCCGCTGACCAATGTCGCGCTCGCCGTCCGGCGTGAGCCGCGGCTCGTCACCCAGGTCAGCGACTTTGTCATCATGGGCGGCTCGGCCGGCCGCGGGAATGTCACGCCGGCCGCGGAGTTCAATATCGCCGCCGATCCTGAGGCGGCCGCGATCGTGTTCGGCGCCGGGTGGACGGTCACCATGGTGGGGCTGGACGTGACGTACCTGGCCCGGGCCACGGCCGTGGTCCAGGAGCGGATGCGGGGCCTGGGCCGGCTCGGCGCCGGCCTGCTGCTGCCCGCCCTGTCCGGGTACCGGCACGAGACGGCCGCCGCCCTGGGCCGGGCACCGGGGGCGGCTGACGGGCCAGCGGTCCACGACGTGTGCGCGCTGGCCCTGGTCGCCGCGCCGGGCCTGTTCGGATGCCTGCCCGCCCGGGTGGAGGTGGAGACCACCGGCCGGTGGACGGCGGGCATGACGGTGACCGACTTCACGGCGGCCGAGGACGAGCGCAACGCTCTCGTCGCCATGTCGGTCGACGTACCCGGCTTCTGGGACCTGGTCCTGGACGCCTACTCCCGGACAGCGCCCGCCCGCTCACCCGCCTGAGCCGGGATCCCCGAGCCCTGCAGCACCAAGTAGCACACCGTGCCATCGGGTATCTATGATGGTGAGTATGACCGCACAGCCTGAGATCACCCAGCGGGACCTTCGTAACAGGTCTAAAGAGATCATGGACGCAGTCGAGAATGGGCAAGCCTTCACCGTGACCCGTGACGGCCACCGGATCGGCGAGTTGATCCCGTTGCGCCGCCGCCGGTTTGTCCCCCGGCAGGAGTTCGCGGCCACATCCCGCGGCGCTGCGGCGATCGACGTTGAGGCATTCCGGGACGACCAGGACGCTGCTGGCGATCAGGGCACGGCCACGCCCTATGACCGGTGAGCACCACGAGCAGGGACTGCTCGACACCAACATCATGATTTTGCGTAAGTGGCTGGACCCGGCCGAGCTGCCAGCAGAAATGGCGATCAGCGCCATTACGCTCGCCGAGCTTTCGGCTGGCCCGCATGAAGTGCGTCGCAACGAGGAACAGAGCAGCTACGACGAGCACGCCGAACGTGCCCGGCGGCTGGATGTGCTCCAGCGCGCCGAGAACGAATTCGACCCGATCCCGTTCGGCGTGGAGGCGGCGCGCGCCTACGGCCGCGTCTCAGCCGCGGTAGTCGCAGCCGGGCGCAAGCCGAGGCGCAGGACGGTGGACTTGATGATCGCCTCCGTCGCGCTGGCCGAAGACCTCGCCCTGTTCACCACGAACCCTGACGATTTCGCGGGACTCGACGACCTGCTCACTATCGTGCCAGTCACCCGCCCGGCCGTGCCCCACGAGCGGTGAGGCCACCGCCGCGCCGGAAACGCCCCCGGGGCCCTGGGTCAGCCGGCCTCTAGGGTGACGTCGATGTTGCCACGGGTGGCGTTGGAGTACGGGCAGACCTGGTGCGCGGCCTCAGTAAGGGAGCGGACCTGCTCCGGGTCGACCCCGGGAATGGTGACCCGCAGTTTGACCGCCAGCCCGTAGGCGCCACCCTGGACCGGGCCGATGCTGACGTCCGCTTCGACGAGTGAGTCGCTGGTGTCCACGCCTTGGCGGCGGCCGACCACGCCCAGCGCGCTCTGGAAGCAGGCTGCGAAACCCGCGGCGAAAAGCTGCTCGGGGTTGGTGGCGCCGCCGGGACCGCCCATCTCCTTGGGCGGCTGCAGGTTCACGTCGAGGATGCCGTCATCGGAAACGGCATGCCCGGCCCGGCCGCCGGTCGCGGTGGCCCGGGCGGTGTAGAGAGATTTGGTGAGCGGAATGGTCACGGGTGCTCCCAATGGTTGTAGGGCGCACCCAGGGTGATCCGGCGCGCCTAGTCGGGTGAACTGCCGTCAGCCCCCTGGCATTCCTGCGGCGCAGGCCAGCGGGAATGCCAGCGGCATTCCCGCGGTGCATGCCTCGGCCGGCCGGTATGGTCCCGTTTATGGGCGCCTCCGAGTGCTACACCTGCCGCCGTGACGCCGACCCGGCCGCGGCACCGCATGAGCGGATCGCCGCCGACGGATTATGGCGGGTCGCGCACGCTATCGGCACCGGACTTCCGGGCTGGCTCGTCCTCGTGCCCAGGCGGCACGTGACCTCGATCGCGGACCTGACGGACGAGGAGGCGACGGTCCTGGGCACCTGGCAGGTCCGCCTGTCACGGGCCCTGCACGCGGTCACTGGCTGCCAGAAGACCTACGTCGCGCAGTTCGCCGAGGCGCCGGGATTCGGGCACGTCCACTTCCACATCATGCCGCGCCCAGCCGACCTGGCTGACAGCCTGCGCGGGCCGCGGATCTTCGGCCTGCTGGGCGTGCCGGAAGCGGATGAGGTCAGCGCCGAGCGCGTGGCCGAGATCTCCGCCGCCATCTCCCGCCATATCGGGGAGCAGCTACGCGGCGACCGCTGACCTGGAGCCGCGGACC
>JAWWPY010000548.1:0-5629 GCA_033854735.1 Streptosporangiaceae bacterium | reverse complement strand
GCCTTCTGGAACGGCGCCACCCCGGCAGGCCGGCTCCGGGATGGTCCCGTGGTGCGCACCGTCCACGAGTGCCTGCAGGCTGTCCTCTGGAACGGCACGATCGGGCTGACGCCACTCACCCACGCGGTACCCGAAGGGCTCACCTGCGTTCCGCTGACGGACATGCCGCCCAGCCAGCTCGTCATCGCCTGGAAGACCGCCACCGGCAGCCCGCTCATCCGTTCATTCACCCACATCGCCACAGCCACGTACCGCCTGGCCGCTCCAGGGAACCTCAGCCCCTGACCGATCTTGAGCTGGAACCGCTGAACGAGGATACGCACGGCAGTTCTGGCGGGGCGGCAGCTCCGCCCTGTCTCGACACGGCTGGAGCGGGGCAGGAAGAATGCCAGACATGCACTACGTCGCTCTGGCGCATCACACCGGCCGGCGCCTTGCGGAAATCGGATTCCTGCTCATCCTGTTCGCTGGGGTCTGGCTCGCCGCGGCGCAGGTCCCGAAGTTCAGGTTCGGCACCGCTCGAACGATCGTCGCAGGTATCGCGCTCGCGCTCGCGGGTCTACTTCTCATCATCGCCACGCACTGGGGTCACTTTGGCTAGTTGGTAGCCAGTCGGGTAGGTGTCCACACCCGCTCCCCACGATCGCTGCCCGCCTATGGCACTGAACCCGCACAGGGGTCACTCATCTAGAATTGGACCGGTCATGAGGCCTGATCGCCTCCACTGTGACCGCGTGGCGGCTGGTACGCGGGTGACGCTGCGCGGAGAGGAGTGCAGACATGCCAGATGAGACCCGCCACGAATCGCAGGACCTTCAGGACTACGAGGTTCAGGACGCATCGGACACCCTCGACGGGAACCCCGGCGACGATCCCCTCGACCGGGGTGTCATTCCCCCGGAACGCTGGACGTCCGCAATCAGGTTCGGCTCGACCGCCGAGGAGCAGGACTCCGGAGAATCGCTCGACCAGCTGCTGGCCGAGGAAGAGCCGGACGTTGTTCCCGGCGTCGACGATGAGCAGCCCGAGGACATCGCCGGGGATGAGGACGCGGGAGACGAGGACGTCGACGGATTGCTCCTGGATGACGGCCCGGATCCCCGGGCCGGCCGGCTGGTTGCCGGGGACGAGGCCGGCGACACCGATCTCGTCGCGAGTGACGCCGGGATCGACGGCGGTGCGGCGACCGCCGAGGAGGCGGCCGTCCACGTCGTCGAGGACGACGACAACGACATCCGCTCCGGCGACTGACCGGCGGCCTCGTCGCCCGGAAATAGCTGGTCAGTTATCCCCGGCCGGCTCCAGCAGGTGCCTGCCCGTTACCACATCGGCGACCAGTTCCCGGTAGCCGTATTCGTCGAAGAGCACCGTGAGCCGGCCTCCTTCCGCCGCCAGTACCAGGCCCGGGCCCCATTCGTGGTGCTCCACCCGTTCACCGGGCGAGAACCTCCCGGTCGGCACTACCGGCCGGGACCGGCCGGCGTCGCAGTTGTCGCAATGCCCGCATGCTTCGGAGACCGTCTCGCCGAAGTACCGGAGCAGGAACCGGCGGCGGCAGTCAGTCATCTCCGCGTACCGGCGCATCATCTCGACCCGGGAGCGCTCGACGGACCGGTGGTGCGCAGCGATCTGCAGCGCCCGGGCGGCGGCCTGCGCCGGAGCGGCGGCCTGCGCGGGGGCGGCCCCGCGGCCGGCCGGCACGACGTCGCGGCCGAGCCGGATCGCGCCGGCCGCCTCGAGGAGGTTGAGCAGCTCGGCGAGCCGGACGGAGGGCATCCCGGTGCGGGCGGCGAGCTCCCGCCGGGTCACCGGCCCGGTGACCGCGCCAGCCACGGCGGCCAGGTCAGCCTCCTTCGGCAGGCTTGCCGCGAAGTAGCGGAGCAGGCCCAGGTCCTCGGCCCGGTAGCAGCAGATCGCGGTGGCGGCCCGGCCGTCACGACCGCCGCGCCCGATCTCCTGGTAGTACTCATCGAGCGAGCCCGGGACCGAGGCATGCACGACGAAGCGCACATCGGCCCGGTCGATTCCCATCCCGAACGCGCTCGTGGCCACGATCGTGGCCCCGTCCTCAAACGCCTGTTGCGCGGCCAGCCGCTCGGCCTTGGCCAGGCCGCCGTGGTAGTGCCGGACACCAAGGCGCCCCGCGTAGGCCTCCGCCTCTTTCCTGGTCGCCACGTAGACCAGTCCCGACCCGGCCTGCTCCCGCACGGCGGCCAGCACGGCCCGTTCCTTGTCGCCGGCCCGGTGAAAGGCGCGGACCGACAGGTGGATCTCGGGCCGGTCGAAGTCGCGGATGACCTGGCACGGATCGCGCAGGCGCAGCTGGGCGATGATCTCCTGGCGCACCGGCGGGGCGGCGGTCGCGGTCAGCGCAGCCACGGCGGGCCGGGCCGGGAACGCGTCGATGACCGCGCCCAGCCGCAGGTAGTCCGGACGGAAATCGTGGCCCCAGGAAGAGATGCAGTGTGCCTCGTCCACCGCGAACAGCCGCACCGGCGCCTGGGCCAGCATGGCTCGCACGTCATCGCGGGCCAGTTGTTCCGGGCCGAGGAAGATGAATCCCGTCCCGCCGGTGCCCAGCAGCTCGCCGGCCTCGTGCCGGGCGGGCTGGCCCGACAGCGCGTTGACGGTCACCGCGCGCAGGCCGCGCGCCCGCAGCGCGTCCGCCTGGTCACGCTGCAACGCCAGCAGCGGGGACACGACCACCGCCGGGCCCCCGAGGGCGATGGCCGCCATCTGGTAGATAGCCGATTTGCCGGCGCCGCTGGGCAGCACGGCCAGGCAGTCGTGGCCTGAGGCCAGCGCGGCCGCGGCTTCCTGCTGGGCCGGCCGTATCGCGGCAAAGCCGAGCACGTCACGAGCGATAGCGCTGACCCGCGCCCGGTTGTCCCCGTGGCTGTCCATGACTCCAGCCGCTACCCGGGTCCTCGCAGCGCGGTCACACGAAATGCACCTCGGCGTGCGATGGATCGTCGTCGAGGAGGACGTCGCAGGTCGGGCAGTACCAGCGGGCCTCGATAGGGGTGCCGCACGCCGGGTGGCGGAGCGCCATGGACGGGTCGGCGTGCCGGACGGCCCAATGTGCCAGCAGGCGCAGCGCGCCGGCCAGTTCCTTGCCCTCAGCGGTCAGCTCGTACTCAGAGCGCGGTGGCCGCTGGGAGTAGAGCCGGGCCACCAGCAGCCGTTCGCGCTCGAGCCGTTTGAGCCGCTCGGACAGGATGTTCGCCGCAACGCCCGGGATCTGGCCGAGCAGGTCGTTGAACCGCCTCGGGCCGTCCAGCAGGGCCTCCACCACGAGCAGTGTCCAGCGGTCGCCGACCCGGGCCAGTGCCTCGGCCAGCGGTGACGAGGCATGTTCGTCCTGTTCGGCCATGCCCCGATCGTAGCCGCCGGACTTGACATGCGCACATTAAGTAGTAACTTGCAAGTCACTATCTAATGGAGGCGGACACGATCTAATGGAGGCGGACACGATGGCAATCCTCGACGAGATACACCAGAACATCAGGCAGCTGGCGGAGAGCGCCGGCCCCTCAGTGGTGGGCATCGGGCAGCGCTGGGGCGTCGGCTCAGGCTTCGTGCTGGCCGACGGGCGGGTGCTGACCAACGCGCATAACGTGCGCGGTGACCAGGTAGTGGTCACCTTCGCCGACGGGAACACGGCCGAGGGAAGCGTGGCGGGACGCGACATCGACGGCGACCTCGCCATTATCGACGTCGCCACCGGCGGGGCCCCGGCCTTGCCGTGGCCGGCCGCCGCGGCCGCCGGCATCGGGACGCCGGTCTTCGCCCTATCCAACCCGGGCGGGCGCGGGCTGCGCGTGACCTCGGGATTCGTCTCCAGCGTCGAGCGGACCTTCCGCGGCCCGCGCGGCCGCCGTATCACCGGCAGCCTCGAGCACACCGCCCCGCTCCTGCCCGGCTCCTCGGGCGGCCCGGTCCTGGACGCCGGGGGCCAGCTGCTCGGGATCAACACCCACCGCCTCGGCGACGGTTTCTACCTGGCCGTACCGGCCGACGAGGAACTCCGCAGCCGGGCCGGCGCGCTAGGCCGCGGCGAGTTCGCCGAACGCCCGCAGCTCGGTATCGCGATCGCTCCCGGGCACGTGGCCCGGCGGCTCCGGCGCGCCGTGGGCCTGCCCGACGTGGATGGCGTGCTCATCCGGGATGTGACGGAGGGCAGCCCGGCCGCGCGCGCAGGCCTGTCCCAGGGCGACCTGGTCGTGGCGGCCGGCGGCGGGCCGGTCCGCACGATCGACGACCTGTTCAACGCGCTCCCGGCCGGCGGCGACACTCTCGAGCTGACCGTGGTGCGCGGCGCCGATGAGCGGACCATCCGCGTCGTGTTCGGCGAGAACAGCCAGCCCGGGCAGGAAGCCTAGGCTCCTGCTCCCGGCCGGCCGTCATCGCGGCGAGGCGGCCCGTGCCACCCACCACGGCGCTCCGCGCCTGGCGGGTGGCGATGGCCCGGAGGTCACCGTCGCCGGGGCTGACAATGAGGTGGTGGCGGCGCCCGGCTCCAGCGACGACACGCCGTGGCAGCCCACTGCCGGCGCTCGCCGGCGCGCTACTCGCGGCCAAGCAATCGGGCCGCGTTGCCGCCAGTGAGGGCTTCCAGCACGTGGTCGCGCAGGCCGCCTGCCCGCCATTGGGACAGCGCTTTGTCCATCGGGAACACCGGCCAGTCCGTGCCGTGCAGCACCTGGTGGCTGAGCAGGCTGTTCATGAACCGCTTCATGACCTCCCAGCCGGTGTCCGGCTCGCAGACGTACCGTGGCGCCAGCCCGCCGAACTCGGCATAGACATTGGGGTGCTTGCGCAGCACCGCCACCATCTCGGCCACCCACGGCCAGCCTGCGTGACAGGCGATCAGCACCAGGCCCGGGAAGTCGCAGGCGACCTGGTCCAGCTGGAGTGGCTGGTCGTTGCGGATCGGGAAGCTGACCGTGTAATTGATCCCGGTGTGCAGGGCAACGTGCAGGCCGAGTTCATCAGCCTTGGCGTAGACGGGGTAGAGCACCCGCTCGTCGATCGCCATGCCGAAGAACGACGGCTGCAGGCTCAGCCCGGTCAGCCCCAGCTCAGCGACCCGGCGGACCTGGGCCAGCGCTCGCGGGATCTTCACCGGGCTCATCGAGATAGTGCCATATCCCGAAAACTTATCCGGGTGCTCGCTGACCAGCTTGCCGACGGCCTCATTCAGCGCATCGGCGTCATCGCCGTACTCGTACTCCGCGTGGACCACGGCGTGCGTGGTGCCGCTGGCCGCCATGTCCGCGAGGAGGTCGGCCGCTGTCCGGTGCCGGTTCGCGGACAGGTCGAGGACCTTGTCGTACTGGTCCAGGTAGTCAGCCGGGAGATCCTCCGCCGGGCGCAGCTCAAGCGGCAACCGGACCCTGAAATCGATGACGTGCGACACCTGGCCTCCTCGCGGGATGTCTTCACCAGTTCAGCTCCGCGGACCTGTCCCATACGCGGCCGGGATGGGCCGAGCGGTCCAGGTTCTCCTTCTTGACCCGCATCGAGGGGGTCCGCTCAAAGTCTTCGGTGCGGTACTCGACGTACCGGGGCACCTTGTAACGGGCGAGCCGGCCGGCGCTGAAGGCGATCAGCTCGGCGGGCGGCAGCG
>JAWWPY010000547.1:0-17904 GCA_033854735.1 Streptosporangiaceae bacterium | reverse complement strand
TATCAGAAGTCCTGTTTCCGGACGGCGCTGCGTGGAAAAGCCCGGCAGCGCACGGATGGATGCTCGCTCCACCGGACCGACCATATGGGTGGTGAGCTTCCCATATATGTCGCGAATCCCGAATTGTCCGTCTGGACTGGCTGGCTTTGCCCGTTGTTAGTTTTCCGTTGTGGTCGGTGGGCGAGCAATCCCATGACGGAGGAGGACTTTCGTTACCTGCACGAGACTCATGGCCTGCCACGCGAGTTCGTCGTCGAGATGCTGTTCGATCACCCAGCGCTACCCCAACCAGGCCGAAGGGAAGGATGACCGGAGCCCGTGCGAACTGGCCGTGAGCCGGGCCCGGAGCCCCTGCATCTTGAGCGGCCTGTCGTTCTGGGGCGGTGTGCGGATCAGCTAGGCGGCGTGCGGATGAGGCTAGGCGGCGTGGGCATCAGGGGTGGCCGTATACCGTCGCCCGGCCGGTGTGGTCCAGGTCAGGACACCCGGCTGGGGCTGATCGAGGTGCCAGTGCAGGCGCTGCTTCAGCCGATGATGCGTACGGCACAAAGCCCCGAGGTTACAGCGGCACGTACGGCCTCCTTCGCCGTACGGAACCGTGTGATCCAGATCGCCGCGCCAGGCTGGCTGACGGCAGCGCGGGAACCGGCAGGTCTGATCCCGGGCAACGACGAAGTCATGCAACCGGTCGGTGGGGCGGTACGAAGGGCTCGCCTGCTGGTGGGAGCAGGTACCGGCCGGTGCCGCGCATTCATGTCCTGCGACTTCACGGCTTGCGGCGTCGTGGGCCGCCTGCCAGGCCAGCCGGAGAATCTCACCGAGGGCGCCCAGGGAGTCCAGGTCGAATAGCGCTGGTGGGCTGATGCCATCCAGAATTGCGGCCGGGATGGTGAGGGTGACCCGGCTGACCAAGCCCGGCGCGGCCGTGCGTCGTGGCCGGCGGAGGCGCACCTGTGTGACGGCCACCGCCTGCCCGGCTGGTCCGATGACTATCACCCGCCATTCGCAGGCCGGATCGGCAGCCGCCGTGCTGGCCAGCATCCGGGCCGTGGACGGGGTGACCGGGCCAAGCCAGCACAGGTTTCCGGGCTGGCCAGACAAGCCGGTGAGAGTTCGCCAAGGCACCGTGACGGTCAGCAACCGTGTGCGGGGTTCCTTCTGGGGCGATCCCCGGACTCCGGGGGACCCCCTAGCGTTGGCTGATGTGTTAGGCCAGCTCGGAGCACAGCCAGGAGCAGGAGCGTCACCGGGAAGCGGTAGGTCCGGCCAGCTGGGTCCCGTCGGGTAGGGCTCGGACGGCCCGCCCGGGTCTCGATTGCCTGGGCCGGGGCCATCCCGGCCGCCCGCGCCTGGCTCCCCGGAGCCCGGACCTGCTGAGGCTGGTTCCGCCGGGTCTGGATCGGGTGGGCCTGAGTTGTCCAAGCCCGGATCTGCTGGCTCTGGATCGCGTGGGCCTGGGTCGCGTGAGCCTGCTTCCTCCGGCTCTGGATGGTGTGGGCCTAGGTTTGCTGGGCCTGGTTCCTCTGGGTCTGGATCGCGTGGGCTTGAATCGTCCGGGCCCGGGTCTGCTGGGCCTGGGTCTGCTGGGCCTGGGTCGTCTGGGCTATCGGACGGGGGGATCAGGGGGAGGGTTCCCAGCAGCAGTCCGAGGAACGCTTGAGCCCGCAGCAGTTCGATCCCGCCAGATATCCCGGCCGACTTCATCGCCTGGGCTAGCGCGCTGATCCGCGCCATGGCTGCGGCCGACTGGGCTCCAGGAAGGTTCGTCCCGGACAGGGTCGCGGTGCCCTCGTCGTCGGCGTACAGGTTAATCCGCGCCCTGCGCTCGGCCTCCTGGCGCCGGGTCTCCGCGCCGTGGGGATCCACGCTGATCACGGCCCGGCGCAGGGCAGCGCGCAGCTGACCAGTTGTTTGCTCGCCTGCCGAGGGCAGCACGATGTCCTGGACCGCCCGTGCCGCATCGTTGTCGAGCAGGCTGGTGGCCTCGGCGATCAGTTTGGCGCGGGCGAGATCGATCTTTCCGGCCCGGAGGGCGGCGAACGTGCTGGGTAGCCGCCAGGTGAGAGTGATGGCCGTGTCGGTCCACCAGGTTGCGCCGAACCGTGACATGCAAAGCGCCAGCGCCACCTCGTCCGCGGCGTCATCTGGCACCTCCGCAGGTCCGCCATCAGGCCCTGCGGGAACCGAGCTGTCGAGCGCTGCGGCGCGCGCCGCCATCTCAGCGACAGCCGCCAGTTCGTAGGCCTGCGCCCAGGACGTTAAACGCCGCGCGGCTGCTGCGGCACCGGCCAGCGAGTATCCGTTCAGCTCTCCGGGTGGTGCCGCTGCTAGCCACTGCGCCAGTTCTGGACCTGGCGCCAAGTCCTCCACCAAACGGCCGGCGATCTCCGCAACCGGCACTGGCTGCCCGTCGGCGGCAGCCGAGCCTTCGCCGTCCGGGGCCGTAGCGGGCCCTGCGGGCGGGCCGCCCGCAGAGGCGATGTCGCTGTGAGTGTCAGCGGCCGCGCGGATGATGTCCTCTAGCCCCACGGGCCCTGCCCAAAGCAGGGTCAGCCCAGTGGGGAGATCGTCGCTGCGGGGGACTGAGATCGGAACGCACCTCCGATCGGCGGAAGCCTCTCGTTGTCTACCCGAACATAGTAGCGTACTAAAGGACAAAATGCCAGTAGTTAGGGAAGATAAATTCGAATAAGGCTGAAACGTAAGAGGGGGAGGTGGAGCAGGACACGAGCCGACGGTGTCCCCGGCGCCGAGTCGCGGCCACGTCTCGGTGCCATGTTCGCCGGGCCTGTGTAGCCTCACTGCGAGGAGGTCACCATGCACCAGCCGCCCGTTCCGCATGTCGCACTCACCGATCCGGATATCGCCGAACTGATCAATGAGGAGGCGCGCCGGCAGTTCGAGAAGATCCGGCTCATCCCGTCGGAGAACTACGTGTCGCTCGCTGTGCTCGAGGCCGCGGGCACGGTGCTGACCAACAAGTACTCGGAGGGCTACCCCGGCCGCCGCTACTACGAGGGCCAGCAGTTCATCGACCAGATCGAGACGCTGGCCAAGCAGCGGGCGCAGGCACTGTTCGGCGTGGACCACGCGAACGTCCAGCCGTATTCGGGCTCCCCGGCGAACCTCGCCGTCTACCTGGCCTTCCTGCAGCCAGGAGACACGGTGATGGGCATGGCGCTGCCCATGGGCGGGCACCTCACCCACGGCTGGCCCGTGTCTATCACCGGCAAGTGGTTCCACTCCGTGCAATACGGCGTGCGGGCTGACACCGGGCGGCTGGACCTGGACGAGGTGCGCGACCTCGCTCGCCGCGAGCGCCCGAAAGTGATCTTCTGCGGGGGAACGGCGATCCCGCGGACCATCGACTTCCCGGCCTTCGCGGAGATCGCTGCCGAGGTGGGCGCGATCCTCGTGGCCGACATCGCGCACATCGCGGGGCTCATCGCGGGCGGCGCGCACCCCACACCGGTCGGCCACGCCAGCGTGATCACCACGACGACTCACAAGACGCTGCGCGGCCCGCGCGGCGCCATGATCATGTCTACCGCCGAGCACGCCTCCGCCGTGGACAAGGCGGTGTTCCCCGGCCTCCAGGGCGGCCCGCACAACCACACCACCGCGGCGATCGCCGTCGCGCTGAAAGAGGCGGCCCAGCCGGAGTTTAGCGGCTACGCCCATCAGGTCGTGGCCAACGGGAAGGCACTGGCCGACGCGCTGACGGCGCGGGGCTACGACCTCGTTTCCGGTGGCACGGACAACCATCTCATCCTGCTGGACCTGACCCCCCAGGGCATCGCGGGCAAGCCGGCCGCCAAGGCGCTGGACCGGGCCGGCATCGAACTGAACTACAACACGGTGCCGTTCGACCCGCGCAAGCCCTTCGACCCGTCCGGGGTCCGGCTCGGGACGCCCGCGATCACCACGCGCGGCCTCCGCGAGGAGCACATGCCGCAGATCGCGGCCTGGATGGACGAGGCGATCACCGCCGCGGTCAAGGATGACGAGCCGGCCATCGAGCGGATCGCCGGCGAGGTCCGCGACACACTCGCAGCGTTTCCGATGGCAGGCTGGTCACCAGACGCCTGATATTTATGCAACGGAAGAATGCGCCAGCGCCGACGGACGCGGATACGGGCCGCAGCAGCCGTGGCGACCGACCCAGACGGGTGCTGACCTTGCGGCCAGGGGGGTAATCCGGGTGGAGACGGAGGAGGTGGAATTCCCAGGCGCTGGAGTGCGGCTGAGTGGGACCATAACGTTTCCCGGCACAGCCTCAGCTTCTCCCGGCGTGGTTCTGGTCGGCGGCTCAGGACCCTCAGACCGGCATAGCGGTGGCTTGTTTGACTCGCTGAGCGAGCATCTGGCGGGCGCCGGCGTGGCGGTGCTCGCCTACGACAAGCGTGGCGTCGGCCGCTCCACTGGCGCATGGCCTGCGGCCACGGTCGATGAACTGGCGGGAGACGCCGCTGCCGCCCTGGCGATGCTGCGGGCACATCCCAGGATCGCCGCCGGCGCGGTCGGGGTGCTGGGCAACAGCGAAGGCGGGTGGACTGCGCTGCGGCTGTGCGCGCGGCTGGGCACGCCGCGGCATCTGATCTTGAATTCCTGCCCGGCGGTGTCGTTCGCCGAGTCCGCGGTGTTCGCCCTCACCAGGGTGGGCATCGAGCAGGGTGTCGCCGCGGCCCTGGTGCGGCAGGTGACCGCAGCGGTGCGCGCGGGCCACGGGCGCCAGGAGGGACAGCGCATCATCGACGCCTACCAGCACGAACCTTGGTACGCGTTGCTCCGCGCGGGCGGCTTCACCTTGGACGACACGATCTGGTCGCAGCTGAGCGCGTGGGCTGGCCACGATCCCAGCGACGACCTTGACCAGCTGAAGATCCCGACCCTGGCCATCTTCGGTCAGAATGATCCGCTGGTGCCGATCCAGGCCAGCATGGCGCGCTGCGACGAGACAGCCGCCCGCACGGCACGGCCCCAGCAGACCGTCGTCTTTCCCGATGCCGATCATCAGTTGCGGATCACCACCGGCTTTGCCCCCGGATATCTGACCTGCCTGAGCAACTGGTGTACTGAACAGGGCATACCGTCCTGACTGCCAAACTGGGGTCCTGGCCCGGCGCAGGCGCAGCAACAAAAATCGGACCGCATCTCCTGGGACCGGCTTTCGGCGCCGCCTGATCGCGCCGGTTCCTGAGGTTGGAACTTCGGTCATCTCCTGGCAAATTGGCGTGGAGCCCCAGGGTGGCGCTCTACGCTTAGGCAGAGACGTTTGGGCAGGTCCAGCCAAAGAAGTAATGAGGGCATCCGGGATGTTCAAGACCGGCGGCGTGACGATAACTGCACCGACAGTAGCCGCGCAGGGCCCAACGGAGGTATGGCCCAGGTGACACAGGTGTCCAGTCGGCCGACCGAGCCGCCCGGATCGGCCGAGCAGGCCGGCCAGCCCGGGACGTCTGGTCTCGTCGAAGGGCGCGGTCCGACTGGACCGATCGAGCGGATCATGAGCTCGGTGATCCGCAAGCTCGCCTGGAGCAGGCTCTCCAGCCCCAGGGTCGCTATCACCGTGTCCGGAGTCGGTCTGCTGCTGGGCATGGTCGTCGGGGCGACGGCGCCGAACGCCGAGACACTGCCCCTCAGGCTGCCGCTGTCGTACCTCCTGCCGTCGCTCAGCCACCACGGCCTCATCGCGATGATCTTGCTTTACGCGGGAGACATCCTCGCCTGCCTGGGGCTCGCCGGGATGCTGTGGGCGCACAGCCAAGGGTGGCGCCCCGACCCGCGTCGCCTGCTGCTGGTCAGTGCGGGCGTCGTCGCGGTCATGGTCAGCCTCACCCCGGTTGGCTCATCGGATACCGCGAGTTACGCGGCGTATGGTCGCATAGCGTCGCTGGGCGGGAATCCGTATACGACCAACCCGATGGCATGGCTCGGGCGTCACTCCGCCTATACCCATGTCGTCGGGGCGGTGTGGAAGAGACAGCCGTCCGTCTACGGCCCCTTCGCCACCATGGTCCAGAGATTCGCGGCATCGATCGGCGGCACTCACGTCGCCACCACCGTCTGGGTCTTGATGATCCTCAACGGCATCGTGTTCGTCGGCGTCGGATTCTTGCTCCTCAAGACCTCTGACGATCCCGTGCGGGCGACGCTGTTCTGGACGGCGAACCCGGTCCTCATTCAGCAGCTGGTGGGCGGCGGTCATCTCGACACGTTTGTGGCGGCGGCGGCAATCTGCGCGATCCAGGTGGCGCGTCGCGTCTCGGGTATCTCGGGCGACGTACTGATCGGCCTGTTGATTGGCCTGGCCTGCGGGGTCAAGGCCAACGCGGTGCTGGTCGCGGTCGGGCTCGCGTGGCCGCTGCTCCGACGACACGAGTGGATGCGCACCACCCGGATCGCGGCGGTGTCACTGGTGACGGTGGCCCTGCAATACAGTTTCTACGGGCTTGACGCGCTGAAACCGCTCTTCGGTGGGCTGAAGCTGGTCACGCTGCCATCGCCATGGCGGCTCTACCAGCTGCTGGGTCAGGCGCTGGGCGTAGATAAGACAAGCATGGCCACGGTCATCGGCTTTCTGTGGCCGATCGCGATGATCGTGGTCGCGGGGTTCATCTATCGGCGGATCTCTTCAGATCAGCCGCGCGAAGTCGTGGCGCCATTCGCTCTGACATTCGCCTGGGTCCTCGTCGCCCCGTGGGTATTTGCGTGGTACACCGCGATCGCATGGGCCGCGCTGACTCAGGTTCCGCGCAACCGGATGACCCGATGGCTGGCGATCGTCACGGTTTTCCTCGCCCTCTTCAATTCCAGCGGCGGGCAGCTTGTTGCAGGAAAATGGTGAGATCGAACAGCCTGGTGAAGCCCGAAGATGCGGACCGCCAGGCCCACCAGCCCGGGCCGGCCAGGCCCGGCCAGGCGGCCCGCCGGCATGCGGCCAAGGCCGCCGCTGCCCTGCGGCGGCACTGGCTGGCGGCCGCGCTGCTGGCCGGTGGCGTGGCGCTCCGGGTGCTCGCCCAGTTTGCGTACCGCCCCGCATTGTTCCTCGACGCGGAGAGGTACCTGTACAACGCCTACGGTAACGATCCGGTCGGCTATGAGGGACCGCTGCGGACGATCCTGCTGGTGGGCAACTTCGACGCCGTCGTCGCCGTCCAGCATCTGCTGGGCCTGGCCATGGCGGTGGTCATCTACCTGCTCCTTCTGCGGCGCGGCGCGTCCCGCTGGCTGGCCGCGCTGGCCATGGTGCCGGTCCTGCTGGACGCCTACCAGCTGCAAGACGAGCAGACGATCATGCCGGGGACCTGGTTCCAGGCCCTCATCGTGGCTGGCCTGGCCATCCTGCTCTGGCAGCCGAGGGCCAGCTGGCGGCGCACCGTCGCTGCGGGCATCGTGCTCGGGACCACGGCCACCATCGCCCAGGTCGGCGAAGCCCTGATCCTGCCTGCAGTGATCTACGTGCTTGTGGCCAGCGGCGGGTGGCGGCCGGCGATCGGCAAGGCAGCTGTCTTTGGTTTGGCTTTCGCCCTGCCCATCCTGGCCTACTGCACCGGGTCCTATGTGCTCACCGGGACCTTCTCCCTGTCTCATGTGGGTGGCACATCCCTCTACGGGAGGATGGCGGAATCCGTCGACTGTGCGACCATCAGGCTGCCGTCTGCCGAGCGGGGAATGTGCCCGACGAAGGCGCAGCAGGCCCAGGGGGCCGATTGGCTCGAGTACGCTCAGAATTCCCCGGTCCAGCCGTACTACTCGAAGCTGCCGCGCGCTGAAACCAACACACTGGTCTCCGACTTCAACCATAGGGTGCTGACCCAGCAGCCGCTGCGGGTGCTGGATACGTACCGGCGTGACGTGGTGAAGGTTTTCGCGATCATCCGCACGACGAGCCCGGGCGACACGCCCATCTACCGCTGGCAATTCCAGACGACGTATCCGTACCACCCGCCGCATGCCACCGTGCCGATCGTCAAGGGCGTGATCAAGCGCTTCGGCGGCGGCCCGCCGACCGTGTGGCGGCCCGTGGCCACGTTCCTGCGCGCCTACCAGCTCGGCGGTGGCTACACCCCCGGCCCGCTGCTGGTGGTCTTCACGCTGACCGGGCTGGTCGGCTCTGCTGCCCTGCTGCGCCGGCGGGCGGACCCAGGGACCCGTCAGCTCGCCCTGGCCTGCCTGCTGTTCTTCGCCTCGGCCGTGTCCGTGACCTTGGTATCCGATGTGTTCGAGTTCTCCTGGCGGTACCAGCTGCCCGCACTTGTCACCCTGGCGCCGGCGGGCGCGCTCGGGATCGCCGTCATCATCCGCTCGATCAGGCGGCGTCGCTGGGCTGGCTAGCAGGATGGCGTCGGTGAGCCTGCGGCCAGCTTGACGGCCGCCGACGGGACCGGCGCCGTCCGGCTCGGGAGCGGGCTGGCTGACGTCGGCACCGGTGCCGGGCTTCGCGTGGTGCTCACCGCCGCCGCGGGCCGGGCGGGGGCCGCCGCCACGGCGGCGGATGGGCCCGCGCCGTACATCGAGGTGCCGGTGGCCTGGACGACGCCGGGGGTGAGGCTGATGCCGGTCACGGTGACCTGGTGGCCAACGGAATCGGTGAGTTGCACGGTGAACGGGCCGGGGCCCAGGCCAGATGTCGCGAGCCAGTAGTTGTAGCTGGCCCGGGTGAGACTCTGCCAGCCCTTCGATGGGCTGCTCACCCGCACGCTGCTGACCGGGTTGCCGTTGCCGATGGGCAGCAACGCCAGCCAGTACGCTGACGAGCCCTCCTTGACCCGCAGCGACAGCGGCGCGGGAAGCGGTGGGTCCACGATCGTGTGATACGTCACCGGGACCAGGCCCGCGGAGAGCGGCGCGATCTTCGCGAACGCCTGCTCGCTGAGGTCGATGTGGCCCGCCTGGCACTCAGGGCACTGATCGACGACCTCAGCGGTCACCGATCCGCCCGGGCCGGCGACCTGGAGGTAACTGCCGCACGCGGCGGCGGCGCCGTACTCACCGGGGGACAGCGCCACATATAGCTGACCGGTGTTCGCGGCCGGATAGGAGCAGTTGCCGCCGCCCGGTTGCAGGACATAGTGCGTCGCCTCACCAGTGGTCTGACCCAGTGCTCCGGAAGCGGCCACGGCCCGCACCGGGCCCGTGACTGTCATGACCGACGCGCACGCCGGGGAACTCGTCGCCTGCGAGACACCCACGGCGACCGCCACCGCGATCGCGCCGAGGGCCACGGCACCGCCGATTTCGATGCCGAGCAGCCGGCGACGCGGGATGCGCTTGCGGTGGCTGGGGCCGATGGCCATGCCGGGGAGTCTAGGGATTGGCGTGGTCCCGCAAATCGGATTCTCCGGACTTCTCCCACAGCTGTAATATCTGCGGTCGTTCCGCGAACTCGCGGCACGATGGCGAGGACAGGCCGGTAGTTCCGCACGTGCGCCGCCTGCGGAGCGGACAGGCCGGTAGTTCCGCACATGCGCCGCCTGCGGAGTGCGGCCGGGCTAGTCAAGAGCAGTGCTCTTGGTTCATTTCGGTGCTCTGCTAGAATTCGGGGTGTGAATGCGAGCCGCACCGCGCGAGAGCGGGTCCGCGAGGAGATCACCAGGGAGATCACCGAGATCGCGCGGAGCCAACTGGCGACCGAGGGCGCGGCTGGGCTTTCGCTGCGCGCTATCGCGAGGGAGATGGGGATGGTCTCCTCGGCGATCTACCGGTATTTCCCGAGCCGCGACGACCTGCTCACATCCCTGATCATCGATGGCTACGACGCGATCGGCATGGCGGCCGAAAAGGCGGATGCAGCGTGGCCGCCCGATGACCACGCCGGGCGGTGGCTCGCCGTCTGCCGCGCCGTGCGGGACTGGGCGCTGGCCCATCCGCATGAGTACGCACTGGTCTATGGGTCGCCGGTGCCTGGCTACCAGGCGCCGCAGCAGACGATCGCCCCCGCCGCCCGGGCGGCCACGGTCTATGGGAAGATCATCAGCGACGCTTACCGTGCGGGTGCACTTGACCAGCCCGGCGCGGGCCCGCCGCCTCCGGCGTCGTTCGCGCCGGACGCCGCCGGATTGCGCGACTCGGTGATGGCTGAGGTGCCCGATGACGTGGCGGCCGGGGCCGTGGCCAGCTGGGCCTCCCTGTTCGGCATGGTGAGCTTCGAGTTGTTCGGGCAGTTCGAGAATGTGATCACTGACCGGTCCGCCTTCTTCGAGCACAGCATGCTTGGCCTGGGCCGTCTTACCGGCCTGACCCGCTGACCTGAGGCGCGCGGATGCGAGCGGCGATGCTTGCTTCGGTCATGCATCGAATCTATATTCGATCGGAACAGCACTGCCTGCCTTCCCCCGGGTGGTTCACGGGATCGCAGTGAGCGGGAAGCGCGGGGACGCATGTGAGCAGGATGTACGGAGAGCCGATCGACGTCTGGGTTCAGGACGGCCGGCCGGCCAGGTTCGCATGGCGCGGCCGGCTCTACTCCGTGCTCAGCGTGCTGGATCACCGGGTGATCAGCCGGGAGTGGTGGGCCACGCAGAATCCGGATCCTGATGCTCCTGCCGAACGCGAGTTCTGGCGGGTCGAGGCGTCGCCGGGACGGGACGTGGCCGCCGCCACCTACGAACTGCGCCAGGACATGCCGACCGGCGACTGGATGCTGGCCCGGGTATGGGATTTAACGGAATGACATCGGTGGATAATGCGCGGGCCCGCGACCTGCCGGCCGCGGGCCCGCGTGATCTACCGGCTTCTACTTGGTGGCCTCACTGGCGGGCTTACGCCACTGGATCGTGGGGCGCAGAGCCTCAAGCCGGACCCGGTGCGCGTATCGCTTGGTGATGCCGAGCAGCGAGTCGATCAGCGTGTCCGACAGCAGGTGCGGCTCGAGGCCGAGCTCGACGAGCCTGGTGTGGGTCACGTTGTAGTAGTGGTTGTAAAGCTCGACCCGGGGGTTGTCCAGATGCTCGATCTTGACCGCATCAGGGCTGCACCGGGCGATGGTCTCGGCGATCTGGGCGATCGACATGGACTCGGTCATCTGGTTGAAGACCCGGAACTCGCCCGGGCTGGCCGGGTTCTCGCAGGCGATCTGGACACACCGGACGGTGTCCCGGATGTCGATGATGCCGCGGGTCTGGCTGCCGTTCCCATACACGGTCAGCGGCTGGCCCAGCACGGACTGGATGACGAACCTGTTCAGCACGGTGCCGAACACCGCGTCATAGTCGAACCTGGTGGCCAGCCGCTCGTCCTTGGCCGTCTCCGGGGTCTGCTGGCCATAGACAACGCCCTGGTTCAGGTCGGTGGCACGCAGGTTCCAGATCCGGCAGGCGAACTCGATGTTGTGGCTGTCGTGCACCTTGGACAGGTGGTAAAAGGAGCCTGGGCGCTTCGGGAACAGGACCCGGTCCTTGCGCCCCTTATGCTCGAGTTCCAGCCAGCCCTCCTCGATGTTGATGTTGGGCGTGCCGTACTCGCCCATCGTGCCGAGCTTGACCAGATGGATGTCCGGGTTGGTCTCGGCGATCGCGTACAGGAGGTTGAGGTTGCCGATCACATTGTTGGTCTGGGTGTAGACCGCATGCTTCCGGTCAACCATGGAGTACGGCGCGGCGCGCTGCTCAGCGAAGTGAACCACCGCGTCGGGCTGGAAGTCCTCCACTATGTGGTAGGTAAACGACGCGTCCACCAAGTCGCCGATGTAGGACTTGATGTCTTTGCCTGTGTGCTCCCGCCACACCCCCACGCGCATCTGCAGGGTCTCGATGGGTACCAGGCTGTCAACGCCGAGCTCGTGGTCATACCCTCGACGGGCGAAATTGTCCGCCACCGCGACGTCGTGGCCGCACGCCGAGAGGTGCAGCGCGGTCGGCCACCCGAGATAGCCGTCCCCGCCCAACACCAAGATCCTCATGATCTTGCTCCTGCCTTGTCGGTCTGCCGCTTGGATTATCCCTGCCATAGCGTGGTGGCCCGAACTTCCCAGGCCACGCCCGGTAGTGGGGGTTCCCGTATGCGGTGGTCAACGTCCCCTGTCCGCCGCCGGCGTTCGCGCCAGCGCGGCCTCGCCGCAATGCGGAGGTCGCTTACTTCCAGCATCGTTCGGTTCCCGTACTGTATACCTGACGGGATGACCCTTCGGTCTTCCGAGTAACTAGGAATCCCATGACACTCGTAGCTCCCCGGCTTGTCGCGTCTTTGCGGCGCCGGCTCCGCACATCGCTGGGCAAGCGGTTCAGTAGGTTCGTGCCCGTGGCGGTCGCGTCTTTCGGGGCGAGCCAGATCATGCTGACCCTCCTGCTCGGGCCCGGGCACGCGACCGCAGGCATCTCGGCGATCGCCGCCTGGTTCACCGGGGCGGCGGTCAGTTACATCCTGAGCCGCTGGGCGTGGGAGCGGAAGGGCAAGCCGAACCTGGTCCGGGAGACCCTGCCCTTCTGGGCTGTATCGGTCGGCGCCGCGGTCGTGCTGACCCTGTCGGCCAAGTACGCGAACCATGAGGCCCTGCGGATGGGCATGTCCCATGTCGCGCGGGTGCTCTTCGTGGACGCGGGCTACTTCGCGGCGAACTGCGTGACGTTCCTCGCGAGATTCGTGATCTTCCACTACGTCCTCTTCGCGGACCGCGGATCGTCGCCAGTGGTCGTTGGCGTGCCGCCGGAGGCTGCGGGCCCGTCCGGGCCGGCCGGGGCCGATCCACGCCCGTTGACCGCGCGGGCCAATGGCTCGGCCGTCCGGGCCAGGCGGCCGGCTGAACCGCCGACCTCCCGCTCAGCGGGGGCCGACGACGACGAGGTGGCCGGGCGGGGCGCCCGGCGGTGACGTCGTTCCCTCCACCAGGTGCGCGCGATCACGCCGGCGAAGTGGAGGCCGTAGAGCGCGTTGTGCCCCTTCTTACTCTCCCCCACCTGCCGCTTGTGAATCGTGGCCGGCACTTCTTCGACCCGGAAGCCCCGGGCCAGTACGGCGATCAGCAGTTCGGCTGACTGGTACTGAGGCTGCTCGAGGCGGACAGCGCCGGTGACGTCCGCACGCATGCCGCGGAGCCCGAACGACGTATCGGTGATGCGCTGCCCGGTCAGCAGGCTGGTGGTCACGGCGAAGACCCAGGTTCCCAGCCGGCGCACCGGGTCCTTGGTTTCCTGGCTGCCCAGCTTGCGCGATCCGGTGACGAAGTCGGCTTCGCCCGCGATCACGGGGGCCAGGACCCGCTCCATCTCGGCCGGGTTGTACTGGCCGTCGGCGTCGGTCGTCACGATGTACCGGGCCGAGCCCTCCCGGGCGAGGCGGTAGCCCAGCCTGAGCGCGGCGCCCTGGCCGCGGTTCACCGGAACGTCGCAGACCAGCGCGCCATGGGCGCGGCCCTCGGCCACTGTCCCGTCCCTGGCGCCGTCGGACACCACGATGATCGAGGTGGCGAGCCCGCACAGGGACGCCGGGAGAGCGTCGATGACCGAGCCGAGCACGCCCTCCTCGTTGAAGGCGGCGATCACGATGGCGACCGGTGCCAGGTGGGCTACGCGTTCGCCGTAATGTGCGGCGAACGCCTCGATAGCGGCGCTGTCGACGGCCCCGCCGACGGCCGGCCGGGGAGTCACTGCGCGCCCGCCCCACCGGTCACCCGGACCCGGAAACGTTCTTCAGCCGCCATCGATTCTCCATTCGCGATACGTGCCGTTCATCGTGCCGGCAGGTTAACGCACTGGGCCCAGCCTGCATATGCTCCCCGGCCAAGCTGAATGCACACTGACGGAACGCTGAGCGATTCAGCTATCTCGCTCGGATGTAATCGGTCACGGCCCGTATTGCTAGGGTCGAAACCGGTCAATTCAACCCGGCAGGCCCGGCGGTCGCGTTGCCCTACGTGGCTCCCCGATTTGTTATGGAAACGCGACCACGCGAGGCGCACGGATAGTGTAGCCGCGCAGCGTATGGGCCAGTGACCGGGATGCCGGTGTGCGATGCTTGGAGTTCCGCTGTTGGGACGGGCGCCGGAGGAAGTGATCCCATGACGACCGGGGCCGCAGATCCGCGCGCGGTGACGGGCCGGATCGATGAGTCGCATGAGATCCTGCGCTCCCGCATCGACCTGAGCCGTCTGGCCCCGCTGAGCCGCACGGTCACCGAGCGTGTCATCGTGGCCAGCGCTGATTTCGATTACGCAACAGATCTTGTCTGCGACGAGGAAGCCCTGGCGGCGGCCGTCGCTGAGGTCGCGGCGGGCGTTCCGGTGGTCGCCGACGTGGCCATGGTCGCGGCCGGGATCACGGCTTACCCGGTCACCTGCAAGAGCGACGAGCCGCTGACGGAGCGGCTGGCCCGGAGCGCGGCTATCAGCAGTGCCGCCGCGGCGGTCCGTCTCGCCTTCGGCCAGGTCGGGCCGGGGGCCATCTGGGTGGTGGGCTGCGGCGCCGAGGCACTGGAAGAGGTCATCAGCCGGGATGTGCAGCCATCCTTCGTCATCGGCCTGCCGGTGGGTTTCGCGGGCGCCGCGGAGGCCAAGGACGCGCTCCGGGCCAGCGGCCTGCCCTCGATCAGCAACCGCTCGGAGAAGGGGGGCGCCGCGGTGGCCGCCGCGGCGTTCAACGCGCTGCTGGGCGCCGCCGCGGGCCAGGAATAGGGTCCCCAGCGGCCGGCGCGGCCCTGAGCCGTCCCGGCCGCCGCCCGGCTGGCCGGGCCGTGCCGTTACGCTCGATCATCTGCTAGCGAGAACAGGAGGAGTGCGGACTGCCATGGTCGCCGTTGAGGCTCTGCCCTACCTGCTCGGGCTCCGCCTGAATGGACGCTCCGTCGTGGTGGTCGGCGGCGGCGCGGTGGCCGCCCGGCGGGTACCCGCCCTGCTGGAGGCGGGCGCCGACGTTCTCGTCGTCTCCCCCGAACTGAGCCCGTCCCTGCACGCTCTTGTCCTGGCGGGCCGGATCCGCTGGGCGGCGCGCGGTTACGCGGCCGATGACTGCGCCGGTGCCTGGCTGGTCTGCGCCTGCACCGATGAGCCGGCGGTGAACACGGCCGCCGCTGCGGATGCTGAGGCCGCCGGGATCTGGTCCGTCCGGGCGGATGACGCGGCCGCCTCCGCGGCCTGGACCCCGGCCGCCGGGCATGCGGGTGACGTGCAGGTGGGCGTGCTGAGCGGCGATCCCAGGCGCAGCGCGGGCATCAGGGACGCGGTGCTGGGCGGCTTGCGGTCCGGTGCGCTGAACGCCCGCCGGTACCGCCGCCGCACCGGTGGGGTGGCCCTGGTCGGCGGTGGCCCGGGAGATCCCGGGCTGATCACCGTGCGGGGCCGGCAGATCCTCGCTGACGCGGACGTCGTCGTGGCCGACCGGCTCGCGCCCCAGTCGCTGCTCGACGAGCTCGCCCCGAGCGTTGAAGTCGTGGACGCGGCGAAGATCCCGCGGGGCCGGGCCATGGCGCAGGAGGACATCAACTCACTGCTGGTGGCCAGGGCGCTGCAGGGCCTACAAGTCGTCCGGCTCAAGGGCGGTGATCCGTTCGTCTTCGGGCGTGGCGGCGAGGAACTGCTGGCCTGCCTGCGGGCGGGCGTGCCGGTGACCGTGGTGCCCGGGGTATCCAGCGCAACCGCGGTGCCCGCCGCTGCTGGCGTGCCGGTCACCCACCGCGGCGTCTCCCAGGAGTTCCACGTGATCTCGGCGCATGTGCCACCTGGCGACGCGCGGTCCACCGTTGATTGGGCCGCACTGGCTCGTTCACCTGCGACACTGGTGCTGTTGATGGCGGTTGAGCACCTGGAGACGATCGCCGACACGCTCATCCGGCACGGTCGCGCCGGGAGCACTCCAGTTTCGGTCATTGTGGACGGCACCTTGCCCACGCAGCACATAATTACCTCAGCACTGAACACGGTCGCTCAGGCGGCGTCAGCAGCGGGCGTCCGTCCTCCGGCGGTCGTCGTGGTGGGTGAGGTCGTGAACGTTGCGGCGGAGATAGCCGGGCTTGCGCGTGAGTCGGGCGGGCCAGCCCCGGCCGGCACCTTTGTGCCCGCGCCAGCGCGGGCGCGGGCACCCTCTCCGGCAGCGGGGAGCGCCCGGAGCGGCGGGCGTTCGGGGCTGACTGACCCTCCCGGATGACGGGCGGGTCGCGGGTGACGGACTATGGGTGACGGAGCACACAGGACGGAACGCGACGGCAGGAGTTCGATGACGGAGGGACAGGGACTGACGGCCGCTTCCGCGCGCGCCACCGGCGCGGACACGCCGCCGCCTGCCCAGGGTCCGCCCAGTGTCCCGCTGGCCGCACCTGAAACCCCCGTGGCTGGTACCCCGGTGGGCGGTGACCTCGCTGCGGATGACGCCGGGCGACCGGAGGTGCCGCACCGGCGGGTGGACGCCAGGCAACTGGAGGCAGCGATCCTCGGGCTGCGGCACCTGATCGTCGACGTCACCCTGCTCTTCGAAACAGACGGCGTGGATGGTGCGAGAGCGGAGCGGCGCAAGCTGCTCAGCCAGATCGACGACTACCTGCTGCCGAGGCTGCGCCAGTCAGGTGCGCCGATCCTCGTGGCCCTGGTTGGCTCGACGGGTGCCGGTAAGTCCACGCTGGTGAACAGCCTGGTCGGGATGCAGATCAGCAACACCGGCGTGCGCCGGCCGACGACGAACAGCCCGGTGCTCGCTTGCCATCCCGATGACGCGGACTGGTTCGCCGAGAACGTATTCCTGCCCACCGTCCCCCGCGTCCGGCAGGAGGGGCTGGCCAGGTCGGGCCGCGACGGGCTGCTCGTGCTCGCGTCGAGTGAGGGCATGCCCAAGGGTGTCGCGCTGCTGGACACCCCGGACATCGACTCGGTGGTTCAGGCTCACCGTGATTTCGCGTACCAGTTCCTCGACGCATCGGACCTGTGGCTGTTCATGACCAGTTCCAGTCGTTATGCCGATACGAGCGTCTGGGAATTGCTGCAGTACGCCAGGGACCGGGATGCCGCGCTGGGCATCGTGCTGTCCAGGGTCCCCCCCTCCTCCGGTGCGGAGCTCACCACGCATTTCGGCGCCATGCTGACGGCGAACGGCCTCGGCGACAATGACCGCTTCGTCATCAACGAGACCGTCATCACCGAAGGCCGGCTACCGCCCGAGGCCTCGGCCCCACTGCGGGCCTGGCTGGAGGACACCGCTTCGAAGGGCGATCGGCGGGTCGCGGTCCTCACCCAGACCATGTCGGGCGTGCTCGACACGTTCCGCACCAGGATCCCGGGCCTGGCGGCCGAGGTGCGGGCCCAGCTGGCCGTGCGCGCGGACCTGCAGGCCGGGGTGGAGCGAGCGTACGCGGACGCCCTGGCCGAGACCGGGGAGGAGCTGCGGAACGGCTCGCTGCTCCGCGGCGAGATCCTCGCCCGCTGGCAGGACTTCGCGGGCACCGGCGATCTCCTCCGTGCATTGCAGTCCAGCCGGGAGGGGCGGTCTGGCCGGCAGGCACGGGCCGCCCGGCCGGGGCGGTCTGGCCGGGAGGCACGGGCCGGCCAGCAGCACAAGCAGGGTTCGCCTGGCCGGGCCGAGGTGCTCAAGGCGGCCGTGCGCGCCGGGATCGAGTCGCTGGTGGTGTCCGTCGCCGACCGGGCCGCGGAGAGGTGCATCAGCCGGTGGCGGGGCAACCCGGCGGGTGCCGCCCTGCTCGACACGCTATCGGCCGCGGAGAGCGATGAGAACTGGGCTGGCTCGCAGTTCGCGGCCGACGCGGGGCTTCTCGGCCTGAACATGGGGGCGGCCCGCGGCGACGGGGACGCGGCCGGTGAGTCGGCGGGTCCGCCGTGGGCAAGCGAGTCGGCGGGCCCGCCGTGGGCTGGCGCGTCGGCTCTCGGGCGGTCGTCGCCCGACCTGGGCACCCGGTCGGGCGACACGGTCAGCGGCTGGCAGGACCACGTGCTGCACCTCGTGCAGACGAAGAACGTGACCAAGCGGT
>JAWWPY010000546.1:0-5904 GCA_033854735.1 Streptosporangiaceae bacterium | reverse complement strand
CCACCTGATTCAGCATGGTTATGGTTCCCCCCTCGCCCGCCGCACCGTCACCGGCTCGGCCATTGGCCAGCGCTACCTTTCTGCGAACGTAACCGTGCGGCTGGCCCCCGGTAAGGTCCAATTCCATGCCGGTTGAGCAGGCCGGTTCGGGCCGGGCTTCCGCCCGCCGACCAGCCAACAGCGGTGACCATCGCCCTCAGCGGGCACCAGAACCGGGCGAGAGCCTAGGCGAGGCGGGCAGGGCACCGAGGCAGGGCGAGCCTGCTGGGCCCTGCACCTGCGGACCATTCCTGGAAGCGGTAAGCGCTGCAGGCTGTGCCGGGGAAGACTCCGGTGATCTGCACGCCCAGAGTCATCTCGTCCGCGCCGGGATCCGAACCGGGTCGTGGGCCGCGGTCAGATTGTCGACGTGCTGCCCTTCTAAACGCACTCACATGCCGCTGATCGGATGTTGAATGGTGCGCCTTGTCTCGGGCGTCAGTGGTTGCGCAGGGAGATCTGGTCGGACTCGGCGATGTCACCGGCCTCGACGGCCCGCAGCCCTTCACCCAGTCGTTCTCGAGCTTGCCGCAGGAGTCTGAGCGGGTTGGTGGCAGGGCTCTGCGCAGCGGTGCGATCCGGATCAGCCCCGTGCTCCTCGATGAGGTGTGCCTGGAGTGCCGCAGCGACTTCGTCAGCTGCCTTCAGCGCTTGGTAGATGGCCCGGTTCCGTGCGGTGTCGTCAACCATGCGCCCAGTATTACCCGAAGCCTGCTTCGCGATGCAGTCTCGGGCATGCACCGCGGGAAGTGCCCGCGGGTCGCACAGACCTGGTGGTGCGGTGGCTCGTTACCTGGATTTGCGTGCTCTACGGCCAGCACTGTAGGGATCAGCTCACCGCCCTCGGTGAATCTCTCGAGGGTCAGGCCCGCGTCGAGGTAGGCGTGGAACAGCGCGGGCAGTGGGAGGTGGGTGGCGCCAACCTTGTCGCGCACTCCCTGGTCGGTCCAGGAAGCCCTGGTCCAGTGGCCGTCCAGGTAGCCGGGACGGATCACGACCGCGGCGGGATCACTGCGGCTCTCGCAAGGCACGCTCGATGCCGAGAACGTCGGCACCCGCAGCGGCGGTCCTGGGGAGGAACTCATCCTCATACCAGTCCGCGATCTCGTCATATTCCGCTGCTGACGCCATGGCGATGCCCCTCTGCCATCACATTCCTACTCCACCGGAATACCACGCCCGGGCGAACAACCGTCCTCATCGGCCGCGAGGGATGTGCGTGATGTTCGGGTGCTGGCGTCTTCATGTCCCGGTGGGGCGGGCCGGGGTGAGGCCGGTCAGTTCCTCGCTGAGCTGCCACAGCCTGAGGGCGGCGTCGTCGTCGCGGGCAGCCGGTGACGGCTCGCGCTGCTGGCTTTTGACGTAGTAGCCGCCTGTTGCGCCAGCCACCTGCGGGGAGGTCGCCAGGTAGACGATGGTGCGTGCGCCGCGCCGCGGTGACTGCATGAACGGCCGCGCGAGCGTCACGGCGACGCGCATGGGCAGCCGGGCCTCGCGCCCGAACCTGGTCCGCACCAGCCCGGGGTGCGCGCAGTTGGCGGTCACCGCGCTGCCTTCAAGCCTGCGGGCCAGCTCGCGGGTGAACAAGATGTTCGCCAGCTTGCTGTTGGCATAGGCGCGCCAGCTCTGCCAGCCCTGCTCCAGCTGCAGGTCATCCAGATCAAGGCGGGCCGCAGTGTGCGCGTCGGAGGTCACCGTGATCACCCGGGCGGGGCCGCCCGCGGCCAGCTTGCCCAGCAGCAGATTGGTCAGCAGGAACGGTGCCAGATGATTAACGGCGAAGACCTCATCGAAGCCATCCGCGGTGACCCGGCGCTGGCCAGCCATCAACCCCGCGTTGTTGACCAGCACGTCGATCCGCTCCAGCGCGCCCAGGCGGTCCGCGAGCGTGCGCACCTGCCCCATCGAGGCCAGATCGGCGACTTCCAGCCACGGTGCCGGCCCGCCCGCCGCGGCCAGTTCCGCGGCAGCCGCCTCACCACGGGCGCGGTCCCGGCTGACCAGAACCACCCGCGCACCCCGCCCGGCCAGGGCAGCCGCCGTCGCCTTGCCGATCCCCGAGGTGGCGCCCGTCACCACACAAACCTCACCGCTCATCGCCACAGGCTAGCCTGCAGCAGCTCACCGGCTGATGAGCGGCTGCGCAGGCGCAGCTGGTTGCTGACATCCCAGGTCCCCGGTCGTCTGTCACATCGGGGAAGGGTGTCCCGTCCTAAAGATAAGGACACAGACCGAAGGGAGACGCGAGATGCGCAGCGACCTCGATGCGGTCAGGGACGCACGGACAATTCTGCTGACTACCTACAAACGTGATGGGACACCGGTCGAGACACCGGTGAGTATCGCCTTCGAGGGCGACCGGGCGTTCTTCCGCTCGTACGACCAGGCATGGAAGACCAAGCGCCTGCGTAACAATCCCCGCGTCCAGATTGCGGCCTCGACCCTGCGTGGCAAGCGCACCGGACCGGCTATCCCTGCTCGGGCGACGCTCCTGGCGGACGAGCAGGCTCGTATGGCCGCGAAGGCCCTGGCGCGACGCCACCCACTGCTGCAAGCGGTACTCGTCCCGGCGGCCCACCGGCTCATGCGCTATCAAACCGCGCATTATGAGCTTCGGCCTGATCCCGGGTGAGCTTTACTCGTGCAGACCCCTGCGGTACCGTCCGGCGCCTTGACATCAAGCGCGCTTGGACCCGCATGCTGGTCTCACCGACAGCCTTACCCGCCGGGCCGCATGAGCGGGCGCTGGGGGCAGGAGCGTGATGGACGAGAGGACTCTGACCGCGTATCTGCGCCGCATTGAGGTGCCGCGTCCGCCGGTCGTCGATGCGGCCACGCTTGGCCTCCTGCACCGGGCCCACCAGATCGCCGTGCCGTTCGAGAACCTGAGCATCCACCTTGGCGAGCCCATCTCGCTGGTTGAGGACGACCTGCTAGACAAGATCGTTAACCGGCGGCGGGGCGGCTTCTGCTACGAGCTCAACGGAGCCTTCGCGCTCCTGCTCCAGGCCCTGGGCGTGCCCGTGGAACGGGTCGCCGCCAGGGTCTACGCCGACGGCCAGCCCGGCCCGCCGTTCGACCACCTGGCGCTGATCGCGCGGCCTGCCGACGGCAGCGGTCCGTGGCTGGCCGACGTGGGCTTCGGCAGTCACAGCGTTTTCCCGCTGCTCCTCGACCACAGGGACGAACAGCACGATCCAGCCGGCCGGTTCCTGCTGGCTGACACCAACGACGCCGACGTGGACGTGCTGAGGAACGGCGAGCCGCAGTACCGGATCGAGCGGCGCGAACGGTCGCTGGACGACTTCGTCCCCACCTGCTGGTGGCAGCAGACCTCACCGCAGTCCCACTTCACCCAGGGCACCATCTGCTCGCGGCTCACCAGCGATGGCCGGATCTCTGTCAGCGGCCGCACCCTGATCCGGACCAGCGGCGGATCACGCGCTGAGCAGCAGCTATCCGACGACGCGGCCTTGCTGGCCGTCTACGGCGACCACTTCGGGATCGTCCTCGACCGGGTCCCCGCAGCAGCACCTAGCTACTTCCACCTGACTACTTCCACCTGACTACTTCCACCTGAAAAACTCGCGTGGCGGTTCGTGATCGCTGGCGGTGTGGCCGGCAGGACGGCCCCCCCTTGAGCTAGAAGGGATCGAGGCCATCGTGTTCCGCCCCAGAGGTGATCAGCCGTCGTTGCGGGAGTCGGTTCTGCCGCCGGAGGCTTTGCGGCTGCCGGAGGAGCTGGCGCGGCTCGACGCGAGGCTCGGTCTGCACCACCCCGGGACCGGCCGGGCACCGGGAAACCCCAGATAGTTGGGGTACCCCAGACGGGCCACCGGCCGAAGACTGCAGGCATGGACACTACCGAGCAGAACAAGAACACCGTAACCGCGTGCATCGACGCCGTGTTCACCAAGGGTGACGTCGGCGCCGTCGACGAGTACCTCGCCGAGGACTTCGTCAACCATGACCCGCCGATGGGCGTGCCGGCCGGCCGGGAGGGGATGCGACAGGCCGCGGCCATGTTCCGTGCCGGGTTCCCGGACTGGCACAGCGACACGGGCATCCTCGTCGCCGAGGGTGACCTGGTGGTCGAGCAGTTCACGGCCAGCGGCACGCACCGGGGCGAGATCTTCGGCGTGCCGCCTTCTGACCGCGCCGTCAGCATGCCGGGTATCAACATCTGGCGCCTGCGCGACGGCCGCATCGTGGAGCGCTGGGGCCGCCTGGACGAGCTTGGCCTCATGCGGCAGCTTGGCCTGGTCAGCCTGCCTTGACCGGCGTGACCCATCACCGTTCCTGCCCGGGCGGCAATGACGCGGCTGCGCCGGGCGGGAACGGCGCAGGTGCGGAGGAATGCCGCAAATTCAGCGGCCGGGCCGCTCGTCCGGGCCGGAGTATCGTCGTACCTATGGGGGAAACGGTCAGGGATCGCCAGGTCACGGCCCTCATCGCCCGCTGTTACGCCGGGCTGGACGCCGCCGGGCTGCGCGAGGAAGTACTCCGCCGGCTGCGCCGGATCATGCCGGTGGATGCGGCGTTCTTCGCGACCGTGGACCCTGTGACCGTGCTGTTCACCTCGGCGGTGGCTGAAGACCCACTCGCCGCCGCCAGGCCGCTCTTCATGGACAACGAGTTCGGCCGGGATGACGTCAACAAGTTCGCCGCGCTGGCCGAGGCCTCCGACCCGGTCAGCTCGCTGGACCGGGCCACCCGAGGTGACCGGCGTGCGAGCCCGCGCTACCAGGAGATCATGGCCCCGCTTGGCCTGGGCGACGAGCTGCGCGCGGCTCTCATCGCCAAGAAGCGGTGCTGGGGCGTGATGTGCCTGCACCGGGAGAATGCGTCGCACGGCTTCGACGTCGGGGAGGTCGACCTGGTCAGGCGCATCTCCCCGCACGTGGCCGAGGGCCTGCGGCGCGCCATCAGTATCCGCCCGGCCGCAGCGGTCGCAACCCAGACCGCAGCTCCTGGCATCATCGTCCTCGACGCCAGCCTCGCCGTCGTGTCCATGAGCCCGGAGGCCCAGCAGTGGCTGGCCGAGATCGACGACGCCGACTGGCCCGGCCCTACCGAGCTACCCACGGCCATTTACGCTACGGCCGCCGGGCTGGCGCGGCTCCAACAGGGTCCTGCCGCGGCGCCGCCGACCGCGCTCCGGCTCCGGAGCCGCAGCGGCCGGTGGCTCTCCGTGCATGCCTCCACGCTGCACGGCCCGGAAGCGCCCCAGATCGGTGTCGTGATCGAGCCCACCCCGGCCGCGCAGATCAGCTCGATGCTGCTCAGCGCGCACGGCCTGACCGAGGCACAGGCCCGGGTTGCCGCCCTGGTCCTCAGGGGGCACTCCACGCGGCAGATCGTCAGGGAGCTGCACATCTCAGCCAACACCGTCCAAGAGCACCTGACCGCGACGTTCGACAAGTTCGGCGTCCGCAGCCGCCGCGAGCTCGTCGCCGCCGTACTCTCCGGGCATCACTGACTGGATTCGCGCGACCCGCATCGGGGAAGCGCTCGGCGTGTCGAAGCAGGCAGCATGGGAGCGGTTCTCCGGAGAGGACTGACTGCTGATGTCCGTCGTTCTCGCAGGCGCTGATCCCCGGTGAGCGGTTGCCGGCTCAAGTTTCGGATCAGCCGGCCTCAGCTGCTGAGGGCCTCCACGCGACCTGCACGTCGTCTGCAGCCCGCCTCTACGTTGGCCAGGTGGGCTGGTTAATACGGGCCCGTCACGCAGCGCACCTGACGTGCGCGAGAGCGTGACGGTGCGGGGGAGGGTGGGTTATGCGAGCGGAGCGCCAGACCGTTGACCTTACGGCCTATCCCGATCTTGTCGTCATCTACCTGGGCATGCGGGTGCGCCGCCCCCAC
>JAWWPY010000545.1:0-29211 GCA_033854735.1 Streptosporangiaceae bacterium | reverse complement strand
TAACCCATCAGCCGGGGTCGGCCTCGGCGTCGTATTCCCCCGGCTGGTGGCCCTGCGGCAGGCGGTGCTTGGCCACCCGCGCCGTCGGGGTGCGCGGCAGTTCGTCGATGAGCTGCCAGTAGCGGGGCACCTTGAAGGCGGCCAGCCGGGCGGCCGCGTGGGCCCGCAACTCGGCGAAGTCGGGAGCACTGCCCGGGGCTGCCACGATGAACGCCTTGACCTCTTCCTCGGACAGCTCCGAGGGGACCCCGACCACGGCGCACTCCAGCACCGACGGGTGCTCGGCCAGCGCCTCCTCCACCTCGGCCGGGGACAGGTTCTCGCCGCGACGGCGGAGCACCTCCTTCTTCCGGGCGACGAACGTGTACGTGCCGCCGCCATCCACCGTGACCAGGTCACCGGTGTGCAGCCAGCCGTCTGTGATCGCGGCGGCGGTTTCTTCCGGCATCCCCCAATAGCCCGGAGTCACCACCGGGTTGCGCAGCAGCAGCTCACCGGTCTCGCCGGGGCCGAGATCCCGGCCGTCATCGGCCACGACGCGGGCCTCGTTGACGACACCCAGCCTCGGATGCTGGCGGAGTGCCCCGAGCGTGCCGAACGGGCGGGTGCCACGGGGCCAGATCAGCCCGTACGGGCTTTCCGACATCGCATATCCGACCACGATGCGCAGGCCGAACCGGCGTTCCATCTCCTCCTGGCGTTTCCTGGCCGGCGCCGGGCCGGTGTAACACAGCCGCAGCGGCGTGTCCGCGTCGTCGGGCCGCGGCGGCTGACGCATGAGGATCTCCAGCATCGCCCCGATGGCGTTGAACTCGGTCGCGCCGTGCTTGCGGGCCGAGTCCAGGAACCCGCTGGCCGAGAAGCGCGGCAGCAGGACCAGCCCGGCCCCGCTGACCAGCGAGCCCATCACCGAGTAGGCCGGGGCGTTGATGTGGAACAGCGGCAGTGAGGTCATCAGCCGGTCGGCGGCCGTCAGCTCCATCCAGTGAGGAAAGCCCTCACCGGCCATCACGTACGCACGGTGGGTCTGCATGACCAGCTTGGAACGGCCGGTCGTGCCGGAGGTCGGGATGAGGACGGCGAGGTCATCGGGCTTCACCGCGGCGTCCGGCAGCGGCCAGGGCCCGGTGCTCGGGCTGGCCCAGTCCGCGGTCAGCTCAGCCACATCCAGCCGCTCCAGTGGTGGCGTGCCGCCGGCCTCCGCCTCGGCGACCAGGGGCGCCAGGTCCTGGTCGGTGATGATCGCGCGCGGCCGCGTCTGCCGGATGAGGCCAGCGAGTTCAGCGGGCGCGCTGCGGGGATTGACGGACACGATGACCGCGCCGAGCGCCGCTACCGCCAGCCAGCAGATCAGGTACGGCGGGGTGGTCCGCGCCGTGACCATGACCAGGTCCCCGTGGCTGACCCCGGTCTGGCGGAGGGCCCGCGCGGTCCTGGCCACCCGCGCCGCCGCGGCGGAGAACGTCAGCGAGCCCTCGTCCGCGCGCACCCAGACGCCGTCCGGGTCCCGGCTGGCCGCCGTGAGCAGCACGTCCGGGATCGTGCGGGACGGCGCGATCCCGTCAGCCATGCCTATGACGATACGTCGCCGGGTGCCGCGGACGGCGGCAAGCCGCGGCGCAGGACCTCCAGGAGATCGTCCAGCACGTCGTCGGGAACCTGGCCGCCCGCGGTCCAGTCAGCCCAGCGCATGCCCACGAAGTTGCCGATCCCGGTGTACATGAAGGCGATGACCTCCGGGTCATAGCGCGCGTCAACCTGGCCGGCCAGCTGAGCCTGCCGCACCGCGCGGGCGTAGCCCCGCGCCAGGTGCTCGTAGTACTCACGGTAGAGGCCCGGCGCCACGAACTCCGACTCCCGCACGATGCGGTCCATCCATGGGCGCGTCGACAGCATGTCGAAGAAGGCGCGGAACGAGGCCCGTTCGATCTCCCGCTGTCCGGTGCCCGCCTGCTCGATGGCCGCTCGCATGGCCATCCGGAGATCGGCGTTGATCCGGCGCACGACCGCTGTGAAGATCTCTGCCTTCGAGCCGAAGTGCGCGTAGAAGCTGCCGGTCGCGATGCCCGCCCGGGCACAGATGCCCGCGACCGTGGTCCGCTGGTAGCTCCGCTCCCCGAACAGCCGCTCGGCGGCCCCGAGCAGCCGCTCCGACGGCGGCTGCTCGGGGCCAGCGGGCAGCCGCCGGCTCGACGCGACGCTCACGCCTCCTCCACCCGTTTTACCTGCACAACGGGGCTACGCTGGGTCGGCCCCGGAGCGCATATTAGGGCATCCCGCTCGCCGGTGCCGCGGGGGCGGTACCCGTGTACGTGCTGACCGCACCGGACGACGACGTGTCGGTGACCAGGACCGAACCGGTCTGGACGTTCACACCGTTCTTGATGACGCCGATGAACGCGCCGGTCATGCCGGCATGATCGCTCGCGGAGTAGGTGTAGGGCGCCACAGCGGGTCCCTGCGGCAGCCCGCCTTCGATCGCCTTGACCAGATCCGCCCTGGTCGGGTTGCGCCCCGCCTTGAGCATGGCCTGCACGAACGTGTAGGCGACCGCCTCGCCGTAGAGCACGTTGCCGTCGAAGGGCAGCTTGGGGATGTACTGGTCGTGGATCTTCTTGAACAGCGCGATCCAGCTGTTGCTCGCGTCACCCAGGGTGGGCGCGTAGCCGTCGGTGATGATGCCCTCGGTCAGCGCGTTGCCGGACACCGTCGCGCCGCCCTGCTTGGCGAACGCCTCGAGCAGGCCGGCCAGGGTGATCGGGTCCGAGCCCACGTTGCTGACCACCAGGGCCGGGGCGAAGCCGAGCTTGAGGCTGTTCAGCCTGAGCAGGGCGGTGAAGGCCGGCACGGTGAACGACACGACGACCTTGGCCCCCGATGCCTTCAGCGCGGCGACCTGCGGGCCGACGTTCACGTTGGTGGGGTCGTATTTCTGCCTGCTGACCACGTCCGCAGCGGGGATCTCGGCGTCGAGGCCCTTGACCCCGTCCTGGCCGAATTCGTCGTTCTGGTAGAAGTAGCCGATCTTCTGGCCGGCGAAGTGCTGCTTGATGTAGCTGCCGAGGATCTTGCCTTCGCGCACGTAGTCGAGCTGCCAGCCGAACGTCTCGGGCAGGGTGGACGTGGCGTTCCAGCATTCGCAGCCGGAGGCGACGAAGACGTCGGGAACCTTCTGTGCGTTCAGGTAGGGCGCCACCGCCAGGTGGGTGGGGGTGCCCAGGCCATCGAAGATCGCGTACACGTTGTCCTGCAGGACGAGCTGCTTGACCACGGACACGGTGGTGGTCGGGTTGTACATGTCGTCGAGGTACTTGTAGACGATCTTGCGCCCGTCGACTCCGCCGCGGGAGTTGACGTACTTGAAGTAAGCGGTAGAGGCGGGTGCGATTTCGCTGTACCCGGGAGCGGCCACCCCGGTGAGCGGCTGGTGACTGCCGATCGTGATCGTCGTCGGTGTGATGCCGGGTGCGGAGGCCGTGAGAGCGGACCCCGAACCCGATGAACCCGACGACTTGCTTCCGCCCGAGCTGCAGCCGGCGACCGCCATGGCGGCGACGGCTCCGACGACGATGGCGGACCGGCTCAGGTGCGATCTTTTCATGTGGAGCCTTCTTCCTGGTGTTCACTGGCCGACGCACGGCGGCGCGGAGCGCCCCGCAGGATGCCCGCGTCAGGTGTCATCGGCTTGAAAAGGCGGCGCAGCGCACCCTGGATGCCGTCGGGAAAGACGAGCATGACGACGATGAGCACGACGCCGTAGGCGGCGACGGGGATGTTGGACCCCGCCGAGCTGGACAGGCCGTGGCTGGCCGCCACGTCTGTGATGTAGGTGGGCACGAGGACAAGCACGAGGCTCCCCCACACCGCGCCGGCCAGGCTGCCGAGACCGCCGAGGACAGCCCCGGTGAGCAGCGCGATGGACAGCGTGAGCGTGAAGGCGCCCGGGGAGACGATCGATGTGGTGACGGCGAGCAGCGCGCCGCCCAGGCCGGCGCAGGCCGCGCTGACCACGAACGCGAGAATCCGGAGCCGGGCCACGTTGAGGCCGCTCAGCGCCGCGGCCACCTCGTCGTCCCGGACCGCCCGCCAGCCGCGGCCGACCCGGCTGCGGGCCAGGTTGGCCAGCAGCACGAGGGTGATCAGCGCGGCGGCACAGGTCAGCCACGCCTGCCAGCGGGTGAGCGGGAAGCTCGGCCCGAGGAAGCCCGGGACGGTGAGAGAGACGCTCAGCCCCTGGTCGCCGCCGAACACGCCCGCGTACTTGGTCGCGATCGAGGGCAGCGCGACGGCCAGCATGAGCGTGGCCCCCGCCAGGTACGGGCCTCGGAGCCGGGCCGCGGCCACCCCGACGACCGCGCCGCCGAGGGCAGCGATCGCGGCGCTGGCCACCAGCACCGCCTCAAGCGGCCAGCCGAGGTGGATGGTCATGAGGGCCGCGGCGTACGCGCCGATGGCCATGAACGCCCCGTTGCCGATGGAGATCTGGCCGCTCAGCCCCACGAGCACAGTCAGTCCCGCGACCGCGATCACATAACAGGCGACCTCGGCGAGCTGGTAGTCGCGGAAGGCATTCAGCCGCACGCTCAGGATCACGATGACCACGCCGACGACGACCGCGATGGCCAGGTGGCGAAGCAAGGTCATGGTCACACCTGCCGGGTGCGGGTAGCGGCGAACAGGCCGGACGGCCGGACCATCAGGACCACGGTGAGAGCGGCCAGGCCGAACAACGGCACCAGGTCGGCGCCCAGGTACCCGCCCACGTAGTTGAGCACGACCCCGAGGATCAGCCCGCCAGCGACCGCGCCTACCGGGCTGTCCAGGCCGCCGATCACCGCGGCGGTGAAGCCCAGCACGAAAATCGAGTCCATGCTGTTCGGGAACAGGAACGTGGACGGCGAGACCAGCACGCCCGCCAGCGCGCCAATGAGGCCGGCCAGCGCCCAGCCGAGGGTCAGCATCCGCCCGACCCTGACTCCGAGCAGCCTCGCCACCTGGGCGTTGAACGCCGACGCGCGCAGCCGCAGGCCAGCCGATGTGTAGCGGAACACCACGGCCAGGACGAGCGCGGCGGCGAGCACGGCCCCGGCCACGAACACGTCGTTCGACGAGATGCCGAGCGACCCGTGCCGCAGCCCAGTGATCGAGAAGGCGGCCGGGAAGGAGCGGAACTGGCCGCCGTAGATGATCCCGGCCAGTCCCTCGAGGAAGATGAGCAGGCCGATCGTGACGATGACCGCGTTGAGCGGTGGCTTGTTCTCCACCGGACGGATGACCACTCTCTCGATCACCGCGCCGAGCACCAGGCCAGCCGCGAGCGCCACGGCGAAACCAGCCCAGTAGGAGCCGGTATGCGAGATGACCGTCAGCGCGATGTAGGTGGTCAGCATGGCCATGCCACCCTGGGCGTAGTTGAGGATCCGGGTGGCCCGCCAGATCAGCACCAGGGCCAGCCCGATAGCGGCGTAGATCATGCCGAAGCTGATCCCGCCGAGCGTGAGCTCGCCGAACTGTCCCACCAGCCGCCTCCTAAAAGCCCAGGTAGTGCTTACGGAGCCCCACGTCGGCGGCGAGTTCCGCAGCGTCCGCCGCGGCGACGACCTGGCCGAGATTGAGCACGATCCCCTGGTCGGCGATGCCCAGCGCGCTGCGCGCGTTCTGCTCCACGAGCAGCACGGTCAGGCCCGCCTCGTCGCGCAGCCGCGCGGTCAGCCGCATCACCTGGGTCACGATCCGCGGCGCCAGGCCCAGGGACGGCTCGTCGAGCAGCAGCACCCGAGGCCGGGACATCAGCGCCCGCCCGATGACGAGCATCTGCCGTTCGCCTCCCGACAGGGTGGCGGCGGGCCTGCGCCTGGCGCTGGCCAGCACCGGGAACCGCTGGTACGCCTCGGACAGGGCGTCCGCCCGGACGGCCCGGCCGCGCCGCCACAGGGCGCCCAGCCGCAGGTTCTCCTCGACGGTGAGCTCGGCGATCACCCCTTGCCCCTCCGGCACGTGCGCCACCCCGCCGCGGGCCATGTCCTCGGGCCGGCGGCCGGTCAGGTCCCTTCCGTCGACCATCACGCGCCCGCCCCGGGGCCGCACAAACCCGCTGATGGTGCGCAGCAGTGTGGTTTTGCCCGCCCCGTTCGCCCCGAGCACGGCGGTGATGGTGGCCGGCCGGACGGAGATCGAGACGCCTTGCAGGGCGAGCACGCCGCCGTAGCCAGCGACGACCTCCTCGACCGCGAGGGCCGCCGCCGGCTCACTCATCGCCGTCCTCCGCCCCGAGGTACGCGGTGGTGACGGCCGGGTCGGCCTGCACCTGTCCCGGCGTGCCGCCCGCGATCACCCGGCCGAAGTCGAGCACGACGATGCTGTCGCAGACGGACATCATCAGGTCCATCCGGTGCTCGACCACCACGACCGACGCATCGGCCGCCAGGCTGGTGATCAGTTCACCCAGCCCGCCGAGTTCGGTCTCGGACAGCCCGCCGGCCGGCTCGTCGAGCAAGAGCAGGCGCGGGCCGCCCACCACGGCACGGGCCAGGGCCACCCGCTTGCGCAAGCCAAAGGCGAGCTGGTCGGGCATCCGGTCAGCCAGGCCGGGCGCGCCCACCCGGTCGAGGGCCTCCAGCGCCCGCGCGCGCAGTATGCGCTCGCGACGGTCCGCGGCGGGCAGGCCGGCCAGCGCGGACCAGAATCCGGCGCGGGCCACGTGCTCGGCACCCACCATGACGTTCTCCACGACGGAGAGGTGCCGGAACAAGCCAACGCCCTGCAGCGTGCGGGCGACGCCCAGGGAGGCCAGCCGGTGCGGGCGCAACCCCTTCACCTCAGCGCCGTCGAAACGCAGCCGGCCCGCGTCCGGCCGGACAAACCCGCACAGCACGTTGAGCAAGGTCGTCTTGCCCGCCCCATTGGGGCCGATGATCCCGGTGACCTGGCGGGCGGGGGCGGTAAACGAGACATCGTCCAGGGCGGTCACGCCGCCGAAGCGGACTGTCACGCCCTCGACCTCGAGTACGCCCGCGCCCGGACCCGCCGGCGTCGGCGGACGCGCGTCAGATGAACCACCGTTCACCAGGAAAGTCCTGCTCAGCTAGGCGACATTGCCAGATTATGAACCCTGATTCAAGGGCAGGACGAAGCCACCGGCAAGAGCCGGAGCACTACTTGGTGCCGATTCGTGACTAAACCGAGACCACGCGCCGAACCCGGTCTTCCCATCCTGGAAGCGCCCTGGGTAACGGTCCGCCACGACCCCAGGAACCAGTCAGCGCGGTGAGTTGTGCACCCTATGCGCGCACTTCGCACCGCATAGATTCGCCCACGACCGCGGCACTAGTCAGCGCGGTGAGTTGTGCGCCCTATGCGTGCACTTCACACCGCGCAGATCCGCCGGAGCGCCGAGTAGCTGGCCAAGGCCGAATTCTGCCTCGTTGGCCGTGCACAACCCAGGATCCGGCGAAGCATACGGCAGCAGCCGCGCCAGTCAGGCTCCTGGTCAGCCGGGCGCCGCCCCGAGCTGGTCGCGCCACGAGTGCTGGGGCGTGAAACCGAGCGCGGCGCGGGCCCGGTCGATGGCCAGCAGTGTGCCGAACTCACCAACATCGCTGGTCAGCGCGACGCCGGGGAAGACCTCGGCGAGCAGGCTGGCTGACGGCCGGTTCATCACCGTGTCCGCCGCGGCGATGATGTAGCTGGCGCTGCCCTTGGCCGGGGCCTCGAGCGCGAGCCTGCAGGCCGCCGCGGCGTCGCGCTCGTCGATGTACCCCCACAGGTTCCACTTCCGCAGCTGGGCGTCGCCCCAGTACGAGGGGAAGTTCTGGTAGTCGGCGGGACCCAGGATGTTGGAGAAGCGCAGCCCGATGAACGGGATCTGGGACCAGTCCGCGATGTGCGTGGCGATGGTCTCGCTGGCTACCTTGGACAGCGCGTAGGTGCTCGTCGGCACCGGGTAGTGGTCCTCGTCCACCGGGGCGTACCGGGGCGGCACGTCAAACGGCAGGCCCAGGGTCGTCTCGCTGGACGCCCACACCACCCGGTCGAGCCCGGCCTGGGCGGCCGCGGTGAAGACATTGAAGTTCATGGTCATGTTGGCGTGGAACGTGGTGGCCGGCGTGTGAATCCCGGGGGCCGGGATGTTGGCCAGGTGCACCACGGCGTCCATGTCCTTCAGCACCTCCACGGCCTGGCCGTAGTCCGTCAGGTCGGCCAGCAGCGGCCTGACCCCGAGATCCTCGGCCGGCATGACCCGGTCCGTGGCCACCACCGTGTAGCCGTGGCTGAGCAGTTCCCGCACCGTGACCCGCCCGGCGCGGCCGCTCGCGCCGGTCACGCAGATTTGCTTCGTCATCGCATCAGGATGGCACGCAGGCCGGGCGGGCGAGGAGATGGACCGGACCGCGGGTCAGGCCGGCTCCCCCGGATCGCCGCGGCCCGGGCCGTGCCGGCGGACCAGTTCGCTCAGGGTTGACAGTTCCGTGGCGAGCGCGGCGCGCCCGGCCCGGGTGATGCGCACCCAGGTTCTCGGCCTGCGTCCCTCATAGCCTTTCTCGACCTGGACCAGGCCCGCCTCCTCCAGCACGGTCAGGTGCCTGGACAGGTTGCCGGGCGTCAGGCCCAGCGCGTCACGCAGGTAACCGAAATCGGCTCGCCGCGCCTCGGCCGTGATCGTGAGGACGCCGAGGCGGTGCCGCTGGTGAACCGTGTCGTCAAGTCCGTTGGTGGGATGCGGCACGTCGCCGGTGCTCTGCTTGCTCTGCGCCTCCGGGGCGCTGCGCCCCTTTGGCGCGCTCATGCCGACTGGACCCGGCGGCGCGCCACGAATGCGGCCGAACCCGCGGCCGCGCCAGCGATCAGCAGCACGGCGGCGGGCAGCAGGACGCCCGGGAGGACCGTCAGCGGCAAGTCACTGGGCCCGGGATTCCAGCCCAGCCGGAAAAGGATGTTCTCGAGGTTGTACAGGCTGGCCAGGAGGGCGGCGGCGGTGTACACCACAGCCGTGATCGTGAGGGCACGGCTGCGCTCAGCCCACGCCAGCACCCACAAGCCCGCCGCGATGATAAGGAACGCGAAGGTGCCCCGCACCCACAGATCGCCCGGCCCCGGCCACAGCCCACCGAGCGGGGGCAAGAGCGGCGACAGCAACGGCACTAGCAGGGCCGCCACGGTGAGCACGATCCCGGTCACGAGAAAGCCGCGGGCAGCGGTCTGCACACCGGCGCGCCGGCCGTGCCAGCGGTACCAGAACATCGTGAGCAGGAAGCCGCCAATCAGCGCGAACAGCCAGTACCAGCCGAGGTAGGGCGAGCTGTTGAAGCCGGAGCCACCGAGGATGGACGGCGTGGCCGCCGTGGCGGTGTACTCGGTAATGCCGCTGGGCATCGGCGGGGCGGAGTCGTACAGCGGGGCGGCAGCGCAGCTAAGCAGGCCGAACAGGACGAGCGGGCCCCAGTAGGCATGCCGCGCCGACCGGGTCCGACGCCGCAGCACCGCCAGTTCGCTCAGCACGGCCTGCGGTTCCGGTGGCCCGGCCGATTCCCCCGGGATGCCGCCCCCCTCGTGCTGTTCTTCGTCGCTCATGACCCTCCGATCCTGCTCCGGCCGTACCCGGCCCAGGCCACTCCGGGCCCAGCCAGAGTCTTGCTGTGACCAACAGCTTTGCATAGCCAACTAGATGCGGCAAGAGAGTTCAGGGAGGAAACACGGAGGGCGCTGCTCAGGGGGACGCCGTTGCCGCGGGGGCGGGAATGTTCGGGCTGCCGGGAGTGAGCGTCGAGGACGGAGTCGGCGTCGCGCCGGACGAGCTAGACGACGGAGTGGGCGAGACCGACACGCTTGACGAGGGAGACCCGGATGGTGTCGAGGACGGCGTGGCGGAAGGGGCCGGTTTGGTGGCCGGCGTGGTGGGGTTCGTGTTCTGGCTGCCCACGACGCCGCCGACGCTCGTCCCGCCCCCGGACCGGTTGGTGACGATCGCGTGCAGATTCTTCCCCACCGACAGCTCGATCACGGTGATCACGGCCACGACGACGAGGAACGTCCCCACGGTGATCGCCGTCAGCACCAGCCAGCGCGGCCTCTTCGCCTTGCCGTTTTTGGCGGGCGCGGCGCTGGCCATGGCCGCGGCCGTCCCGGCTGGCCGGGCCTGCGGCTGGCCGTTCCCGGCGGCGAAGGTCTCGGTCGGGGAGTTGCCCATCGGATCGTTGGGGCTGGTGGTTCTGGGGGTGGTGACCGCACCCTGCCCCGGGGCACCTGGCGGCGGCACCTGGAGGACCTGCGTTTCGGCGCCATCCGCGTCGTCCTCCTGGCGACGGCTGGTCACCCCGAGCCGGTTCTGGGCGACCGCGGGATCAACCGGCCCGACGGTGCTCTGAGCGGTCCGGTACCGGCGGACGTCGACCGCCCCGCGCAGCCGCTCGTGCGTACGCTCCAGGTAGTGCTTGTACACCTCGCCGCCGACCGTGCTGGCGATGCTGCCGACAGCCGCGCCGACCAGCGTGCCCCCCACCCCCAGGAAGGACGCCGCGATCGCGCCGGTCAGCGTGGCCAATATCCCAGCGGAGACCTGAATAGCACTCAGGTTGACTCCCCGCGACGCCATTGCTCCCCTTTCGTATGCGTGGCCTTCCCGCCGGCGAGGCGGGAACCGCGGTCCCGGAGCGGCTGCGGCCAAGAGTCGAGCCTATGTCGGGTCATGGCCCCCTGGAACGGGGCTTCGTCATGGCCGGGCCGCGCCGTCAGCACGACCCAGCGCACGCGCCACCCTGATTCCGGGGCTTTCCGGCCCGCAGTGATGCAAACCCGCGCGGGGCCATACGTGGCCCAAATCACAGGCCCGGAGGTTCAGGTCCGGTGGGCCCGAGCGTCACCGCGACCGCTTCTCTTCCTCGTCGTGGTGGATCCGGTCCAGGCAGACGGCGATCGCGAGCATCAGCGCGTCGTCCTGTCCCGGCGCCACATCGACCCCATAGGTATCCCGCAGCCGGAACCATGAACGGGAAATCTGCGCCAGGACCGCCCCGCCGGAGCGGATCTCGAACTCCTTGTCCAGGATGTTGCCGACGGCCTCCAGTTCGCCGCCGCCGGAAAGTTCGACGACCGACCGGTGATGCAAGGGAGAGATCAGCGCCTTCTTCACCGTCGCGATCACAGTGCCGTCTCGCTCGATGTTCATGCTGTCCCGGATGGCCAGCAGCTTCTTGCGCACGGTCGCCACGACCGCGCCGGAGGTGTCCTTGAGCTCGAACGTCTCCCTGAGCCGCAGGGCTTTCCCGTCGACCAGGTAGACCTGGTTTCCCTGCTCGTCAGTGACCCAGAAGTCGTCCCCGATAGAAAAGATCTTCTCTCGTACCGAGTAGCGCATGCCGCCCATCGTGTCACGCGCCGGGCGGGACTCGGCCCGGATCGGCGGCCAGCGGGGCGCTACGGTCGGGGGTGTGCTGAATCCCGAGCTTGATGTCCTGGTGATCGGGGCCGGGGTATCGGGTCTGACGACCGCTGTCTGCCTGGCCGAGGCGGGCCTGGGCGTCGCCATCCGCGCCGATCGCCCTCCGGAGGAGACCACGTCCTCGGTGGCCGGCGCCATCTGGGGCCCCCACCTGGTGGAAAGGAGCGAGCGGGTCATCCGGTGGAGCACCGAGACGCTGGCCGTGCTGACCGGACTGGCCGGTGACCCGGCCACTGGCGTGCGCATGGCCAGCGGCGTCGAGGCCACCCGGGGGCCCGGCGAGTTCCCGCACTGGGGCCACGTCCTCGGCAACCTCAGCCCGGCCGACCCGGCCGGCCTGCCCGACGGCTTCATCGCGGGCTGGCGCTACACTGCGCCCGTCGCGTTCATGCCGGTCTACCTCCAGTACCTGCTGGCCAGGTTCCGCCAGGCCGGCGGCCAGGTGCACACGGCCGAGGTGACCTCACTCGCCGAGGTGGCGCGCGGCACGGCCGCCCGGGCGATCGTGAACTGCGCCGGGATCGGGGCCCGCGACCTGGTGCCGGACCCCGCGGTCAGCCCGGTCCGGGGGCAGGTCGTGGTCGCGGCCAACCCCGGCATCACCGAGTTCTTCATCGGGCCGAGCGACAGCACCGCGGAGCTGATTTACCTGTTCCCGCACGGCGACGTGGTCCTGCTCGGCGGGACCGAGCAGCCGGGGAACTGGTCCCTGGATCCAGACCCTCAGACAGCGCAACGGATCGTGCGCGACTGTGCCAGCATCCATCCGGGCGTGCGCACGGCCCGGATCCTCGCGCACCGTGTCGGCCTGCGCCCCGTCCGGCCCCGGGTCCGGCTGGAATCCGAAACCCTCGGCGCCGGCCAGATCGTGGTGCACAACTACGGCCACGGCGGCGCCGGGATCACCCTGTCCTGGGGCTGCGCCCGCGAGGTGGCCGGGCTCATCCGCACCGGGCGTGCCCCGTGAGCACCGCCCCGCCGGCCGGCCGCAGCGATCGCCGCAGCCTGCGCGCCGACTGCGAGCACTGCGTCGGGCTGTGCTGTGTCGCGCCCGCCTTCTCCGCCTCGGCGGACTTCGCGATCGACAAGGACGCCGGGCAGGCCTGCCCTCATCTGCGGCCGGACTTCCGCTGTGGCATTCACGCGCGCCTCAGGCCGCTGGGCTTCCCCGGGTGCGCTGTATACGACTGCTTCGGCGCGGGGCAGAAGGTCTCGCAAGTCACCTTCGCCGGGCAGGACTGGCGGCAGGCCCCGCAGATCGCCCAGCCGATGTTCGAGGTCTTCACGATCATGCGGCAGCTCCATGAGCTGCTCTGGTACCTGGCTGAAGCGCTGACGCTGGAGCCGGCCCGTCCGCTGCACGGGGAACTCGGCCGCGCGCTCGACGAGACCGAACGCCTGACCCGGGCCCGGCCGGAGGCACTCATGGAACTGGATGTGGCGGCCCACCGGGACGACATCAACGCCTTGCTGGTGCGCACGAGCGAACTCGCCCGGGCCGCCGGCCGGCAGCACGGTGACCCCGACCACGGTGACCCCGACCACGGTGATCCCGATCACGGTGATCCCGACCACGGTGACCTCAAGGACCTCAGGGGGGCCGACCTCATCGGTGCGGACCTCAGGGGGGCCGACCTCAGCGGCGCCAGCTTGCGCGGGGCGTGCCTGATCGGCGCTGACCTCAGGCGGGCCGACCTGAGGTCAGCCGACCTCACCGGAGCTGACTTCCGGGGTGCCGACCTCGGCGGCGCCGATCTGACCGGGAGCATTTTCCTCATCCAGTCCCAGCTGGAGGCGGCGAAGGGCGATCACCGTACACAGCTGCCGCCGGTGCTCACCCGCCCGGCGCACTGGCCCGCCCGGCGCTAGAACCCCGGGAAGACCGCGCGGAGCCGGTCCAGGTCGATGCCGTCCGCTGACAGTTCGGGGGTGTGCTCGGCATCGAGCCGTCCGTAGACCAGGCGGAGCAGCGCTTCGGCTGGCAACCGGATCCCGCCCTCGGTGTCCGTGCCCGGCGTCCAGTCGGAAATGGTCACCGTGTCCGCGACCGCGAGCACGTAATCACCTTCGGGATCCGTGGTGATGACCCGCACCCGGAACGCGTCACCCGATGGCTTGCCCGCGAAGCCGAGGAACCGCGGCAGGGTCCCGGTGAGCAGTGCCGCAGCGTCGGAAGCCACGACCGCGGCCGGGTCAACGCTGACGGCCACGTCCCACGTGTGCATCGCGTGCTCGGCGAGCCGCAGCCCGATCAGGCCAGCCGCATCGAGTTCCATGCCGAAGAAGTCGAAATGGATGCTGTCAAGCTCAGCGTCGGTAAGCTGCTCCACCTGCCGGACGTACTTCTCGTCCCAGGCCAGGCTGTCCGCAGCCTGAGCTTCCGGGCTCCGGTTGTTCCAGGTGTCCCAGATCGCGGGGAACGCCTCCCGGTCCATCGGCGTGCCGCCCAGCGCGGAGTCCAGCATCAGGATGCCGATCTCGGCCCCGCTGCCGATATGCGACAGGACCTGGGCGATGCTCCACTCCGTGCAGTACGACTGCGCGCCCAACTGCTCGGCGGCCAGCGGCCCGGCGAGCGCGGCGAGCCGGTCATGCGAGTTGCGCAGCGCGGCTATCCAGGTACGGGCGTCAGCGGTCATGTTCTCTCCATTATGTCAGCGTGCGGTGTGGTACCTGCCCGCCAGTCTTCCCTAGGGTGGGGGGAATGCAGATCGGTTTCGGCGCGCCCGTCGCGGGCGCCTGGGCAACTCCGGGCAATCTGGCCTTTTTCGCCGCCCGCGCGGAAGAGGCCGGTTACGCATCGCTGTGGACCTTCCAGCGGCTGCTGGTCCCCGAGGGCTCGGCCATGGATCCCGTGTACCACAGCGTGCTGGACCCCATGGTGGCACTGGGCTACACCGCGGCGGTCACCTCACGGATCAGGCTCGGCGTGGCGGTACTGAACCTGCCGTACGTCTCCCCCGCGATCGTCGCCAAGCAGGCGGCCACCCTGGACGTGCTCTCCGGGGGGCGGCTCGACCTGGGCCTGGGCATCGGCTGGATGCCCGAGGAGTTCACCGTGACCGGCGCCAGCATGGCGCGCCGCGGAGCCCGTGCCGCCGAGTACATCGCGGTGCTCCGCCACTTGTGGACCGATCAGGTCACCGAGTTCAGCGGCGAGTTCTACTCGGTGCCCGCCGCGCGGACGGCACCCAAGCCCGTGCAGCGCCCGGGTCCCCCGGTGATCCTCGGCGGGCTCGTCCCACGGGCCCTGGAGCGGGTGGGCCGCCTCGCGGACGGCTGGGTCACCTCCAGCAGGACAGACCTGTCCCGGATCGGCGAGGGCATCGCGGTGATCCGGGAGGCCGCGGACAAGGCTGGCCGTGATCCAGGCGCGATCCGGGTCATCTGCCGCGGCGTCATCCATGCGGGCACGCCACTGGTCGTCCCGGAGGGTGGCGGGCGGGTGCTGCTGTCGGGAAGTTACGACGACATCCGCGCCGACACCGAATGGCTCTCGGAGCAGGGCGTCACCGAGATCTTCTACGACCTGAACTGGGATCCGCTGGTCGGCTCGCCCGACGCCGACCCGCTGGGGGCGGCCGCCCGCGCCTCCGAGATCCTGGACGCCCTCGCCCCGCTCCGCTAGGCCGATGCCGTCACGCTAGCCGTGGGACACCCCGCGGTGGGCGATAGCGGCGGCCTCAGTCCGGCTGGACGCACCGAGCTTGCCGAGGATGTTGGACACGTGAACGCTGGCCGTCTTCGGCGAGATGAACAGCGCGGCGGCGATCTCCTTGTTGCTGCGGCCCGCCACGAGCAGGCGCAGCACCTCATGCTCCCGGCTGGTCAGCCCGGCCAGCGGGCCCGGGCCCTGGTAACCGCCCGGCTGTTGCCGGCCGAGCCTGGCCCGGCGGCCAAGGTCAGCGAGCGCGGCCCGCAGCGGCGCCGCGCCGAGCTGGTCGGCGGCCTCGACGGCCAGCCGCCATTCCTGCTCGGCCTGGTCGCGGCGGCCCGCCTCGGCCAGTGCTTCGGCCAGCCGCCACCGGGTCCGGGCCGCCTCGTACACGAAGCCGGGGCCGAAGGCCTCCACCACGGCCCGCCACGCCTCGGGATCGTTGTCTCCTTGCACCCGCCGCCATTCCGCCTCGGCCCGGGCCAGCCAGCCGCGGCCCTCCACCCCGAGCACGAACCTGGGGCGCCCCGGGTTGGCGGCACCCTCGATGGCGGTCTCGATCAGCACGCGGGCCGCGTCCACCTCCGCCTGCACGGCCTCATCCTCGCCTGCGGCACGCAGCTGCGCGGCCCGGTCGGCGCGGGCGGCCAGCCCCACCGCGGCGGGCCGGATCACCGACGGGCCGTACCCGCGATCCTCCTGCTGCCCGTGGATGGCGGCCGCGACGTCGGCCAGCGCGGCGGCGGTGTCGCCGCGCCACAGCGCATGCTCCGCGAGGAGGCCGCGGGCGATGTAACCGGCGAAACTGTCCAACGGCCAGAACGGCTCCAGCCAGACGCGGCGTTCCGCGACGGACGCGTTGCCCCGGGCGACGTCGATGAACAGCGCCATGGCCGACAGCCGGGCCTCGGCCACCGTGGTCACCCGGATCCCGAAACCGTCGGCGAGTTCCTGCGCGTGATCCCAGCACCCGTCGGCGAAATGCGCCAGGTAATGCATGTACTGCAGGTCCAGGCCGTAGGGGGCGAGGCCGAGACCGGCGGATTCGGCGCGCTGCACCCCCTGGTGCGCGATCGTGGCCGCGTCGTCGATGTCCCCGCGTTCCAGCTGGGCCCGGGTCAGCTGGAACGCCGCGCGCAGTTCGACGCCGAGCATCTCGGCGCTGGAGGCCTGGAGATGCGCCATGGTAAACATCTCGATCGCGTCGGCGGGCTGGCCCGCACGCTCGGCGAGCAGGCCCAGCGTCACCAGGGCGTCGGCTTCGACCCACAGGGCACTGGAGGCCCTGGCCGCTACCCGGGCCTGCTTGGCCCAGCTGGCCGCGGCCTCCTCGTCTCCGGCGTACATCAGGGTCTGCGCGTACGTGGCCAGCGCCCGGGCGTACTCAGGCCTGGGCGGATCCGCGGGCAGCGTGTCCACCGCGACCCTGGCCGCCTGCTCCGCGTCGGCGATATCGTCGAGCTCCAGCAGGAAGTAGGCGAGCCGCTCGTGCGCCCGGCTGGCCAGGACCGGGTCGCTGTCCGCCCTGAGGAATCCGCGCATCCGCCGCAGCTGCTGCACGGCACGAGCCGCGTCGCCGCTGTGCCCAGCGGCGATCGCTGAGCGGTAGGCCAGGGTGCCGTGGTCCAGCCCGGCTAGTTTCTCCGGTTCGCTCACCCGCGCCCACAGAGCCAGCGCGGCGTCGTAATGCCGGTGTGCCTCAGCTGGCGCGGCGAGCCGATCAGCTTCCTGGGCGGCCCGGACGGACGCGGTGAACGCGCCGGGAATGTCGTGACTGGCCAGGCTGTGGTGCGCGAGCTCAGCCGCCGAGCCAGGGACGCTGGCCAGCCGGTCCTCTCCGGCCAGCAGCTCGGCGAGCCTCGCGTGCAGCCGGGTCCGCTCACCGGGCAGCAGGTCGCCGTAGATAGCCTCGCGGATCAGCGCGTGCCGGAACGCGTACCCCTGGCCGCCATCCGGGACGAGCATCTGGTGCGTGACAGCCTCCCTGACCGCCTCCTCGTACTCGGCTGCGGCCAGGCCTGAGGCTTCCCGGACGATGTCATCCTCCATCCGGCGGCCTGCCACGGCCGCGGCCCGCAGCACCTGCTGGGCCGTGGGCGAGAGCTGCTCGACCCGGGCGATCAGCAGGGCAGCGAGCCCGGTCGGCAGCGCGTCACCGGCCGCGTATCCGCCGCCGGCGGACCCGCCGGCGGCCAGCAGCTCCTCGGCGTAATAGGCGTTTCCTTCCGCGCGGGACACCATCCGGTGCAGCACCGCCGTCTCGAGCGGCGCCTGCGCCAAGGCGCTCAGATGCTCCGCCATGTCGGCGTAGCTGAGCGGCCCGAGCTCGATGGCGGCCACGCTGGGCAGCCGCAGCAGCTCCGCGACCACGGCGCGGAGCGGATGGCGCCGGTGCAGGTCATCCGTGCGGTAGGTGCCGACCACGGCGACCCGCTCGCGGTGCAGCACCCGGCTCAGGAACGTCACCAGGTCACGGGTGGACCGGTCGGCCCAGTGCAGGTCCTCCAGGATGAGCAGGACGGGCCGTGCGGCGGCGAGCTCGGCGAGCATGCCGAGGACCGCACCGAACAGCTGCTGCTGCGCGAGGCCGGTCAGATCGCCGCCGTCGCCGGGACTGGTGCCCCGGTCCGGGAGCAGGCGGCCGAGAACCGGCCGACTGGCCAGCGCGTCGAGCAGCGGCCCGGCCGCGGCCGGGCCGGTGGTCCCATCCCTCAGGGCATCGGCCAGCGGCAGGTAGGGAACGCTGTCGCCGAGTTCGGCGCAGCGGCCGGAGAGCACCATGAAACCGCGGTCCGCGGCTCGCGTCGCCAGCTCCGCGACCAGCCGGGTCTTGCCCACGCCGGCATCTCCGCTGACCAGAGCGTGCGCGGGCCGGCCGGCCGCGGCGTCATCGAGCAGGCCGAGCAGGCGGCGGAGTTCGCCGTCCCTGCCGACCAGCCGTTCACGGGGCGCATGCAGCACATGACGAGTATCCCAGGAGTTTCGGACATTCTTGGATCGCGCCCTCCTGGGGATAACTCCGAGGGACGATGAGCACCAGGGGCTACCAGGGGGAAGGGCAGGTGTCCGCATGCAGAACGCCAGCGGAAGCCACGCGGACAGCGGAGGCGCCGTCCAGCGTGACGACGACCCGGCTGTCTCCTATGAGGGCGCCGTGCCCGGCACTCCTGTGCTCAGCCGCTCCGGCACGGAGATCGGCACCCTGGAGCACGTCCTTGAGGTGCCCGAAATCGGCCTGTTCGACGGCGTCGTGATCGCCACCGACTGGGGCCTGCGGTTCATCGGCGCGGATCAGATCGAGGTGATAACCATCCGGCACATCCGGTGCCGGATCGACGACGCCGAGGCGGCCCGGCTGCCGCCACCTGACGGGTCGCCCGTGTACCGGGTCAACGTGCTGGAGGAGATCGGCGACTCGCTGCACGAGCAGCTCGGCCGGATGTTCCACCGCCCGCACTGGACCGGAGAGTAGCCGCCGGTCCAGTGCGGGCGGGTTTGTCCGTGTCAGCCAGCGGCGCCGCCGGGCACGGGGACGAGCGCCTGCCCGGTCGCCGGCCAGCCGTCCGGCGTCCAGGCGATCGGCCGCACCTGCACCCAGGCGTCACCTCTGTCGAACGCGTCGTAGTAGTGGTACACCAAGTCCGAGTGGCTGCCGTCCTGGAAGACGTACGCTGAGCCCGGGCCGATCATGCCCTGATCGGCGCCTTGAACCTCCATGCCGCCCGCGTTCATCATGCCCGTGCCCTGCGGATCGACGTAGGGGCCGGTGATGCTCGTGGACCGGCCCGCGATGATGTTGTAGCTGCTGCCGATCCCCCGGCAGCAGAACCCCTGCGAGGCGAAGAGGTAGTAGTAGCCATCGTGGAAGGTGATGCCTCCTCCTTCGAGGGGGTCGGGCGCAGGCTGCTCCGCCAGCGACGTGATGGTCGGTGACGCACTGGCCGGCCTGCCGGTCGCCGGGTCGAGCGGAAGCAGCTTGATTCCGCTCCAGAATGACCCGAAGACCAGCCATTTCGCCCCCGACGGCCCGCTGACCAGGGATGGGTCGATCGCGTTGAAGTCATCTGCGGTGGTCGTCTGGAAGACCAAGCCATCGTCAGTCCAGTGGTACCTGGGACTACGCGGGTCCAGCGTCGGCGTGGTCGCGAGCGCGATGACGGAGTTGTTGGTGCCGAAGCTCGATCCTGCGTAGTACAGGTGCCACAGGCCGCCGAAGTAGGAAATGTCGGGGGCCCAGAGGTTGGGGATGGCGCCCAGCTTGGTGGTGATCCAGGCCGGCTTCTGCGCGAAGACCGTGCCGGTGTAGGTCCAGGTGCGCAGGTTGGATGAGGTGCGGATCTGGATATTGCCGTTGCCGATGACGCCCGCCGGGTCGCCGGTCGACAGCAGGTAGTACGTGCCCCTTTCCCTGGCCATGGTCGGGTCGTGCACGAAGGTGTAAGGAGCGGTGCCGGCTGACTTCTGACCGGTGGCTGCGGTAGCCGCGCCGGAGATGGCTGAGCCGCCGAAGGCCAGGCCCAGGGCCAGCAGGGCCGTCCCGGCCACAGTCACCTTGGTGCTGGGTAGTCGCATCTGTTCTCCTTCATCGGAGCCTGCTGCTGACCCCGGCCAACGGCCCGGCCCTTCCGCCGCCGGAACGCGCTCCCCCACACCGGATCGCGTATGAGCGAACGTTAGCTCATACGCTATTTTATGGGCTATCCGGTACCCCGTCCAGATTTGGCCCTACCCGCCGCGCCATTCCTAATTGCGCCCTAATAGGTTGCGTGCGGCTCGAAGGCTTACCTGGTCAGGCCCAGCCGCTGCCGTACCTCATCGGCGGGCCGGTAAGCGGTCTGGCCCGCTGCCTCCCGCGCCTTCCACTCCTGCAGCGCAGCGGCGTCCTCGGCGTCCTCCAGTTCCTGCGCGGAGGCGAGCCGCTCCAATGCCCGCAACCGCATGAAGTCGGCCAAGGGCACGACCACGGCGGCGTGCCCGCCCAGGTGGATCACCTCATACGAGCCGGTGTCCTGGCCGGGCGCGGGATCGGTCGACTGCGCGGTCATGCGGCGGCCTCCCGTGCCTTCTTCAGCTCCCAGTAGATGGTGGCCTGCGATGTCCCGAACAGCTCGGTCGGGGTATTCGCCCCTTCCCGGTCGAGCTGAAGCGGGTTGCGGGCCTGCTGGCCGTTACGCCTGGGCTGCTTGCCCTTGAGCTTAGACCAACCGCACTGACTTCCCACGGATCGAACACATGCGAGATCCGTCAAACGCCCAGTGACCGTCGACAGCCGCTTAACTTCAACCGGACCCGCCTTTCCACCTCACGGGGCGCCGGGCACGAGGCGCATCCCCAGGTCCCTGACGTGATAGATGCGCCGCCCGTCCACCCACAGCCAGCCGTCCGCGATCGCGTACCGGCCGCGATCGTCCTGGCCGGCCGCGGTGACCTCGAGTTCGACGCTGACGCACCGGTCGGCGGGGACCACTTGCCCCCGGTACTTCCAGGTCACTGGGTGTCCCGTCATGATCGGCTCGAACCGCCCGGACGGCAGGCCGGCGTCCGGGCCGCGCTCGATGAGGTACCACTGGAGCAGGTGACACATCGCCTGGAGGCCGAGCGAACCGGGCTGCACCGGATCCTGGAAGAAATGCGCCTTGAAGAACCACTCACCCGGATCGATGTCTTTCTCCGCCCGGAGCCGGCCGAGCCCAGCCTGTCCGTCATCGGGCCAGTACCCGGTGATCCGGTCGAGCATGACCAGCATCGGGCCGGCCAGGCACGCGCTGCCCGCGCAGTACCTCGGCGGCCGGGTTCGCAGATCCACGGCATGCTCACCTGGCCGCGCCAGCAGCGCCCGCTCGGCGTCGGACGGGGGCAGGCCCGGCTGCCGGGCGAATGCCGCCTTCGGGAAGAACCCGAACGTCGTCTCCGTCTCGAAGACGGCCTCGCCGTCGGCGGGCCCGCCGACGGCCGTGCACCTGGCCGTGAAGGATTCGATGATCACGTCGTCGAACCGCGATATTTCCCGTAGCTCGACATGGGTGCGCAGCGCCGTGGTGCCGGGCAGTACCTCGCGGCTGACCGTCCCGGTGCCGTCGAGATTGCGGAACAGCAAGTCGGCCCCGGAGCCCAGGACGCTGCCCACGTACATGGCCAGCCAGCCGCACGGCTGGAGGGTCACCTCCATCAGGACGGCGAACGGCATCGTGGGCGCGCCATTCTGCTCGAAATACCAGGCGCCGGCCGGCACATCATACTCGGCGGTCACCGCGCTGCCCGCGCGCATGCCGCCCAGCCGCCCGTCCAGCCCGACGATCCTGGTCATGAAGTGGTACGGAGGACCGGGCAGCCGCGGCGCACGCCGGTGACCGTCGAATTGCGCGTAATCGGCCCCGATGGCCTGGGTGGGCCGCCCCAGGGCGCACGCCAGCAACGCGGCGTGATCCTGGCGCACCCCTCCGGCCACCACGGCCCGGCCGTCTGCCGCCGCATCCGCCCCAGCTACCCCGTCGCCCGCCGGGCCCTCCAACGGAAAGTCAGGCACCAACCGCAGGGCCGCCCCGCGGGCGTGGAATGCCTTGACGCCGTCCACGGTGCCCAGCACGTCGGCGTACAGCGTGGGGTAGGGATCGGCCGAGAGTTCCGTGACGAACACCTCGTACACGATCTTCCTGCTGGCCGGGCTGACCTGGCCGCGGCAGCGCAGCAGGCACGGCTCCGCGGGCACCGGCTCGAATCGCCAGCCGTCGCGGTCGACCGTGAATCCGAGCGCGGCCAGGTAGAAAGCCATCGCCTGCAGCCCGCCCTCGAACATGAGCGTGCCCGGCATGCACGGGTCGTTGGTGAAGTGCCCGGCGAAGAACCAGTCATCAGCGGTCACCGGGGTCTCGGCCCGCAGGTAGCCGCGCCCCCACGGGCCGCCTTCGGGATCCACGTCGGTGACCGAGCCGAGCAGCAGCATCCGCCCGGCATCGATGCGCGGGCTGCGCACATGCGCACGGGATGCCCGCCAGCCTGGCCCAAAGCAGTCCGCCGGCCGTCCCTCAGCGAAAGCCCGGACCGCATCGTGTCCGAACTGGCGGCCACTGGGGGCGACAGCCGGCCGCTCAACCGCACCGTCACCCGGCACCACCTGCGCAGGGTCCCAGCGCAGTCCCTCGGTACTGGCGAGCTCGTCGTCGGTGAAGAACCCGGCCTGCCCGTCCCGCACGGTCATCCGGAGCTCGCCGCCGACGTGGCAGTCGTAGTGAAAGAAGAACAGGCGGACGCCGTCGTGCTCGGCATGCCGGTCAACGTGGATCTCGTAGCGGAGCGTCTCCCCGGCGGCCGCCGGGCTGCCGTGGTAGGTGAGCTCGCATCCGAGCAGCCGGTACACGCGGTCGCCGCCACCGAGCAGGTCGATTCCGAGCCAGCTGATGAGCAGCAGGTCAGCCTGCCCCGCCTCGACCATTAGCCCGGCGGGCAGCCGGCCCGTCGTGTCCAGGTACCAGCCGCCCCGGGTGACATCAGTCTCGGTCCAGATCGTGCCCGTTCCCATCGCGCCCGGGGTAGCGTCGATGCCGGTCACCCGGTCCACCAGCAGCATGGGCGGCGTGGGCAGGCGGGTCTTCCTGGGCAGGCTGTCCAGCGCGGCGAAGCGCGGCCCGAACATCTCGGAGATCTGGCCGTCAGCCAGCCGCTCAAGCTCGCCGCGGTCGAACGTCGGGCCGCGCGGCACGGAAGGGGCCGATCGGGCCAGGGGCTGAGAAGGCGTGGAATCGGCAGGCGGTGCCCCAGGCACGGACGGCACAGAATCGGCAGGCGGCCCCACGGGCATCGACGGCACAGAATCGGCCGGCCCGGCGAGGGGCACAGGCGGCGCGGGATAAGAGGGAGCAGCGCCTGATGCCATTCTGACCAGGGAGGTGATGCCCCGCTGACGGGCCCGCAGGAACTGGGCATGTGCCTCAGCCTGCTGGGCCAGGAAATCCCGGTGCACCGTCGTGACCTGCTGGAGCTGGCTGGCGGCGACCCGCATGATCGCCGTCGGCACCGCCGCCCGGCCGGCCGGGGCCGGGGCGGCGAGGGCTGGTGTGCCCTGGGCCGGCGCGCCGTTCCGCCCGGCGGGTTGGAGAGCGTCAAGGACCGCGGGCAGCTGCGGCGCGCGGGGCATGACAGCCACCGCCGGTTCGGCCTGTGGCGCCCGGGGCATGACAGCCACCGCCGGTTCCTGCTGCGGCGCCCGGGGCATGACAGCCACGGCCGGTTCGGCCTGTGGCAGCCGGAGCTCGGGAGGATGCGCCGGAAGCTGTATCGTGTCGGCGCTGGGCTGGCCGCGGCCCGAGGCCGCGGCGAGGCGGTCGAAGAACGCCGCGGTCTCGACCGGCACGCCCGCCGCGATCAGCTCGGCGACGGCGTGGCATAGCTGGTGCACGGCTCGGCCGCCGGGCGCGTCAAGAGCGACGGCCAGGTGGTCGCGCTCGCCCAGGATCCGCCGGATCCATCCGATGGTTTGCCCTTGCGGGCCATGTTCTATGAACACGCGGATCCCGTCGGCCCAGGCGCTTTCGATCAGCCGGACAAAATCGATCGTGCCGAGCGCTTGAGCCAGCAAGGCGTCAGCGGCACGGTCGGCTGACGCCCGGTACGACTGTCCGGTCGCCCCGCTGTAAAACCTGACCCCCGGAACGTCCCGTGTCGGCCGCAGATGCAGCCTCCGGTACTCCTCCCGCACCTCTGCGAGCTCGGGGGCGTGCGCGGCGACTCCATAGTCCACCCGGAATGCGGGCGCACCCAGCCGACGCAGCGCCGCCTCGCACGCGGTCTCCTCACCGCTGATCACGCAAGCATCTGGCGCGTTGATCGCGGTCAGGTGGACGCTGGCGTGGCCGGCGAGTGCCGCACGGACCTGCTCCGCCGGTGCCGTGACCAGATAGCCCGCCCACCGTTGGCCAGGCAGGCCGAGGCGCCGCCATACCGCGCGGACGGCACGGAACTCACCGGCCAGGTCCTTCGTGAACAGGTCACTAGCTCGGAAGTCGCGATGCAGAGCGGCCGGGTCGGTCCAGGCCCCCAGCGCGACGAGAGCGGTCGACTCCCCGGAGGAGTACCCGATCGCGGCGTCCGGCTGGATGCCAAGCAGGCGACGTGAGATCTCGGCGTGGAAGCTGCTCAGCGCCGCGGTACCCGAGATCCGGTCGAACATGCCCAGCCGGCCGGAGGGCAGCGAAGCGGCCGCCTCGCCGGCGCGCAACCGCAATGGAGCGTGACTGGCATCGATCGTGGCGGCGACCGCTGGAAAGGCCAGCTCCAGCTCGGCACCCATACCCTGGTATGCGGCCGACCCGCTGGGGAACACGAAGGCGACCTCGCCACCCAGCGGTGCGTCCCGGTAAGTCACTCCGTCTGGCTGCGCGCCGCCGTGGGCCAGCCAGCGGCGGGCCGCCTCGGCGCGGGCCGCCAGCGCCTCGCACCCCGCAGCGACAATGGCCAGCCGGGCCGGGCCGGCGGTCCCCTCCCGGCCTGCCGCGAGTGCCTCAAGCGTGGCCGCCCGATCTGCTCCCGAATAGACGTACAGCCTGGGAACCGGGCTTGCTGCCCACGGCTCCGCCGGGCCCCCTGGCTGTAGCCGCACCGTCACACGGGAGGCGCCCAGCGGTTCCACTGCGACCAGCGCGGCAACACCGTCAGACACCGGCACGGCCAGGCCTCCCGGACGCGGGATCACCTGATGGCGCACCGCTGTCGCGGCCGCCGCCACCGCGACCAGGCCGTGTGCGGCGTGGGCCACGCCGAACAGTTCGGCGGGGTCAAACCAGCCTGTACCGGCTGGGCTGGCACCGGCTGGAGGCTCGCCGTCGCCGACGACCAGTCCGGGCTCAGGTCCCGGCGGCAGCGTGTCGTCCACCAGCGCGATCACCGGGTGGCCGGCCCGGCGAGCATCCGCCAGGCGCTCCAGGACCAGGACCACGGCCGCGTCACCAGGCGGGCGGTCCCGGCCCAGGGCGCGCACCGCCGCCTGATGCACCGGCTCGCAGGACAGGTCCACCGCTCCCACAACGGCGGCGTCGGCCTCACCCATCCTCAGCGCGCGGCCGGCCAGTTCGAGCGCGACCAGGCCGGATGCCTCCTCCGCGGAGACCGTGTAGCCCGGACCCGCGAGGTCTTGCTGGACGTTGATCCGGTTGGCCACGAGGTTCGGCATCGTGCCGAGCACGGCGGCACCCGTCAGCGGGGCCAGGTCTGGCCCCGATCCCGCCCGTTGCAGAACCGGGTGCCGCGCCACCTCGGGATCGACGCCCATGCCGACGATCACAGTGGTCCGCTCGCGCGGCAGATCAAGGCCGTTGGTGGCCTCCCGGGCCGCTTCCAGCAGGAGAATGTGCTGCGCGTGAGCGCCTTCGAGGTCGCGGGGCGGGAATCGCAGGCCGGGCAGCGTGACATCGATCGTGATGCGCGGGCCCGGCCGCCGCTCGCCGAGCATGACGGCCTGGCGGAAGTCGTCGGCATCCGCCCCGTCCGCGACCTTGGCGCCGATGGCGATGATCGCGATCGGTTCGCGCGGGCGGGGCACCGGCCGGACCGCCCGGCTTGCCGTTTGGGATTCCCAGGCATCAACGATCAGATGCGCGTTGGCCCCGCCGAAACCGAAGGCGCTGACGGCAGCGCGGCGCGGACGGGGCCACTCCTCGGGATCGGCCAGCAGGCGCAGCGCGGTCCCATCAAGTGCCTCGATCGGGTCATCCGCGCTCAGCGACGCCGGGCGCAGGCCGGCCCGCATGGCGCCGAGCACCTTGAGCAGCCCTGCTCCCCCGGAGGCAGCCAGCAGGTGCCCGATATTGGACTTCACCGAGCCGACCGGAAGATCGGTGCTGGCGGCGAAGATCCGCGCCGTGCTGCGGGCCTCGACCGCGTCCCCGACGGGCGTGCCGGTCGCGTGGCACTCGACCAGCGACACGGTCTCCGGCGGCACGCCCGCCTCGGCGTAGGCCAGGCGCATCGCCCGCTCCTGCCCCTCCTGGGCCGGGGACAGCAGGCCGCCGCCCCGGCCGTCGTTGGACAGCCCGACGGCCCGGATGACGCCGAAGATCGGGGCGCCGGCCCTCAGCGCGTCACCCACCCGCATCAGTGCCACCAGGGCCGCACCTTCGCCGGGGACGAGCCCATCGGCACCGCGGTGAAACGGGCGGCTGCGCCCCGTCGGGCTCGCGGCCGCCAGCGCGCGGAACCCGGTCCGGATGAGCAGACGATCCGGGCAGGTGACCGCCCCCGCCACCATCAGGTCAGCGGTACCGTCGCGCAGCCGATCACAGGCGAGCTTGATCGCGTAAAGGGAGGACGCGCAGGCGGCATCGAGCGCGAAGCCGCCGGCGCCCAGGCCAAGCGCGCGGGCGGCGAAATGCGCCGGCAGCCCCGAGGAGAACCGGTCGCGGGGATCGGTGCCCGCGGACGGACGGCCGTCCCGCCAGATCTGCTCGGCGAAGCGGGCCAGCCCGGCGGACGGATAGGACAGGTTGCCCAGCACGAGGCCCGCGCCGGGCAGTGGCCCGGAGCCGCGCCCGGCTTCACGGAGGGCCTGGCGCGCCGCATGCAGGACCCACCGGTACAGCGGGTCCAGCACCATGATCTCCTCGGCGCTGACGGCGAAGCCGCGCGCGTCGAAGGCCGCGTCGAAGTCACGTACGCACCCGCCATCCTCGATCGATGACAGGCTGCACCGGCCGGCCGCGATGTTCTCCCAGAACGTGTCTGGATCGCTGGCGTCGGGCACGACGCAGCCGCGCCCGACGATCGCGATCGGTTCCTGCCCCACCTGAGTGCCGCCTGTCTGAGAGGAGGAGATGCGCCAGATCCGGCTGGCTACCCGGGGCGGCGCACGAGCTGCACCCCGAGCAGCTCGACCCGCGGCGACCCGTCCGGGTCGATCAGCGCGACGTCGCACGCTGCGGTGGAGTCATCGGCCCGCAGCGCCCGCACCACGCAGCGGGTCGCCGCCTCGACGGCACCCGGCCGGTACACCCGGCACTCAGCAACCGCCATCGGCAGTGTGCGCCCGGCCCCGGCCTGCTGCGCCCACAGGACCGCGAGCTGCAGCCCGCCGTCGACCGCGACGGGATCCACCTGCCAGGACGGCCCGTCCCAGCCGAGGGCGCGAGACCCTACGACGGTGCCTTCGGCGCCGGCCGGGCCGATCCCCGGGTCGGCGGTCAGGGCCTGGAACCTCGGCCCGTGAAACAGCGCCGTGCCGTCATAGGGGCGGCTCAGCGGCACCAGGTTCCCCGCAGGTTCCCAGGTGCCGGAGGCGGGCGCCGGACTCCCGGCCGCGCTGGCCCGGTAGTGCGGCCGGCCGGCCTCGTCACGCACGTCGAGGTCCAGTGCCGGGCCATCCTGCCCGGTCGCCTCGTGGCCGCGCAGGATGAGCCGGTGCCCGCCATCAGCCAGCCGGGGCAGCGAGATCTTGTCGAGCACCCGCAGATCGCGGATGACGACCGGGTTCGCGGTCGGGCGCCAGACCTGGGCGACGCCCGCGAACCAGTCGAGCACAGCGGCCACGGGCACGACTGGAGTGCCCTCGAGTTCGTGGTCCGCGAGGTAGCCGTAGGCCGGCTCGGCCACGGTCACCTGCGCGGACAGGTCGTGGCCGGCCGATCCCAGCGGCCCGGCGCCCTCCGCCGCGGACAGGATAACCCGCACTTCTTCGGCCGGCGCGCCGAGCTCCGCGACGAAGGCGGCGGCCCCCGCGTCCAGTTCGATCAACGGCACCCCCGCGCTGCGGAAGCGCCCGGCGAGTTCCGTGGTGACCATCCCGCCGTGCCACGGCCCCCAGCCGATGGCGCGCACCAGGCAGTCGGGCCGCCTGGCCCGCTCGGCGGACAGGACCTGGTTCATCACCTCGTTGGCCATCGCGTAGTCACTCTGCCCCGGATTGCCGAACTGGGCCGCCGCTGACGAGAAGACGCACAGCACCTCGAGGGGGTCGTCCGCCGTGGCCGCCAGCAGTGCGCGCAGCCCCTCGACCTTGGTGTCGAAGACCTGCGCGAACTGCTCATCGGTCTTGGCGGCGATCAGGCTGTCGGCCAGGACGCCCGCCCCGTGCACGATCCCGGTGATCGGCCCCCACCCGGATCGCGCGGCCGCCAGCGTCTCGCTCAGCGCGGTGGTGTCCCGCACGTCAACGACGGCATACCGGACGCTCGCCCCCGATCGCTCGATCACGCTGAGGGTCTCCTGGATCTCGCGGACCGCCAGCACCCGGCGCGCTTCCGCGGCGATCCCGGCTGGTGCACCGTTCCCGCGTCTGGCCAGCAGCCGGATGAGGGCCGCCTCGTCGGTCGCGGCCGACAGGCCGTCAGGTTCGGCGGACAAAGGCGTCCGGCCGAGCAGCAGCAGCCGGGGCTGTTGCTGCTCGGCGAGTAGCCGCAGGGCGGCCGCGGTCACTCCGTGGGCTCCGCCCGTGGCCACGACCACCGAGTGCGGGCCGATCCGCGGGCGGGCTGGGCTCGCCGGCGTCTCGGCCAGGTCGAGGGTGAGCCGTGTTCCGTCCGCGCGCAGGCCGACCGTGCCGGCCGCGCCTCCGGTGAGCAACTCGGCGACGATCGCGTCGGCGACGGCGGCGGGCGGCCGGCCGGCCGTGGCGCAGTCGATGGCCTTGACCGACGCCTGCGGCCACTCCCGCGCCGCCGTCCTGGCCAGCGCGGCGAGGCCGCCCAGCCAGGCTCGCGCCGGATCGGTGCGGCTGGCGCCGGCCGCTGCGGATGAGAAACTGCGCAGCCCGAAGTCACCGCCGGTGTCCTGGACGGTGACGAAGACCCCGCCTTCGGCCTCCATCCGGCCCGCCACCTGACGGGCCGCGCGCAGGGCCGCGCGTTCCACGTCCAGTGCGGCGTCGACTGAGGCTACGCAGCGCAGGCCGTCCAGCAGGATCACGCCCCACGCGTCCGGTGGCACCTGCGCCACGACGTCGGCGCGGATGCCGCAGCCGGCCAGCCGGTCCACCACGAGCGGCGCGATGCCGGCTTCGTCGTCGGTCACCGCCAGCGGCCCGGCCGTCAGCCCGAGCATGGCCAGCCCGCTGGGCGGCGCGGGCACCGCCCGTACCGTCCACCGGGCCAGCGGAGCGGCGTCACCGCCAGCCGGACTGAGCGTAGGCACAGGCTCG
>JAWWPY010000544.1:0-2816 GCA_033854735.1 Streptosporangiaceae bacterium | reverse complement strand
TGCCCGCAGCGGACGACCGGCCCGTGGTGCTGCGGGCGAGGAACATCCGCGGCCGCTTCCTGGAAGGTGTCGACATCGAGCTGCGCGACGGCGAGGTGCTCGGCGTCGCCGGGCTGCCCGGCTCCGGGCGCGATGAGCTCCCGTACGCCCTCGCCGGCTCGCTGGCGGGAGCGACCGGCCAGATCCAGCTGGCCGACCAGGCGTGGCTGCCGGTGCGCAAGTCCGCCGCCTTCGACATCCCGATCGTGCCGGCCGACCGTGGCCGGGAGTCGGTGATCCACGAGTTCAGCGTCGGGGAAAATCTCAGCATCTCGGTGCTGCGCAGGTTCCGCCGGCTGGGCTGGCTGCGCCGCCAGCCCGAGCGTGAGCTGGTCGACGAGTGGATGGGCGCGATCTCGATCAAGGCCACTGGGGCAGGCGCCCTGATCACCACGCTCAGCGGGGGCAATCAGCAGAAAGTAATGATGGCCCGCTGCCTGGCCCGTGACCCGCGCGTGCTGGTCCTGTGCGAGCCCACCGCCGGGGTGGACGTGGGGACCCGGCAGGCGATCTACGAGTTCATCGCCAGCCGGGCCAGGGCCGGGCTGTCCCTCGTCGTGTCGTCATCCGACACCGGGGACCTGCTGGCCATCTGTACCAGGGTGCTGGTCATGTGCAACGGGCGCGTGGTGCGCGAGCTGGCTGGCGATGAGATCACTGAGCAGGCACTCCTGCAGGCGATGGAAGAGACGGAGCAGGTATGACGACACAGCTGCCGACCGAGCGCGGGCGCTCGAGGCGCGGGTCGGAAGGGGCTGCGGTGAGCGCCGAGCCCGTGCACGGCCTGTCCGCCCGGGGCATCGACTGGCGGGCCGCCTTGAGTATCCGCAATATCGGCGCGGTCTACGTGCTCATCGCGATCTGCATCGTGTTCTCCATCTGGGCGCCGCAGACTTTTCCGCACCTGGCCACGGTCCAGCAGGTGCTGGACGATAACGCCATTACCGCGCTGGCCGCGCTCGCGCTCATCGTCCCGTTGTCCACCCGGACGTTCGACTTGTCGTTCGCGTATGTAATGTCGCTGTCCGGCGTCACCGCCGCGCACTTCATCGTCACGAACAACTGGAACATCTGGCTGGCCACACTGGCGGGGATCGTCGTGGCGCTGATTATTGGCGTGATCAACGGCTTCGTCGTCGTCGTCATGCGGATCGACTCGTTCATCGCCACGCTCGCCACCGGCTCCCTGGTCCAGGCGTTCATCAGCTTTGTCACCGGTGACAACACCATCAACAGCGTGAAGCTTGCCGGGGCGTTCTCCACGATGAGCCAGGGCGAGTTCCTGGGCGTCATCTACCCGGTCTATTACGCGCTGGCGCTCGCGGTCGCGCTCTGGCTGTTCATGGAGTACACCGCCACGGGCCGCCGCATTTACGCGACCGGGTTCAATCCGGACGCGGCCCGGCTGGCCAACATCAAGGTCAACAAGCTGCGGTTCTGCTCGCTACTCACCTCCGCCGCGCTGGCCGGCTTCGCCGGGGTGATGCTCGCGTCGTCGCTCAGCTCCGGTTCCCCGTCTGCCGGGACGTCGTACCTGCTTCCGGCGTTCGCGGCGCTGTTCGTCGGCGCGACGGTCTTCAAGCAGGGCCGCTTCAACGCGTGGGGGACGATCGTCGCCGTGCTCATGCTCGGCACCGGCGTGGTGGGCCTCGGCCTGGTCGCCGCGCCGCTGTGGGCGGCCGATATGTTCACCGGCGTCGTGCTGATCGCGGCCCTGAGCGCCAACGCTTTCCAGCGCCGCAGCCTGTGGCGCGGCCAGGTCAGCCGGTACCGCTGGCTGCCTGCCCGGCTGCGGGGCGGCACGGGGCGGCCCGACGCCGCTGCGGCCGGGGCGGCGCAGCCTGGTGACGGAGGCCGCCAGTGACCAGGCCGCCGCGGAAGCCGCACCGCCATTTTCCCGCTCACGCCCGGCCGGCCGGGCGCAACGCGCCACGGTTGCTCCGCGTCATGTAGCGCCGTCCTCGATCCGGCGCATGGGGCCAGCCGCCATGACCCCGTGGATCCCGCCGCGGGCCCGGCCCTGCTGGCGCCATGCCCAGATAATGGGACCCCTGACCTGCGGATACCGGCATCGATCGTTACCAAACCTATCCCGGGCCTGCGCTTGACCAGAGTCTGTTAATGATGATTATGATATGAGCCAACTTGATGATCATGCCTCTAGTGATCATTCATTCTCACAACGTGGAGGACCGATGCCAAACGTGCGGAGATCGCGCAGGGCTGCGCGTCACCCTGCCGCACTGCTGCTGAGCGCCGTGGCGGCTGTGCTGCTCGTGGCGGCGTGCGGCTCCAGCGGCTCTTCAGGCAGTTCCGGATCAGCCGGCGGCGGCAGCAAGCTCAGCGCGGCCGACAAGACCGGCCTGGCCAAGGCGCAAGCCGACCTGGCCAAGGCCGAGACGCGGCCCACCCAGATCACCAACACAGTGAAGATCACGAAGCCGATCCCGAAGGGCAAGACGGTCGACTTCATCACGTGCGGCGCGACCCCGGAGTGCACCCAGGAAGGGCAGCTGGTCGAGCAGGCCGACAACCTCCTGGGCTGGAAGACCGTGGTTCTCAACAACGACGGGTCAACGCAGCAGTGGAAGGCTAACTTCAACCAGGTTGTCCGGACCAAGCCCGCAGCGGTGCTCTTCACGGGCATCCCCGTGGCCGTGTACCAATCTGATGCTGCGGCGATGAAGAAGAACGGCACATTCGTGTCGGTCTGCTGCGTGACCGATGCCGCTGGACCGACCACCGGGATCGGCTACTCCATCGACGATCCCGCTCAG
>JAWWPY010000543.1:0-12152 GCA_033854735.1 Streptosporangiaceae bacterium | reverse complement strand
GTAGCAGCAGAGGTCGGGGTTACGCCCGTACAGCCGGGGTCCCAGCGCGGCGTCCTGCTCCTCGACGGTCCGCGATGGCGTGACGTTGATCACGTTCACCGGGTAGATGGCCGTGACCGCGTCCCTGGTGCCGATCGTCTCGGGGAAGTGGTATCCCGTGTCGAGGAAGATCACATCGATACCGGGCTGGACCGCCGCGGCGAGGTGGATGATCACCGCGTCGGTCATCGATGACGTGATGGCCACCCGGTCGCCAAAGGTCTCGGTCGCCCACCTGATCACTTCCTGCGCGGGCGCCTCGGCGAGATCTTCCGCCGCCTGGGCAGCGAGCCTCTCCATCCGGATCGGTTCCTCCCGGCGCTCAGGTATGGCCAGGTCACGTTGATCGTGGCGGGCCACGGTAGGACTCACAAGATCACTCCCGTTCCTGCAAAGCGTAGCCGGAAGGTCCGGATGCAACTCCGGCAACGCCACTCGCCGTCCTGCTCCTGGGGTTCTAGGTCCTCTTCACCGCAATAAGGGCAATAGAAGGGGACCGCGCGTTCTGTCACCGGCCGGGTCATGCGAAGTCCTCCTCGCTGGCCCGGGCCGCCCAGGCGGCGAAGGTCTCGTCAGCCGCGCGGCCGGCGTCGAACCGGCGCAGGACCCGCTCCAGGTAGTCCGGCAGGTCCTCGGAGGTCGTCTTCAGCCCCCTGATCTTGCGGCCGAAGCCCGAGCCGGACGCGTCCCCTCCGGTCAGGCCGCCGCCGAGGGAAATCTGGAAGCCGCCCTGCTGGTTTCCGTTGGGACCGGTGACCAGCGACCCCTTGAGCCCGATGTCAGCGGTCTGGATGCGGGCACACGAGTTGGGGCAGCCGTTCACATTGATCGTGACCGGCTCCGTGAAGCCCGGCAGCCGCCGCTCCAGCTCGGTGATCAGATCCGACGCCCGGGCCTTGGTTTCCACGATGGCCAGCTTGCAGAACTCGATGCCGGTGCAGGCCATCGTGTGCCTGCGGAACACACTGGGATTCGGTGACAGATCCGCCGCGTCGAGTTCGGCGGTGAGCCCGGCCACCCGGTCCGGCGGCACGTCCAGGATGACCAGCTTCTGCTCGGAGGTAGTGCGCACCCGCCCGCTGCCGTACCGGGCGGCGAGGTCCGCGACCAGGCCGAGCGAGCTGGCCGTCATCCGGCCCACCCGGGGCGCGAAGCCCACGTAGCTCAGGCCGTCCCGCTGCTCATGCACGCCCATGTGGTCCCGGCGCCCTTCACTGGGTGGCGGTGGCGCTGTGCCGTCGGGAAGCGCGTAGCCGAGGTAGTCCTTCTCCATCACCTCGCGGAAGCGCTCCGGTCCCCAGTCGGCGACGAGGAACTTCAACCGGGCCCGGTGCCGCAATCGGCGGTACCCGTAGTCACGAAAGACAGATGTCACCGCGGCCCAGACCTCGGGAACCTGCTCCGGGCGGACAAAGGCGTTCAGCCGCTTGGCGATCATCGGATTGGTGGACAGGCCGCCGCCCACCCACAGGTCGTACCCGGGCTCGCCATCCGGGCCGGGCACGCCCACGAACCCGATGTCATTGACCTCGTGCGCGGTGCATTGCGCGGCGCAGCCGCTCATCATCGTCTTGAACTTGCGTGGCAGGTTGGAGAAGGCGGGGTCGCCCACGTAGCGGGCGGCTGTCTCGTGGATCACTGGCGTGGCGTCGATGATCTCGCCGGAGTCGATCCCGGCGAGCGGACAGCCCAGGATCACCCGCGGTGTATCACCGCACGCCTCGGTGCTGGACAGGCCAACCCGCTCGATCGCTTCCCAGATCGCCGGCACGTTCTCTATCTCGACCCAGTGCAGCTGGACGTTCTGCCGGTCGGTGATGTCAGCGGTGCCGCGGGCGTAGCGGCTGGACACGTCCGAGATCACCTGCAGTTGCTCGTTGCTGAGCTGGCCGCCATCGATGCGGATCCGCATCATGAAATAACGGTCGTCCAGTTCTTCAGGCTCGAGCGTGGCCGTCTTGCCGCCGTCGATGCCGGGCCTGCGCTGTGTGTACAGGCCGTACCAGCGGAACCGGCCGCGCAGGTCCGCGGGGTCGATCGAGTCGAAGCCCTGCTTGGCGTAGACGTCGATAATGCGCTGGCGGACGTTCAGCCCGTCGTCGTTCTTCTTGTTTTCCTCGTTCTTATTCAGCGGCTCGTGATACCCGAGCCCCCACTGGCCCTGGCCTCGATGGCGGGCGGCTGGCGGCATGTGGCGCGTCCTCTTCCTGTCCGGGAGCGCGTGCGCCGGGCACCGACAGCGAGCCCGGGATCAGCGGTGACGGTGAACCCGGCCGGCCTTCGGTGACTGGTTATGTCGCCAGGGGGACAGGGCACCGGCCGCAGCACACGCCCGTCATGCGGGATGGGCGGTGGTCAGCGGCCGGGCCGACAGACAGCACTGCGGACCCGCAGCAGGTCGACATGCCTGCGCGCAACGAGGAGGGGGTCAGCGGCGGTCACGTAAGAAGCATCACACGAGCTATATAGTTCTGTCCAGAAAGTTTCTCCCCGCCGGGAGCGGCGAGGGGACAACGGCCGGCTGATGCTCACGCAGACGCCAACCGCCCGGCGTGCGCAGCTATTCCGGACAGCCGTTTTTTCCGTGCGCGCATCCGACCGGGGGTTCCGATGGTTTGGCGGACGGCAGAGGCTGGCAGGTCGCCAGGCGCCGCCCGGGCACTCCCAGATGGCGCCTGGCCACGTCATGACTGCCAAATCACGCTGCAATTGTCCGCCTCGCCCCGCCGTCGCGGCCGCCCGGGATACCCGGGTCAGGGGCCTGATCAGGCCGCGTTTGCCCGGCGCATCCTGCGCCGGCGCTCTGAAGCCCGCTCATCCTCGTTGAGGCCGCCCCAGGTGCCATACTTCTCGGGCCGGGATACGGCGTAGCTGAGGCAATCGGAACGTACCGGGCATGAGGCGCACAGAGCCTTTGCCTTGCGCTCGCGGATGTCACGTTCCGGCTGCCGTTCGCCGTCCGGGCCGAAGAAGAGGACGACCTCCGTGCCGCGGCACGCGGCGGCATCTTGCCAGCCCCAGTTCGGCCGGGGAGGCAGGGCAACCTGCCGTCGTACCTCAGACATGAGTAGATCTCCTCAACCAGCTCATCGTGTGTTCCACGCCCGGTCGACCACCTGGTTCGCCGAGCGTTTCGGTCTTGCTGTGCGGCCTTTTTCTCCGCCTAAGATGCAACGCGTTACATCGTCAACGTGTTCCCGTGTGTGCAAGCGACCTTCAGCTACTAGCGCTCACCGTGGGACGGTGCTCAGCATGGGAAACAGGCCGGTGCGGCAACCTTGCTGGATGGACGGTGACCCAATGCTCGGCAACCGTCCGGGCGAAGTCAGCTCAGTTCCGCGGACCGATGATCAATGATGCCATCCGGCCGGTCTGTTCCGCAGGCCGGATCGGGAATCCGGCGGGCCGGGATGCCTCTTTTTTTGGGCGATCGCCGGGATGCCGCAGGGATGTCGCCGGCGATCCCCGGTTCGGGCCGCTGCCTCGCCGGACCGGGGAGATCTGGCCGGGCCGGGGCCACGTGCTGCTCCGTTCGCCGGCCAGACGATCAGTGATCACTAATTGGACAAATGCGATAGTTCAGCGTCACCATGGGCAGCATGTCTGCGTCGGACGCCGCCCCTCTGCCCCGGCTCGGTGAGGTGTTCTTCGATGTGCGGGGCAACTCCCGTAGCATGCGGCTGAGCTGGTACGCCGATACGGGTGTCGCGGTCTTCAGCATCTGGCAGGGCGGGACGTGCACGGGTACGTTCCGGCTGCCCATCGATGACCTGACCAGGATGGTCGAAGCGCTGCGCCGGGGGCCGCAGGGCCCCCGAGCCCGCCGCGACGCCTCCCGCGGGCAGGCGTCCGCTGAACGGGATGGGCCTGATCCCGGCCCATCGACCGTGGCGATGCGGCCGCCATCGGCCGGGGACGCGCGTCTTCCGGTCTCCCGGGCCGATGCGGGCTATGACGGACAGCCCACCGAGTATCACGACGCGGCGGGGAGCTACCACGATGAGCCCGCTGAGTATCACGACGCGGCGGCGGGCTATCCGAGCGAGTCCGGGGGTTACCCGAGCCAGCCGGGGGGTTACCCGAGCCAGCCGGGCGGTTACCCGAGTGAGCCCGGCGGCTATCCCAGCGAGCCCGGGGGCTACCCGGGCGAGCCCGGCGGCTATCCCAGCGAGCCGCCGGCGCGCGGCTACCGGGAAGGACCAGCGAACGGCGATTACCCGGGTGGCGGCTACCCCGATGAGCCGGCGACCGGCGACTACCGTACCGTCGCACCGGCGGGCTACTCTGGCGACCCGCTGACTGGGGAGTACCGTGGCGCGGCGGCGGGTTACTCCGGCGACCGGGCGGGCTACCGTGACGCACCGGCGGCTTACCGTGACGACTCTGCGGAGTATCCCAGCGAGCCGCCGCCTCGCGGCTACTCCGGCGATCCGTCGGCCGTGGACTACCGGGGCGGTGCGGCCGGTGACTACCGCGGCAACCCCGACGATGGTTACGGCGATGAGTCAGTGGGCTACCCGGTGGAGCCATTGCCGCCGGCTTACCCCGGTGAGCCACCTTTCCGGGATTATGGGCATGAGTCAGCCATCGGGGATTATTCCGGCGAGCCGCCCGAGCACGACTTGGAGTCACCTCCCGGCGGTGGGGGTTATGAGCCTCCCAGCCGCGAGTGGGAGGATACCGATGTGGGGCCGCGCGGTAGCTATGACGAGGATCCGTCCCCGGAATCCTTCCCTTATGGTCGGCCGCCCGGCAAACGCCGGCAGCGCGAGCGAGGGCGCTATCCCGGGCGGCATTGACCCATAGCCGTCACTTCCGTCCTCCGAAGTTCGTCCCCTGAACTGTCCGATTCCGGCAACGCCGACCCGGTGGCGCGCTTGCGCCTGGGCCCGTGTCCAGGCGCCAATGGCGGCCGCGCGGAACTGGCCCGAAGACATTGTCTGGGTGTCGTTACGGTTGGCCCGCTCCAGGGGGGATATATTTGCCCCAGGGGAAGGGGGGCCAGAAGTGGCACAGAAGGTTTCCGTCACATTTGCCTGTGACTACGACCAGAAAGAGATTCCGGCCGGCCAGCATCGGACACGTAGGTTCGGTCTGGACGGACGCGACTATGAGATCGACCTGTGCGCGAAGCACAGCCAAAAGCTCGACGAGGTCGTGAACAGATACGCCGAGCATGCGCGCCGGGCATCGGCGCGCCTAGGGCGTACCAAACGGCGGACGACGGCACACCGTCAGCACAGTGCTGCCATCCGTACGTGGGCGAAGCAGGCTGGAATTGAGGTCAGCGATCGCGGCCGCATCCCGGCCGACGTGGTGACCAGATATGAGGCCAAGCACCACTGATCGGCGGCCTCATGGCACCCCGGGCGGCTGCCCGCCGTCCGGGGGGCCAGCGCTGCCGGTCGACGGCCCGGCACTTCCGGAGCCGCCAGTGGGCGGCCCGGCATTGGCACTTCCGGAGCCGCCGGTGGGCGGCCCGGCGCTGCCGGGCGCCGGCGGCACTGGGCCGCCTGCTGTGCTCGCCTGCTCTGGCTTCACCGTGCCCGCTCCGACCGTGCCCGCTTCGACCGTGCCCGCCTGGACCGTGCCCGCCTGGGGCGAATCCGCGATCGGCCCCGCCGCGGCCGCCAGGACCTGGGCGTTGGGCACGTGCAGCACGCCATCTGGCGTTTCGAGCCGCAGGTAGGTAATGCCGATCTCGGTTACCGTGCCCTCAAGTTGCCCGCCGAGCGCCCCCGACCTCAACCGGATCAGGTCCCCAACGCCGAACGGGCGGGACAGCAGCAGGACAAGGCCGGCGAAAACATTGGCCAGAGTCTGCTGCCCGGCGATCCCGAGGAGGATTCCAGTCACCGCCCCGCCGAGGACGAGCTGACCGACCGGGACACCGCTGAACTCCAGGGTCAGCAGCAGCGCCGTGATGCCCCCGACGAGCAGGATGGCATAACGGACCACCGCGGCGTGGTCCGTACCCACCGCGGGCCGGAGCACTTCCTGAGCCTTTTTGGCCAGGCCCAGGACGGCAATCACGGCCAGGACGCAGAACACCACGGCCGCGGACTGGGCGATGATGTCCGCCGTGAGGGGACTGTAGTTCTTCCGGATGGTCCCGTGCCGCGCCGAATATGAGGTCAAGCCGACCAGTACGGCGAGAACGGCGGCGATGATGGACCGCCAGGGCCGGGCGCGCCTCCGGACCTTGGCCATCTGCCTGGCTAGGTCATACTGCCGTTTCTCCTGGAGATCCACCGGCGCGATCCTACCTGGGCCCGGCCTGCGTGATCCCGGAGGCCCGCTCGGCCTCCGGGATCACGGCACCTTCAGGTGTGCTATCTGCTGGTCAGATCCGCGGGCCGAGGATCGGCTTGCCGACGGGCACCGACAGCCTGCCGCCCATCCCGTTGGCGACACCGGCCGCTGAGGCGTACCAGGCGGCCAGCGCGGTGATGATGCCGATGTAGCCGCCGACCTTGACGATGTTGGCGTTGCCGTTGAGGTTCCCGATGAACAGGACGATCTCGGTGAGTTCCAGGGTGAGGAAGACGGTGAACACGGCCGCGTTCACCTGCGTGCTCCAGATCAGCATGTAGGTGTTGAAGATCGCGAACGCCAGCAGGATCCAACCGATGTCGTGACCGGCCGCCGCGGGGGAGGTGGCCTTCGGGGCCACCAGCAGTGCCCAGAGCCCCAGCCCGATCCAGAACCCGCCGTAGGTCGAGAAGGCGGTGGCGCCGAACACGTTCCGGTTCTTGAACTCCCACATCCCGGCGAGCAACTGGCCGAGGCCGCCGTAGGCGAACGCGTAGCCGAGCCATGCGTCACCGGTGGCAGCCTTCATCCACCCTGCATTGGCCGCCGAAAGCAGGAATGTGGTCAGCGCGAAGGCGGCCAGCCCCAAGGGCGCGGGGTCGGCTATGGCGGCTAGCGGTCGGTCGTCGTTGACACTCAACTGATTCCTCCTGATGAGGCAGTGCGCCACCCGGCCGTGGGCGTGCCGCCGTAGCGGCAGGGCATGCGCGCGGATTGAATTAAGGACGCCGTGGCTGCGACTGGACTGATAGGCCTGCCAGGCGCCTGGGCCTCGACAGGCGCCTCCCTGACAGAGCCGACAAATAGTACAGAACAGGCCATAAGCGGACCTTCCTCCGTCTTCACAGATGGCTCACAAGAACCAAATGGGAAGATCTGCCCTGAGCGTAACGCCGGAGGCACGCCTGGGGGAGGCCCAGATTTTGCGCTTCCTGCCGCGCGCCGGCCACCCGGGCACCGGCCATCCTCAGCCTCCCGGGGCCTGGCTGCGGGCCAGCACGCGGCTGAGCCCGCCCCGCGTGGCGAGGACGTAGAGCCGGTCCTGCGGCGAGATCGAGTAGTCGGGCCGGGGCGACCAGTCCACGCCGTCCGCGCCCTTGCGCCGCAGCGCGATCACCCGGAGCTCGCCGGTCTGATGCACGTCCTCCACCGGCAGCCCCACGAGCTCGGAGGCCAGGTCGACCTGAACGTCGGCGATAAGCAGCACATGGCGGCCGACGGGGATCGTCCGCAGCACCTGGTGCTCGAGCATGGCCGCGGCGAACGCCGACGCCGCGAGGTAGGGGACGCTGCGCGAGATGGTGTTGCTGACGGTCTTCTGCACGCGCTCGGCGAGATCATCATCCGTGAGCCGCAACACCAGCCGCAGGTCGGCGGCGAGAGCCCGGGCGTGCAGCCCCGTCTCCAGGTTGACGATGTCGCTGTTGGTCACCAGGACCAGCGCCTGGCTGGTGGCGACGCCGGCGGCCCGCAGCGTCTCCTCCCGGTGGGTCTCGCCGATGACCACCCGCAGGCCGAGCTGGCGGGCCAGCCGCACGCCGGCCGCGTCCTCGTTCTTGTCCACGCAGACCACGTCCACGCCCAGGTCGTGCAGCTGGCCGAAGATCCGGGTGCCGACGTTACCCAGGCCGGCCACGATCACGTGATCGCTGACTGGGCGCTCGGTGCCGCGCATCGAGCCGGTCAGCCGGGCCCCGACCACGGCCGCGGTCACGACGGGGAGGAAGGCCAGCCCGTCGAAGGTAAGCAGGAACTGGGCCACCTTCTCCGGCGTGCTCAGCCCGGGATCGCTGACCGCCGCGCCTGCCGCGTCGAGAAAGGTCAGGTACAGCGCGTTGACGGGGGAGAACCCGCCCGCCGTGGCCAGCAGCACATACCCGCTGACCAGCACCGCGAACAGGGCGAGGAAGACCATTCCGAACTTGTGCCCGAAGAGCCTGCGCAGGACCCTCATGCCCGCGCGCAGCGGCCGGCGCCGCGGCCTGGCCAGCGGGTTGCGCGGTGTGCCGTCCGCCACCGCCAGGACCAGCGTGGCGGTCTGCTCGTCCGGGGGGAGCAGGAGGGGCGAGACGGCGTCATCGTCCGTGACGGCCAGCCCGCACACGAAGTGCGCGGCATCCGTCTCCTCGCGCCGGGCCACGTACAGGGTCCGCCCGGCCAGCCTGACGTGGCTGGGCGTGGGCTCACCGAGCGCGGCGGCGACGAACGACGGTGCCGCCATCGACGAGCCGGAGAGCACCGCACAGTCCTGGAAGAATGCGCGCATCCGCTCGCCCAGGCCGGTATTGAAGATCCTGACCACCAGCCGCAGATCCTGGTTCAGCTCCTGAGCGCGCAGTGCGGCGTGAAAGTTTCCAAGATCGTCCTGGCTCAGCAGCGCCAGCGCCCGGGCGGACTGCACCTGAGCATCCGCGAAGGCGGCGCTGTCGAGTTCGGCGCGCTCGATGACCCGGACCCCGGGGAGCCGGGCGATCCGAGGGGCGTTCGAGTGCTCCCGCGACGGCACGATGACCGTCACCTGTTCGCCGTAACGCGCGGTGAGTTCCTCGACGATGCGGAATGCGAGCGCGTCATCCCCGCAAACGATCAGATGATCGCGATAATGGTTGAGGCGCCGGGGAACCGGGGACACTGCGCGATCTAACCATAGGGCGGCCATCCCCACCACAGGCGGACCGGCACCGCGGGGTATCCTGCAGGAGAAGGGCGCAGGTCTCGGGAGGTCCGGTCATGACGACCCACAGCACGATCCGTGCCTCGGACTCTGACCGGGAACAAGTCGTCGCCATCCTGCGCGATGCCTACGCGGCCGGGCGGCTGACCCTGGCGGAGTTCGACGAGCGGACCACGGCCGCGCTGACCGGCCGAACCTGGGGCGCGCTGGGCGAACTGACCAAGGACCTTCCGCACCAGGCCAGGCTGGGCGCCGACCTGCTCCCGGCGAGCGATCCGCCGCCCGTCGAGGCTCAGCGTCCCGGCGAGCGGACGTGGCGGAACCTGCCCCTGGTGCCCGTCGCCGCCGTGTGGCTCGTGGTCGCGCTCTCGGCCCAGATGCCCGACTCCGTGGTCCCGGTGATCATCGCCCTGCTGCTCCTCCTGCGCTGCACGGTCAGCCAGCGTCCGGCCCGGGGGAACCCAGCACGGGGGAACCCACCGCGGCGCGGCGACCCCCCGCCCGGGAGCGGAAGTTTCCGTTAACTGCCGCCGAACACCTTTTTAAGGCAACGAGGCGTGCGCACCTGGCCCTCCTACGCTGCCTGAGGGGCCGTGGGACACAAACCGGTTGAGGTCACGAGCCCGCTCATCGGCAACGGAACGGGCGTGGCTGTCATATGGATGATCCCCGGCGACTTTCTGGTCCAGGTCACCTGGGCCCGGAGGCCATGGCCGTGCTGGCCAGGCCGCCGGCCGACGGACCGCTGGCCGACGGGGCGGGCGACGAGACGCTTCCGGATGAGCCGCTGGCCGTGCTGGCGGCCCGCCATGGCCTGCGGTCGACCGCCGCCCGGCCCTCACTGCCCGCTTACCTGCGCCTGCTCTGGCAGCGGCGGTACTTCATCGGCGCCTATGCCACCGCGCGCAATATCTCGACCTACACCGAGGCGCGGCTCGGCCAGATCTGGCAGATCCTCACCCCGCTGCTCAACGCGGGCGTCTACTACCTTATTTTCGGGGTAATCTTCGGGGCCAGGCGCGGCGTGCCCAACTACCCGGCCTTCCTCGTCACCGGGGTCTTCGTCTTCTCCTTCACCGAACGCTCCATCCTGGCCGGATCCCGGGTGATGGCGAACAACGTCTCGCTGATCAGGGCCATGTACTTCCCCAGGGCGTGCCTGCCGCTCGCCTACGGCGTGGTTGAGCTGCAGCAGATGCTGCTGTCCATGATCGTTCTCTTCGGGATCGTGCTCGCCACCGGAGAGCCGGTCACCTGGTACTGGCTGTTGCTGATCCTGGTGATCGTGCTGCAGACCATGTTCAATCTGGGCGCGGCCCTGATCCTGGCCAGGATGGGCGCTCAGGTCCGCGACGTGAGCCAGCTCGTGCCTTTCCTGCTGCGCACCTGGCGCTATTTCTGCGGTGTCATGTACAGCATCGCCGCCCTGCCGGTGGCCATCCCGTCGTGGGCCAGGACCGGGCTCGCCGGGAACCCGGCCGCCGTGTACATCACGCTGACCCGGCAGGCCCTGCTCGCCTCGCAGCGGAGATCCGAGCCCGGAGCCAGGCCGTACAACAGCGCCAAGTGCGCCGCGAACGTCCAGGCCTACTGCCACGCGCCGCTGTCCATGCCGCATGTCTGGGTGTCCGCGGTCGCCTGGGCGTTCGGCGCGATGGCCATCGGCGTGGTCTACTTCTGGCGGGCGGAAGCGCGGTACGGGCGCGGGTGACCGGCCGCCCGGCTGATCAGGGCGCGCCCAGCAGTTCGTAGATGGGGCCGGGGACGGCCGGTGGCAGGTCCGAGGTGAGCAAGTCCAGCCAGCTGCGGCGGACGCGGTCGACCGCGAACGCGTCCGCGGCCTGCTGATGCGCCAGATCGCCGGCCTGCTGCCACTCGTCGTCGCCCAGGGCCGCGATGGCCCGGGCCATGTCGGCTGGGTTGCGGTGGATCCACCGCATGTCGTAGGTGGTCTCGGCGCCCGGCCAGTGCCGCAGGACGGGCACGGCCCGGGATACCATCCCCTCCGCGGGCGCGACATGGAAGCTCTCGTCGTCACTGGTGGACAGCACGAAGCCGACCCGGCGCAGCCACCCGGCCACGTCCGGGCCCGCCTCGTCGAACACCACGGCCCCGCGCAGCAGCGCGGAACGCTGGATCCGGCGCAGCGCGGTGGTGTAGTGCGCGCGTTCCTCCGCCTTCCGCCACACCCACCAGTGATCCCAGGGCATCCCGGACTTGACGAACAGCAGGTATCTGTCATCGTCGCGGCGCAGTTCCTCGAGCACGTCGAGGGCGAGGTCAAGGCGCTTGCGGGCGGGCACGATCCCGATGATCCCGAGGTGGTGGCGCGCACCTTCCAGCTTGCGGCGATCGAACTGCGCCTCATCGACCATGTTGGGGATGGTGACGACCTTCCCGGCCGGCCAGCCAGCGCGCTCGCGGCACAGCCGTGCATAGTGCCGGCTCACGCATACCACCTGGTCGACCGCCTTGATATCGACCAGGTTCGGGTAGCCAGCCGACAGCTCGAATCGGTGCAGCCGCACGATCAGCCGCGAACCACGCCGCTTGTGCCTGCTGTACCAGATCGCGTTCGGCCCGCACCATTCACAGATCACCACGTCCGCCCACTGGGCCAGGGCCGTGCTGACCTCCGCGGAGTGCCGGCCGAGGGCGAGCCAGTGATCGACCCGCACGTCCAGCCCCGGCAGGTCGCTGAAGTACTCCAGGATGGGGCCGAAGAACTTCAGGTCGTGGCCGGCCACCACGACCCGCAGCGGCCCGGCCGCCGGGCCCGGCACTGGGTGGGCCGGCACTGGGTGGGCCGGCACTGGGCGGGCCGGCACTGGGCGGCCCGGCTCTGGGTGGGCCAGCACTGGGGCCGGCGGTGCCGGGAAGGCCCGGTCCAGGTACCCGCGCAGCCGCCCGGCCGCTGACTCCAGGGTGAACGACTGCGCGGCCGCGGCCGTCCGGGCCGCGGCGAGCTGGGCGACCGCCGGATCGGCGGCCGCCTCCGCCGCCGTGTCGGCCACCTCGGACAGGCTGCCGGCGAAGAGCGGGTAGTCGGCACCGAGGAGGTCCTCGTGCATCGGGGTCCGGTTGAGGATCACTGGCAGCCCGAGCAGCCCGAATTCCAGCACCTTCG
>JAWWPY010000542.1:0-5598 GCA_033854735.1 Streptosporangiaceae bacterium | reverse complement strand
ACCACGATGACCGCCGCGATCAGCGCCACCATCAGGCCGTACTCAACGGCAGTCGCGCCGCGGTCGTCTCGGGACAGCGGTCGGGTGAGGAAGTTCATCATGTAGACGTAGTACCTGAGCATCTGAGATCCCTTCCAAGGTGGTGCACTGATTACACCTGGTGTTGATACTATCACGCTTTGTAGTTGATTCTGCGCGATGCCCGCCCGGCCCGGTATCGGCGCGATGCCCGCCGGGCCCGGTATCGGCGCGATGCCCGCCAGGCCCGGTATCGGGCGAACGGTCAGAGAAAAACGCCGGTCATCCGGCATGCCGGATGACCGGACGACACGGGCACCGATCCGGTGCCTGGCCACGCCCCCTCGCTGGGCCGGACGGCCTACGGGGTGGCCCGCGCCGTGCCCGGCGGGCCGGCGGCCGCCCCGGCGGCCGCCCGATCACGGACTACCTCGAACGCTTCGGCGAGCCGTGACCCGGAGTAGCGTGACCAGTACTGAGCCGTGGAGGTGACCAGGTCGGGGTTCAGGTAGTCGCGCACCTCCGGCTGGGAGTCGAACGCCCTCACCGCGCTGAGCTTGCCGCCAATGTGATCGTCGATCGCGACGAAGTGCGTGGGCCGGAAATCGGCGGTCGCCGACGGCGACTGGAAGCAGTAGACACGGCCGATCTTCCACGCCGCTGCCACCACGGCAGCATGGGTGTTGCGATGATCCTGCTGGCCGTCGTGGACGGAATGGGTATAGACCACCGCAGGCTTGGTCTGCGCGATGAGCCGGTCGATGGCGGCCACGGCGGCGTCCCCTTCGGCGCCGCTGGAGCCCCCGAGATCTTCGAGGCTCACCCTGGTGCCGATGACCGGGGCGGCTCCTTCAGGCTCGCGGCCGCCTCCCGTCCCGGCGGCGTCGGGCGCACCGCCCGAGAGGGCGAGAATCGTCACCGCCAGTCCCCCGGCGATGTGCGCCAGCAGCGTGCCAGCCGCACCGATCTCGACGTCCCCGGGATGCGCACCGACGGCCAGCACGCTCTCCGCGACGGCGGCCGGTGCTGACGGGCGCTGGGCGATAAGCGCGGCGACCCGGGCCACCAGGTCGTCCGGTGTTATGGGCTTCGGGATGAATTCGGTGCCCGCCTGCCGCAGCGTCGTGACCGCGCGGGCCACCGACGGGTGCGCGGTGACCACCGCCACTGGAAGCGACGGATCCAGGGCCCGTACCCGCTCGAGAAACTCCAGGCCGGTCATGCGCGGCATCTCAACGTCGGTGATGACCAGGTCCCAGGACTCGGATTCGACCTGCCGCAGTCCCTCCAGCGGATCGAGCAGGTGCTTGATCTCAAATCCGCGGGCCTGCAGCACCTTGGTCGCCCACACACCAAAGACCCGGTCGTCGTCGATCAGCAGGATCCGCCCACGGGGCGCCTCGGGTCTGGAGTCGTCCATCTGCCCTCCGGAGGTCGGCCACGGTGCCGCGTGAACGTGTCCGCGCCACTGACACACCTATTGTATGCAGATAATTACTGAGCGTTACGTTACATCACATCCGGGGTAACAGAGCCCCGCCAACGGAACCCGCGGCCAGGTGCGCCGCCGCACCGGCGGGACGGCCCTGAAACGGGGTGACCCGGAGCCAGAACAGATGGCAGGCTGGCGCCATGAACGCAGTGCCAATGAACACGGGGCCAATGAACACGGGGCCAATCAACACGGGGCCAATGAGCACGGGGCCAATGAGCACGGGGGGAACCGTCATCGTGCCTACCCAGGCCGAGAAGGCCGAACTGTTCCGCGCCTTGCACGAGGGCCCGGAGATACTGCTCCTGCCGAACCCGTGGGACGTGGGCTCCGCGAAACTCCTCACTTCGCTCGGCTTCGCCGCCCTGGCCACGACGAGCAGCGGTTTCGCGGCCACGCTGGGGCGGCTCGACGGGTCGGTGACCCGCGACGAGACGCTGGCCCACGCGGCCGGGATCGCCGCGGCGACCAGCGTGCCGGTCTCGGCCGACCTGGAGAACGCCTTCGCCGACGAGCCCGAGGGCGTCGCCGAGACCATCCGGATGGCGGTGCAGGCCGGCCTGGCCGGCTGCTCGGTCGAAGACTTCACCGGCGATCCCGAGTCACCGATCTACGACATCGGGCTCGCCGCCGACCGGGTCGCGGCGGCCGCGGCCGCCGCGAAGGCCGGCCTGGTTCAGCTGGTGATCACCGCGCGGGCCGAGAACTACCTGCACGGCCGGCCGGACCTGGCTGACACCATCGCCCGCCTGCAGGCCTATCAGGAGGCCGGCGCCGACGTGCTCTACGCGCCCGGCCTGACCAGCCTGGATGAGATACGGCAGGTGGTGAGCGCGGTCGACCGGCCGGTCAACGTGCTCGCCCTGCCCGGTAGCCCGACCGTGCCGGAACTGGCCCGGGCCGGCGTGCGCCGGGTTTCTGTGGGCGGGGCGTTCGCGTTCGCCGCGCTCGGGGCGGTCGTCGAGGCCGCCCGGGACCTGCGCGAGTACGGCAGCTACGGGTTCCTGGAACTGGCCCGCACAGGCCGCTCAGCCGTCCGCGCGGCGTTCGGCGGTTAGGACACGCCCTACGAGGACGCGCTCACGAGTCGAGGCTCAGCACCATGGTGGGCCGCTCGATCACGTGGTCCTCGCGCAGCGGCCTGACCGCGGTGCCGATGGCGAAGAACTCGGTGGTGTGCGAGCCCCAGGTGTGGCTGTGCTGGCGGAGCTGGACGCCGACGATCCCCTCCGCGTGCAGTTCCTCCGCCTCGGCCTGCATCCGGCTCATGGCCAGCTCGCGGGCGTCGTAGAGGGCCTGGGTGAACTGCTCAAGTTCGACGTTGCGTCCGATGTTGCCGATTTTCCCGCTCATCCGCTGGTGCGCGATGTGGTAGACACACGACCCCATCACCATGCCGAGCGGCGCATAGCCGGCCCGGATCAGCGTCCAGAAGTCCTGGCCCGACAGGTCGGAGGTGAACGGCTGATGCTTGTTGTTGCGCCACTGCGTGACCCCGCCGCCGCCGGCCCCCTCCTCGGCCTTGACCGCGGTGCCGACCGCGATGAACTCGGCGATGTCGTTGCCGAACTCCTTCATCTCCACATCGAGCCGGACACCGACGATGCCGTCGGCCTGGAGCGCGTCCGCCTCCGCCTCCATCCGGGTCATGGCCAGTTCCCGTGCGTGGTACATGGCCTGCGACAGGACGTCAAGCTCCTGGTTCTTGCCCCAGCGGCCGACCTGCAGGCCCACGTGGTAGATCGAGCTGCCCAGAACCAGGCCGAGCGGGCGGAAGCCAGCCTCGCGCACCAGCAGGAACTCGTTCACAGACAGGTCCGAGGTGAAGATGGCGCCCGGCTTCCCGGGCTGCAGCTCGGCCAGGCGGCGCAGGGCGTCCTGCGGTACTCCGGCCACGCCTAGCGCGGCGGCGTTCTGCTCGGTCATCGCTCTCCCTCAGCTGCTGTCATCGAGAACCTGCGCTCATATGGGTACCTGTGGCGGGGGGGCAGTGGTGTCATCGATCAGCCGCCGAGCCGCACGCGGGCCGCCTGCCGCCGCTGCGGATCCAGTGACAGGATGGCCAGGCTGCGCGGCTGCTTGGCTCCTGGCGATGCGAACTGCGCCGTTGCGGTACCGATGACCGTGACTTCCACGATGTGGTCCCTGCGGCCCTCCTGCATCGGGCACTCACGCTCATGCACCTTCATGTCCATCCTGGACACAACGACACCCTCGCCTCCCAGCCTGCGGACATCCTGCTCGAGCTGGACGCGCCCGTCGTGCCTGGCATCGTTCACCAGCTCGGTGTACCCGATGACCTCGGCGTTCCCGGCACCCCACCGGGTCTGGCCGACGGTCAGCCAGTCATCGTGCCGGGAGCCGACCGAGATGCCGAGCGCCAGTCCGACTGGTACCCAGCCAGCCATGATCAGCTTGGCGAAGTCCTGGCCGGACAGGTCGGAGGTGAACGGCGTGGGCGGCACCACGCGGCCGCCCTGGGCCCGGACGGCTGTGCCGATCGCCTTGAATTCGAGGCCCCCGGCCGGGAACGAGCCGATGGTGAGCGACACGCCCACGATTCCCTGGCCCCCTAGCTGCGTGCACTCGGACATCATCCGGTCGAGGGCCTTGTGCCGTGCCTTGTACATCGCCTCCACCAGGGGGCCGAACGAGCCGTACCCGCCACGCCCCGAGACCTGCGTGGCGCCCCGGATGGGCTGGGCGAAGGCGCCGTACCCGGACCACGCGCCCGGGCAGCCGTATCCGCCCGTGAAGCCGATGTTGTAGACGGCGGCACCGAGGACCTGGCCAACCGGCTCGAAGCCCACGCTGCGGATGGCGGCGAACTCAGCCGTGGACAGGGCGGATCCCCAGGTCCCGCTGTCCCGGATCTCGGCCATCCGCGCACGCGCGGCATCGGGCAGCCCGGTTCCGGCCTGATCATCGGTCACCGCGCGCCCCTTTCGGCCCCTGTGCCGCCAGGTCCCACGATACCGGGCATGCTGACGCCGACTGGCCAGGCCGGCTCCAGGCTGAGCTACGGGGTGGGCTCGCCGTCGGCCGCGTCCCACTCCTGGTTTCGTTTCCGCACGGTGTCCAGGGCGTGCGCGGCCTGATCCTCGGTCTCATACGGCCCGAGCCGGTCCTTACCGGGACATCCCGGACCGTGCTCGACCGCGCGGTGCTTGAGGCAGTACCACCAGGCTTGGTCATCGTCCATGCCCATTAGACTTCCAGAACATGACTACGTTGCTCCAGCCTGGCCGGCTATCCCCGATGCGGCAGGTCCCGGCGAGCATCCCGCGGCCGGAGTACGTGGGCCGGAAACACCCCGCAGCGGGCGAGCCGGACGTCAAGGACGCCGGGACGATCGAGCGGATGCGCGCCGCAGGCAAACTCGCTGCTCAGGCCCTGGCCGAGGTCGGCAGGCACGTCGCGCCCGGGGTCACCACGGACGAGCTGGACCGGGTCGGCCACGACTTCCTCTGCGACCACGGCGCGTATCCCAGCACGCTCGGCTACCGCGGCTACCCGAAGTCGCTGTGCACCTCGCTCAACGAGGTGATCTGCCACGGGATCCCGGATGACACCGTGATCGCGGATGGTGACATCGTCAACGTGGACATCACCGGGTACCTGAACGGGGTGCACGGGGACACCAACGCGACGTTCCTGGCCGGCGAGGTCGACGAGGAATCACGCCTGCTGGTGGAGCGCACTCACGAAGCCATGATGCGCGGCATCCGCGCGGTGGCGCCGGGGCGGCCGCTGAATGCGATCGGCCGGGTCATCGAGTCGTACGCCCGCCGGTTCGGCTACGGGGTGGTCCGCGATTTCACCGGGCACGGCATCGGCACAACGTTCCACTCCGGCCTCATCGTCCCGCATTTCGATGACCCCGATGTCAGCGTGATCATGGAACAGGGCATGACGTTCACCATCGAGCCGATGCTCACCCTCGGCACGATCGACTACACCATCTGGCCTGATCACTGGACGGCCGTCACCCGGGACGGCAAGCGCACCGCCCAGTTCGAGCACACCCTCCTCGTCACCACCGACGGCTATGAGATCCTCACCCTCCCCTAGCCCCTAGCCCCTAGCCC
>JAWWPY010000541.1:0-4193 GCA_033854735.1 Streptosporangiaceae bacterium | reverse complement strand
GACCACGGCCGGTCGCGAGGATGCGTTCGGCGCTGCTGATGACCTCGTAGCCGCAGGCGCAGACTTGATCCTGGCCAGCGACCTGAGGCGCGCGGTAGAGACGGCGCTGGCCATCGCTGCCCGGCTGGGCGTCGGCATCCGGCTTGAGTCACGGCTGCGGGAACGGCTTCTCGGCGCCGCGGAAGGGCGCCCGAGCGATCAGGTAGACCCTCATGAACTGGGCGTGACTGGCAGGCGTGTCACGGATCCCGACGCGCGGCCGCTCGGGGGCGAATCAGTACGGCAGCTCTATGACCGCGTGACCGGCCTGCTCAGCGAACTGGTGAGCACTTCACCGGGCCGCCGCATCATCCTGGTGACGCATGGCGGGCCTATCCGCGTGGCCCGCGCCTACCTCGCGGGTGTAGGCGCCGGCGAGATGACATGGCCCAACGTCCCTAACGGTTCGATCGTGGTGATGACGTCGGCAGAGACGGCGCGACGTCCCAGCCAGCCGATGATGAGCTCGTAAAACTCTGTCCGGAGGGCGACGCGACTACGCCGCTGGCGGACGTCATCGGGAGCTTCTTCCCTGGCACCAGCCTCCGCTGATCACCGATCCCGACGCGCGCCCACCCGGGCGGGAGCCGGGGCGCCAGCTCTCCCACGAGCGCACTGGCCGCTTCAGGTGACTTCAGAAAAAAACCCAAAGAAATGCCAAAGCTTTCTTCATAGAACTTGCACGTTGCCATCAGGCGCACTGGACGTTGGCTGGATGTCACGCGGCCAGTATCAATGTCATGAGCACGCAATTCGACTCTCGTTTGGGCGCTTCACGGAGAGGGATCGCGCCGCGAGTCGTCCCAGTGCCGGCCTTGGCGATACGGTCCCGGCTCAACCTGCTGAGCCGGCGTTTCGGTGACCGGCCCGGTTACCTCGATGCCGGCAGCGGTGAGGTCGTTACCTGGTCTCAGGTGGCTCGGCAGGCAGCCTCCTGGGCCAACTCGCTGGCCCCGGGCACCGTGGTGGGGCTACGCACCGCCACCCCGGCGGCGTTCTGCCGCGCCTACCTAGCGGGACTGGCCGCTGGCGTATGCGTCGCGCCGCTTGATCCCGGGGCGGCAGCCGGCCAAGTCGGCCGGGCTCTCGACACTCTCCAGGCTGCTGACCTCGTCGTCGACGGGGAAGAAGCCGCGGCCACGCTCGACGTCCCGGATATCCATCTCTGGATCAGCTCAGGCGGCGGACTGCGGCAGGCCCGGCGGGGGACCGCGATCCGGATCGGCGCTCCCGGGGTGGCTGCCCTGCTCCCCACCTCCGGAACGACCGGACGGCCCAAGCTCGTCCCGCTCGCCGAGTCCCAGCTCCTCATGGCCGCCGCGCGCATCGCCAGCCACCACGCGCTGACCCCGCAGGATCGCGGTTACTCACCGCTGCCGCTCTTTCATGTGAACGCGCAAGTCGTAGGGATACTCTCCACATTCATCGCCGGGAGCAGTCTGGTCGTGGACGACCGCTTCCACGCGTCGCGTTTCTGGGCGGCTGCCGACGACTTCCGGGCGACCTGGCTCAACCTCGTTCCCGCGATCCTCGGGATCCTCGGCGAGGTGGCGCCCCCTGCCGACGCGGCCGCCCGGCGGGTCCGTTTCGCCCGGTCGGCCTCCGCGCCGCTTTCCCGTTCCGTGCAGGACCAGTTCGAGGCCAGGTCGGGCATCGGCGTGCTGGAGACCTACGGCATGACCGAAGCGGCCAGCCAGATCGCCGCGAACCCGTTGCTCCCCAGCGAGCGCCGGCCGGGCTCGGCTGGGCGTCCCACCGCGGTCCCGGTCCGCGTCGTCGGCGCAGACGGAGGCGACCTACCGCCGGGAGAGACCGGCGAGATCGAGATCCGGGGCCCCCAGGTGATCCGTGCCTACCTCGGCCCAGATCGGACGCCGATCCCGGCCCGCGGGGCGGACGGGTGGCTGCCCACCGGCGACCTCGCGTTCCGTGACTCCGACGGCTTCCTTTACCTCGCTGGCCGGAGTGACGACGTGATCAACAGAGGCGGCGAGAAGGTTCATCCACGGGAGATCGAGGATGTGCTGCTTTCCGATCCGCACATTCGCGGCGCCGCCGTGGTCGGGCGGCCCCACCGGCTGCTGGGTGAGGAGTGCGTGGCCTACGTCGTGGCCGAGCCGGGTTACGTGAGCCCGGGCCTGCCCGGGCGGCTGGTCAGCCGGTGCCGGCAGGCGCTCAGCCCGCACCAGCAGCCCGCCAGCGTCATCGTCATCGACGCGTTGCCCACCGGACCAACCGGCAAGCCCGACCGACGCGCTCTGCGCGCTGCCGCGGCCGCCCGGGATCGTGGGCCGGCCGCCACCCCGGGGCGCAAGCAGGATTCAGCCCAGCCAGCCACCAGCCCCCACTGAACGACCAGGACTACGAAAGAGGAATCTCTGATGAACGCCAATCCGCTCAGCCTGCCCCAGCGCAGCGTCAAGCCCCGCCGTGAAGGGCTCACCGTCGTCATCGACAACGGCATTCCGGCCGGCGCTTTTCAGGACGCGATCGCCAGCGCGGCCTACGGCATCGACCTCGTCAAGTTCGGCTGGGGCACGGCGCTCGTCACGCCCCGCCTGGCGGAGAAGATGGCCTGCCTCGAGCAGTACGGCATCGGCTACTTCTTCGGCGGCACTCTCTTCGAGAAATTCGTCGCGCAGGATCTGGCCGAGGATTACTTCGAGTTCTGCCAGCGGTACGGCTGCGAGTACCTCGAAGTCTCGGACGGCACCATTCACCTGCCAGCCGAAAGAAAGGTGCAGCTCATCACCCGCGCAGCCAAGGAGTTCACCGTGCTGAGCGAGGTCGGCTACAAGGACGATGAGCGCTCTGCCGCGCTGACCGGCGACCAGTGGGTGTCCTTCATCGAGGAGGACTTCGCGGCCGGAGCGAGCTTCGTGGTGACCGAAGCACGTGAAAGCGGCCGCAGTGGGATCTGCGACCCGAGCGGGCAACCGCGGTTCGACGTCATCGAGCGGATCATCGACAGCGACGCGGACTGCGGCCGGCTCGTCTTCGAGGCGCCGACCAAGGAGTTGCAGGCCTTCTTCGTGACCCGGCTCGGCAGCGACGTCAATCTCGCCAACGTGGCACCCGACGACGTGATCGCGCTGGAGACGCTCCGGCTGGGGTTGCGTTCAGACACTCTGGTCCATTTCGAGCTGGAGCGGCACGGGGAAAGGAAGCTCGGGATCGGCGCCTGACCATCAGCCCGCGCTATGCAGCGGGTCCACACAGGGAAACACCCATCAGCCAGGCATACCCGAAGGGGCAGTCATGCGCGAGACCCGCGACGCTTGCCACATTGCGATTCCCGCCCGCGACCTTGACGAGGCGGTAGCGTTCTATGTTGACGGCCTGGGCGTGAAACTTGCCCGCCGCTATCCGGACCGGGTGACCTTCGACTTCTTCGGCGACCAACTGGTGTGCCACCTGAGCGACAAGGTCCCGGCGGAGGCCACGGCCTACCCCCGGCACTTCGGCGTGACCTTCGCCAGGCGCGAGGATTTCGATCGGCTGCTGCGGGTGGTGGAATTCCGCAAGCTTCCCGTGCTGGCTGCCCCATCGGTGCGCTTCGAGGGCATGGCCGAGGAACACCGCCAGGTCTTCCTCACCGATCCCTCGAGCAACGTGCTGGAGTTCAAGCAGTACGAAGACCCCCGCCTCATGTACTGATGGCGCGCGGGCGGCTCGACCAGGTCGACGCCATGCGGCCGATGAAGCAGGCTGGCGTGATCAGCACCCACGTGCTCACCGTCTTCGCGCCCGCAGCGGCCAGCGTGAGCACAAGCGCGCTGATGCTGCTGACGCACTTTTCCCGCGAAGGATTCTTCTTCATCTCCGCATGCATGCTGACCTATGCCTATAAGGACATCGGCCGGGAAGGGCTGGGCCGCTTCTACCGGCGCCGATTCGCCTCGGTCGCCATCCCTTACCTGTGCTGGAGCGTCATCTATTTCCTCTACCTGCTGCCCACAGCGCATTACGCGAGCGCGCCCGCCGCCCTGGGGCATTTCGCCAAGGAGATAGCCACCGGCTACTACCAGCTGTACTTCCTGATCGTGATCATGCAGTACTACCTGGTGTTCCCGCTCGTCATGATGTTCTTGCGGCGGACCCGCGACCACCATGGCGCCATCATCGTCATCGCCGTACTGGGGCAGGTGACGCTC
>JAWWPY010000540.1:0-64688 GCA_033854735.1 Streptosporangiaceae bacterium | reverse complement strand
GGCGCAGCCAGTGCAGGGTGGTCGCGGCGGTGACCGCGATCAGCAGCGCGACCGCCAGGGCCCAGATGACAGTGGCGGCCACGTGGAGCCCGGGGAACTGCTCCGGGAGGGACGCGGCGGCGACGGCCACGATCCCGGTGCCCATGATCGAGGCATACCAGTTCGGGGTGATGTTCGCGAAAACCTGCCCCGGATGCTCCAGGTCGGTGAGCAGGCCCCACCGGGTGAAGGCGTGGCCGGCCACCGGAGCCGGCCGCTTCGTAGGCCCCCCACGATTCAGTGTCACGGTCATGATCCCAGAGTTCCAGCGGAGATTACGGGCCGGTAGTGCCCGCGTCCTTGCCGCGCCACAAGCCTGGCTTGTAGGGCGGTTAACCTGGTGTTATGCCGCTGAGCAGTCATATCCCGGAGCTTTCCGCGCTCGAAGTGCTGCTCACCGTGGCCCGGACCGGCAGCCTGAACAGTGCGGCCCGGGAGATAGGCGTGAGCCAGCAGGCGGTATCCGCGCGCATCCGGACCATCGAATCACAGACCGGCGTCACCCTGCTGAACCGCAGCGCGCACGGCTCGAGCCTGACCGCCGGGGGCATCGTCATCGCCGAATGGGCCGCCCGACTGCTGGACGTGGCCGCCGAACTCGACGCGGGCATCGCCGCGCTGCGGCACGATCGGCACCACCGGCTGCGGGTCAGCGCGAGCCTGACGGTCGCCGAGCAACTGCTGCCCGGATGGCTCGTGTCATTCCGCGCGGGCACCCAGCGCTCCGGGAGCCCGGGCGCCGAAATCGTGCTGACCGCCGCGAACAGCGACACCGTCGTCGCGCACGTCGCCGACGGCCGCGCCGACATCGGGTTCGTCGAAGGCCCGCGGGTGCCGAGGTCCTTGCGCAGCAAGGTGATCGGGCACGACCGGCTCGTGGTGGTCGTGCCCCCGTCGCATCCGTGGGCCCGGCGCGGCGCGGTGAGTGCGGCCGAAGTGGCGGGCACGCCGCTCGTCAGCCGGGAAGAGGGCTCAGGCACGCGCGACGTACTGACCGCGGGGCTGATCGCCGCGCTCGGCCCGGGGATGCAGCAGGCCCCCGCGGCCCTCAACCTGTCGACGACGTCCGCGATACGCGCGGCCGTGCTGGCCGGTGCGGCACCAGCAGTGCTGAGTGAGTTGGCTGTCGCCGACGACCTGGCCAGCGGGCGCCTGGTCCGGGTGGACGTGCCCGGACTAGATCTGCGCCGCACGTTGCGCGCCGTCTGGCGCGGGACGAAGGCTCCCCCAGCCGGCGCCGCGCGCGACCTGATCGCGGACATCCTCAGCCGCCCCGCCTCGTGAGGACGGCCGGCCTCAGCTCCCTTACCCGGTGGGACAGCCGCCTCAACCCCTTGCCCCGTGACGCGGCGGGCCTCAGCCCCGGGCCCGTGAGGACGGCCGCAGCCGCCCGCCCCAGCCTGGGGAGGATGGCCGACCTGGCTATTCGAGGTACCTGACTGGGTCGGCAGTCGCCGGCGCGGATCATCGCGAATCCCTTCGTTCTGTTAAATGGCTTTCTCCGGGCTTGCCGACCTCGAATACTCTCTGAGAGGGGACCGGCACGCAGCGCCTACGCGCCCGGGGTGCGGCAGGGTGCCGCCAGCAAACCAGGCGCGCGCGTAAGGACCTGAAATGGCCCGTGACAGCCAGGTGAGCGCACTGGCGATGTTCTCCGAGGAATTGCGGCGCGCCCGCGCGGGCGCAAGTCTCACCCCGGACCAGTTAGCAGAGAAGATCGCCTACAGCCCGTCGCTGGTGGCGCATGTGGAGGCTGGCCGCCGGGCACCCAGCGTCGACTTCGCCCGCCGGGCCGACGATGCGCTGCGCACCGGCGGCCTGCTCAGCCGCCTGCAGCCGCTGGTGCGCAGCGAGGCGTACCCGGAGTGGTTTCGCGGCTGGGTCGAGATCGAGCGGCAGGCGACTTCGCTGCGCTGGTTCGAACCGCTGCTCATTCCCGGGCTGCTGCAGACCGAGGAGTACGCGCGGGCCGTTCTGCAGGCGGCGAATCCGGGCTCGAACGCGGATGAGATCAGCCGGCTGGTCGGCGCCCGGATGGACCGCCAGTCCATCCTCACCCAGGATGAGCCGCCGCTACTGTGGGTGATCATCGACGAGGGCGTGCTGACGCGGCCGGTCGGCGGTAGCCGGGTGATGCGCGAGCAGGTCGATCACCTGATCGAGGCGGCCCGGCTGCCGAGGATCATGCTCCAGGTCGTCCCGGCCGACGCTGGCGCCCATCCGGGGCTGGCCGGCCAGTTCGCGATTGCGGGTTTCGACGGGTCACCCGACGTGGCCTACCTCGACAGTGCCCTGGCCGGGCAGATAGTCGAGCGCGCTGCTGAAGTTTCCAGGGTCGCCCTCCTTTATGACCTGCTGAAAGCCGAGGCGCTGGCGCCGCGGTCCTCCATGGATCTGGTCAGGAAGGCAATCGAGAGATGGACCTGACCGGCACCAGCTGGCACAAGTCCTCACACAGCAGCGGGAACGGCGGCGCGTGCGTCGAAGTCGCGGTCCTTCCTGGCGCCGCGGTGATCGCCGTGCGGGACAGCAAGAACCCGCACGGCCCCGCGCTGCTCTTCAGCCGCGCCGAATGGCACGCGTTCACCGCGGGAGCCTGCGACGGCGAGTTCGACCTGGCCTGAGGTGCTTACGCGCCGGACTGGGGCCGGCTGCTCAACGCTGATCGCCGCGGTGCGAGATGGCTGGCGAACCAGCCGGACGCCAAGGTGGCCACCTGCTCCAGGGCTCCGGGCTCCTCGAACAGGTGACTCGCGCCGGGCACGATGGCGAGCTGGCTTTCACCACGCAACTGTGCCTGCGCCTGCTGGTTGAGGCCGAGCACCAGATCGTCCTGGCCGCCGACGATGAGCAGCGTCGGTGCCCGGACCGACGCTAGTCTCGGCCCAGCGAGGTCGGGACGCCCGCCGCGGGACACGATCGCGTCGACGTCACTGCCGGGTTCCGCCGCCGCGTACAGCGCGCCGGCGGCCCCGGTGCTGGCCCCGAAGTATCCGATGGAGGCATGCCCGGCCGCCGGCTGCACCCGGAGCCAGCGGGTGGCATCGGCGAGCCGTCCGGCCAGCAGCCCGATGTCGAAGACGGTGGAACGGTCGCGCTCCTCGTCATTGGTAAGCAGGTCGAAGAGCAGCGTGCCGAACCCGGCTTGCCCGAGGGCGGCCGCCACGATCTGGTTACGGGGACTGTGCCGGCTGCTCCCGCTGCCATGCGCGAACACGACGATCCCGGCCGCCGCCGGGGGCACGCTGAGGTGCCCGGCCAGCCGGGCAGAGCCGGCGATCACCTCGACATCCTCGTCCGTGCCCACCGTGCCGGGGCCTGCCGTGCCGGGGCCTGCCGTGCCCGGGCCCACCGTGCCGGGGCCTGCCGTATCCGGGGTGCCCGGCGCGCTCTTCGCCGTCGGTGTGGCCGCCGTGTTCACTGGGGCCGCTGGGCCCGGCATGGCCGCGCGGCGCAGGAGCCTCACCACCTCCTCGTCAGTTGTCTGCGAGAAATCGCCGTACCACTGGCCGATGGCCATGAACCGATCCGGCGTCTCCAGGCAGACAACCTCATCGGCGACGGAGGAAAGCCCCGGGATAGCGGCTCGCGGAGCGACCGGAACCGCGAGCACTACCCGGGCCGCGCCGTGTGCGCGGGCCACCTGACAGGCCGCCCGCGCGGTGGAACCGGTGGCGATGCCGTCGTCCACGATGACGGCGGTCCGCCCGGCCAGCGGCGCACGCGGCCGGTCTCCCCGAAAACGCCTGGCCCGCCGCTCCAGTTCGGCCCGCTCACTCTTCTCGACCCGGATGAACTCGGACTCGGTGACCCGCTCGCCGATGACCACGTACTGGTTGACGATGCGGACGCCGTCTTCTCCGATAGCTCCCATCGCCAACTCGGGCTGGATGGGAAGGCCGACCTTGCGCACCACGATGACGTCGAGGACCGCATCGAGGGCCTGGGCGACCTCGAAGGCAACCGGGATTCCTCCCCGGGGCAGGCCCAGGACAACGATGCCCGCTCCCCGCAACCGCATCAGCTTGCCGGCAAGGCGCCGCCCCGCATCGGCCCGGTCCAGGAAAGGCATGATCCCACCCCCTCGCGAACGCGGCCAGTGTGCCGTGGCGACCGGATCAGCCGCCAGGGCCGATAGTCCCGCTTCTTCCTGGGACGGGTTTCCCGCCCCAGGAAGAACCCTGTCCAGCGGGAGTGGGCAGGAAACCGGGCCGGGCTCAGCGGGTCCCTGACGCAGCGGCCAGGTCGGCGGCCTGGATCTCGCCTGGATGGCTGAGGTCGACCGCGGCGGCGCGCGGCGTCCTGCGAATACCGCAGGCCACGATGGCGCCCAGAACCGAGAGGCCCGCCGCCACCGCCAGGGCCGGGCGATACCCGCTGGTGACCGCGGCCGGACCGGCCAGGCTGCCCTTGGAGTTGAAAACAGCCGTCACAATCGCGATGCCGAACACGGCCCCGAATTGTTGCATCGTGTTCAGAGTGCCCGCCGCCTTGCCGAGCGATGCCGGGGAGACCGCGTTCAACCCGGCCGCCGTGACGCATGGCAGGGCCATCGAAATCCCCGTGCCCGCGATGACGAATGGGATCACGTAGCTCCCGTAGCCCGAGGAATGACTGGCCAGCGCCACGATCCAGGCGAAGCCAACCCCCTGCATCAGCAGCCCGGGAACGATGAGAATGCGCGCGCCGATCCTGTCGGAGAGGGCGCCGGCGATCGGCGCGATCAACAGAGGCGTGGCCGTCCAGGGCAGGAAACGGAGACCGGTTCCCAGAGGTGAGTCACCGAGGGCGAACTGGAAGAACTGACTGATGAGAAAGGCCGCCGAGAAGATGGACGCGGCCATCAGGAACTGGGTGGTCACGGCAGCTGAGAAACTCCTGCCGCGAAATAGCCCCAGCGGGATCATCGGCTCGGTGGCCCGTGCCTCCCGCACGACGAAGCCGATCATCAAGAGGGCTCCCAGGATCAGCCCGAACAGGTTCTGCGAGCTTCCCCAGCCCGCTTGGCCTCCCTGCACCAGCCCCCAGATGAGGACGCCCACGCCGGCTGAGACAAGGACCAGCGCCGGGACATCGAGCCGAGCGCCTGAGCCTCGGCTCTCAGTGAGGCGCAGCCGCGCCCCGATAGCAGCGACGACGCCGACCGGCACGTTCACCCAGAAGATCCAGTGCCAGCTCAATCCCTGGGTGATCGCCCCTCCGACCAGCGGGCCACTGGCCACCGCCAGCCCGGCGATCCCGCCCCAGATTCCTACGATCGTGCCTCGCCGCGCCGCGGGGAACGCTGAGGTCAGCAACGTGAGACCCAGCGGCATGACGATCGCCGCACCCAGGCCCTGAACGCCGCGGCAGGCAACGAGCGTCGCTGCGTTGGGGGCCAAGGCGCACGCGGCCGACGCGGCGGTGAATATGGCCAGGCCCGCCACATAGACACGCCGGCGTCCGAACCGGTCCCCGAGCGCGGCGGCGGTGAGAATCCCCGCCCCGAAGGCCATGGTGTAGGCGCTGACCGTCCACTGCAGGGTCGCGATGCCCCCGCCCAGTCCGCGGTGTATCGACGGCAGCGCGGTGACCACCACGAGCGCATCGAGCGCCACCATGAAATACGCCACCGATGTCAGCAACACGGTCAGTACGCCACCCGAAGGACCGTGGCCCGGGTGCCCCGCTCGCGGGGTCGCACGTCGATCTAGATCAGTCATTTTCGCGCTCCGTTCAGAAGAATCTCTCCGTAGAGGACGAACAGGGCGAGTCACGAAGGACACATCGGATCGCGCTGTTCGGCCGGCTCGCTGCCGGGCTCCCTGTCGGTGTAGACACCGGGAGGCCGGCCGACTGGGCGGCGGCGAGCGCCCAGCCTCCTTCCCACGGGGGCCGGGCCGGCCCATACCCGCCAGCTGAGAACCCGCCGCATCCGCGATCGTCCCGAACGCATGGCACGCGGATTGTTACTCGCGTCTGCGACCATGGACCAGTACGCGCTGGGGAGGGAGATCGGCCGGCGCTATGGTGATGCCACCGAGCCCGGCCTGCGCGTGGCGGTCGCCCGGGCACTGGTGGACAAGGGCTGGGCGCTGGGCAAGCTGGGACGTTTCGACGAGGAAATCCCGGTCTACGACGAGGTCGATCGCCGGTTCCGCGATGCCGCCGAGCGGGGCGATGAAGACTTCCGAGGCGATTTTGCGAGCTGCTCGCCAGTGCGCTGGTGCGCAAGGGCCTGGCCTTGGCTGAGCTGGGACGGGCAGGCGAGGCCATCGGGGCCTATGAGGAGGCCGACCGGCGCTTCGGCGATGAATGCGTGGCTGAACTCGGCGGCCTCGCCAGCATCGGCCTCATCGACCTCCGCGAGCAGGCCGCGAGGGCGCTGGTGAACAAGGCCGAGACGCTCCTGCGGCTGGACCGGCCAGGCGACGCGATCGCCGCATGTGAGGAGTTCGGCGAGCGTTTTGGTGATGACATCGAGCCCGAGTTCGGCGAACGGATCGCAGTAGTGCGCGACAGGTCACGATCCGGCCGATGAGCAGCTGGCGTTGACGGCCGTCATCCGTACGAGCCTTTTCCCTTTGGCCCTGACGTGATGATGCGGTGAGTACCTGGGCTCGGGGGCACTGGGTCGAACCAGAGCCCGTGCCAGGTAAATGACGTCACCCACACCGCAAAGCCGATCAGCACGCCAAATGAAATAGCGAACATGCCAGGTGTCGTGAAATGGCCAAATGCGATGAAAAGCAGCACCCCCACGCACAGAGCCCCGGCAGCGATCAAGCGCATGATCCGCCGTATGCGGCGTGCTGCGGCGAGGCTGCTCACCTTCATCCCCAAGCTGTCACCGCAAACGCCGCAGGTAACCTGCTGTATTTCCCCGCCCTGATCCGGCCGATGAACCGTCATCGCCGCAGAATCATTGTATCGTGTGGTCGTCACGCGCATTCCAGGGCGATATTTTGTCCTCTCGCTGTGTACATGCCGTATGATGACGGCCTGCTGCCGCTCCAGGCTCATGAGCGACCACGCATGTAATAGCACGCCGTAACCAATTTCCGCTTCATTACCTACTGTGTCCTTCCCGAAATAATAATGGATGTCCCAACGCGGACACATTATGGCACGTGACAGTATCGCGTGGTAACCAGTGAGCCTTTTTCATCCTGATCTTGGAGTGGTCCGACTCAACTACACCGCCGGGGTCATCCGCCGGTACCGCGCCCTAATCGTGGGCTCAGTCGCTCGGCCTGATCCACACCGAGACGTGAGCGGGCTCCAGCGACCGGTGGACGACATCGAGGAGTTCCGCGCGGGCCGCATCCGGGTCCACGGCGTCTTTCAGCCGGGCTGCGAACGCGGCCACCGCGGCGTCGGCGTCATACCGGGCCCGGTTGAACCGCCGGTCCACCGCCCGCTGCACCCGCCGCCGCAGCGGACTGAACAACGCCGCCGCGGCCAGCGTCGATGCGGCGACGGCCACCGGCGTGGTCAGGGACACTGCTTGCCGGGCCAGCAGGACTATCGCCGCATACACCCCGATCAGCAGGCCCGTGACGATGGCATAGGCCAGCGTCCGGGAGATGATCCGGTCGATGTCGAACAGGCGGTACTTAAAGATCGCCACGCCGATGCTCAGCGGGAGCGCCAGCCACCCGGCCGTGCCGATAACGCTCAGAATCCGCGGGATCCCGGATAGGTTTCCCGGCTCGGTGAAGGTGATTCCCAGGCAGATGCCACCGATGGCCGATCCGGTCATCAGCCACTTCAGCTGCTGGCGGCGCTCCCCCGAGGAGCCACGGTAGTTGAGCGCATGGCCGCACAGCGATCCCAGCCAGCAGACCGCCAGCAACAGGATGGCCACATTCGTCACCGCATTCCACCAGGCCGCGGAGCGGGCGGTATTCCCCAGGACCACGAGGTTCCCGCTGGGATCCACCTGCGTGTGGTGCCCGATGATGGCGCCCACCGTCAGCGTGAACGCGCCGGCGATCCACAGGGTGCCCACCGCGGCATAGACCCACAGCACCCAGCGCCAGCGTGGGGACGGCGGCCGGCCGTCGGGAAGAGCAGGAAAACCAGGCCGAGAAGCACGAGCGTGGGAGCCCAGCCGGGCTGCGCGAGCAAGGCCACCCAGCCGAGTGGGAGCCCCCCGTGCCGGAGCCGGTAGTCGGCCACGGCATAGAAACTGGCATCCTCGCTGAGTGCGGAGAAGCCCGCTAGCGCGAGGATGACCCAGCCCAGCGGGTTGCCCGGCTTGCGCCAGGCCACCACGAAGCCCACCACCCCGAAGCCGGCCGAGATCCACAGGGGTGAGGAGCCGCCGCTGGCATCCAGGCTCTGGTGCGCGAGACCGGCCAGCGGCACGTCGGCGATCACCAGCGCCAGCACCAGGCCGCCGAGGACTGCCGCGGTCACCGGCGGCGCCAGATGGAGACGGCGCGCCCCGCCCGCCGTCGTCACCGCAGTCTGCCCGGCCACCGGGCCAGCCCCCCGCTCACGGAGCGAAGGCTACGCCTGGACCGTTCCGAGAACGTTACCGGCGGTTCAGGCGGCCAGGGACCTGAGGAACCGGCGGGTGCGCTTGGCGTCATCGCCCCGGGCGTACTCCCCGGCCACGAAGTCGGTCACGCCCGCATCGGCCAGCGCGCTGATCTGCGCGGCGATGGCGTCCTCGTCGCCGACGATGGCCACGTCAGCCGGCCCGGCGGCGCCCTCACGGTCGAGCATGGCCCGGTAAGACGGCAGTTCACCGTAGATCGCGAACACCCTGGCCGCACCGGCCCGGGCACCGTCCGGGTCATCGGTGACGCACACCGGCAGAATGCACACCACGCGGGGGCTGGGCCGCCCGGCCTCCTTGGCCGCCGCCGTGATCTCCGGCACGATGTGCTCGCGCACGGTGGCCGGGCCGGTCATCCACAGCACCGTGCCCTCGGCCTGCTCCCCGGCCAGCCGCAGCATGCGCGGGCCGAGCGCGGCGAGCAGCACGGGCACCCGGCCCGGCGCAGGCGTGCTCAGCCCGATGTGCCCGCTCAGGGTCTCACCGCGGAAAGCCACCGGCTGGCCGTCCAGCAGCGGCAGCAGCACGGCCAGATACTCTCGCATATGCCGGATCGGCTGGCTGAAGTCGTACCCGTACATGTCCTCGATCACGACCTTGTGCGACAGCCCGATGCCGAGGGTCAGCCGCCCGCCCGTGGCCGCCGCCACGGTCAGCGCCTGCTGGGCCAGGACCGCCGGATGACGCGGGTACGTCGGGACCACGGCCGTGCCGAGCTCGATTCCCGGCACCCGGCTGCCCGCGACGGCCAGCGCGGTCAGCGCGTCCAGCCCGAAAATATTGTTCATCCACGCGGACGCGAAGCCGTCGTCGGCAGCCCGCTGCAATTGTTCGTTGAGGTTGCTGAAAGGGTCTGGGCCTTTGGGCTCCGCAATGGACACGCCGATCCGCATCTGTAACCTCCACTACCGCCGGCTGCGAGGCCATCCTGACCCTACGCCGATGACTTCAGCCGGATACGCGCCGAAGGGCCGGCCGTCTTATTCCGCGGATTCCGGGCCCGGGGCGCCAGCAAGAGCCAGCCGGACAGGCCGAGCGGGTAGACGAAGTAGCCGAACCTGCTGGCGGGGGCGAAAAGGAAAACGAAGGTCAGCCCGGCGACCAGCCGCCAGCCGGCCGCGTACTCGTCCCGGGGTGGCCAAGCGATCAGGGACGCCGCCACGGCCAGCGCGGCGATCACCACCAGCGCGATCGCGACCCAGTGGCCGCCGCCCCAGGCCTGGGCGATCAGGTGTCCGGGGAGCACGCTGGCCGCCGGGCTCTTGATCTTGGTGAGCCCGAGCGGGAACAGGACCGTGTTCGCCACCATGGCTCCCGGCTGCCTGGCCAGCACCGGCCCGTCGGCGACCATCGCCACGCTGAGGGCGGCCGCTGTGAACCAGGCCGCACCGCGCTTGCCGTCCCGGGCGGCGACCAGGGCGAACGCCACGGCCAGGGCAGGCCAGGCGGTCGCCTTCATGGCGGCGGCGAGGCCGAGCACCAGCCCCGCCGCGGCCGGCCGCGACCTGTTCCCCAGCAGTGCGAGGCCGAGGCACATGAGAGCCAGCACGGGCAGATCATCCCCGCCGGTCGAGAGCGGGAACGCGATCACCGGGGAGGCGGTGATGAGGGCGGCCCAGCGCCAGGCATGCGGGACAGCCGCTGCGGAAAGAGCGCAGCCGAATGCGATCACGAAGACCACGCCGAACCACAGCCGGGGGTCGGTGAGCAGGCCGCCGCCGAAGAGCGCGTGCGGCAGGCCGAACACCGCGAGCGCGGGCAGGTAGGGGTTGTAGGCGTTGAATCCTCGCGCGGCCGCGAGTGCGGTCGTTCCCTCGTACGGCGTGCCGTGATGGAGCAGCAGCGCCGCGGACCGGATGATCACGGCGACCTCCGGCTGCCCCGCGCCGGTCGCGGCCATCCAGGCCAGCGGCGCGACGAGGGCACCGCCGACCGCGATCGCGACGGCGAGCCGCATGCCGTGCCGCCGCCAGGCCACCATGGCGACGGCCGCCGCACCGTAGGCGCCGGCGGCCAGGACTCCCCAGAGCCGCTGCGGCGGATTCGCGCTGACCAGGGCGACCGCGCCGGCGAAAAGTGCACAGGCGGCGAAGAGCGCCGCGGCCCATGGCCATTGGATCGCGGCGAGCGGCGCCGCGGCCGGTTCCCGTACCGGGCTTTCGCCGCCGGGCTGCGGGCGGGTCAGCTGTACCGTCATATCCCGACACGCTACGAGGCCGGCCACGGCCAGTCGTCATGCCGAAGGGTGATCTCTTACCTCCTCCCGGGTATGAGGCCCCGGGAACCAGGTGGATGATCCTTATCCCGCACACGCCCCAGCCCCCGGTGCTGGTTCAGCGGGCTGCGCCTGGGGGCCGCTTGCGGCCGGCCGCGTAGGCGGCCATCAGTACGCGGGCTGTCTCGGGCGGCAGCGGCTTGACCGCCTCGCGCATCGTCACCCCGGACGCCCGCGCCGCGCGGGGAGCGAGCCAGTCGGCCACCAGATCCGGGCGCCGCCGCGCGGTGTCCCGCAGCACCCAGCCGATCGCCTTACGGATGAAGAACTCCTGTTCGGCCAGCATCGAGTCCGCGTACCGCCCGAAGCGTTCGAAGTCACCCTCGCCTCTGCGCAGCGGGCCAAGCAAGGCGAGCAGTGCCGACCGGCGGATCCAGAAGTCGTCATCGTCCGCCCAGCGGTCGAGGGTGGCTCCCAGCTCGCTGTACCGCTCGACCAGGCTGCCCATCACTTTCCCGGCCAGGTCATCCACGAGCGCCCAGGTGCCGGCCTGGCGGATCAGCCGCTCGAGGAGCGCCGCGTCACCGGCCCGCAGCTCGCCAGCGTGCTTGGTGAGCAGAAGCAACGCGACCACCCGGCACTCGAACAGCGGCTGATTCCACAGCTCCTCGGCCAGCCCCAGGACGTCCTTGCGGGACAGCGAGCGCCCCCGGGTCACGTCGCTGACGATTCGCCGGATCACCGGCAGCGTGACGCCGGCGAACTCCATGCTGCTCTTGAGGTACGCTTTCGCGCCCATCGCACGGGCCGGCGTCCCGGCTTCGCGCAGCCGCCGCTCGATCTCCGCGCACAGATCGGCCACACACTGGTCTCCCACTGACGGGCCGGCCACACTCGGGTCGTCGGTCGACATCCGGCCAGGGTAGCCGCGACCCCCGGGGGGCTGGCCCAGGCAGCGGGTAACAGCGTACGGGCGTACGCGACTGCGACCTCGGCGGCCAGGGCGGCGTTGTCGGCGATGAGCTGCCGGTTGACTTCGATGCTGCGCCCCCCGCTCAATTCATGGACGAGAGCCAGCACGGATGGCGTCACCAGCTGTCCCGTCACACCCTGGTCACGAACCCGGCGGACCGCTTCGGCCAGGATGGGCTCGATGTCCAGGGCCGGCTCAGGGGGGCGGGCCAGGAGCAGCCCAGATGTTCCGTTGATTCGCCAATGGGTGCGGGCGATGGCGGCCACCTCGTCGCTGGCCGTGACGACGGCGGACACCGCGGGGCCGCCATCCGCGCTGTAGAACAGCGGGAGGGTCGGCGTCCGCCAGCCGAGGACGGGGATGCCCAGCGTTTCAAGCAACTCGGCGGTGGCGGCGACGTCCAGGATCGACTTCGCGCCGGAGGACACGACAACCGCCGGGGTGCGCGCGATCTGCGGCAGGTCGGCGGAGATGTCGAGGCTCTGGGCGAAACCGCGGTGCACGCCGCCGGTCCCGCCGGTGGCCAGGAAGCGGATGCCAGTGGCCCGGCAGGCAGCCAGGGTGCCGCCGACCGTGGTGGCACCGAGCGCGCCCTGCACGATGCAGGCAGCGAGGTCACGCGCGCCGACCTTGCGTGCGGAGGTGCCCGCGGCGGCGAACCGCTCCAGGTCCCCGGCGTCCAGCCCGACTCTCAGCGCGCCGTCCACGACCCCGACCGTGGCCGGGATGGCGCCGGCGCCGCGGACCCGGGCCTCGGCGGCCTGGGCCGCCGCGAGGCCGCGTCCCTCCGAGAAACCGTGCGAGACCAGCGTCGTTTCCAGCGCCACGACCGGTTCGCCCGCGGCCAGCGCCTCGGCGACCTCCCCGGCGAGTTGCGGTGTGATCATCACGGCATCGCTCCCATCTGCGCGACCGCCCGGGCGGCCGCCTCCAAGCCGATCCTCACCCCGCCGAGCAGGTAACCAGCGGCGAACGCGTCACCGGCGCCGGTCGGGTCCACTGCCCGGGCCGGGTGGGCGGCGTGCACCCGGCCGCCGGCCCGCACGCCGCGCGGGCCAAGCTTCACCACCAGGTCGGCTGCGGGCAGGTCGCCCACCAGCGCCGCCTCCGCTTCATTGCCGAACACGATCTGCGGGCGCAGCCGGGCCAGCAGCGCGCGGAAGCGATCGACGCCGTACTCGGTCAGTACGGCCGTTGACGACAGGTCGACGCTGAGCCGGGGCAGCCGCCGCGCCGCGGCCAGCGCTGCGCCCGCTACGGGCTCGCGCACCAGGCTGTAGGCAGGCAGGTGCAGGCTCGTGCAGTCGTTCAGCCATTCGTCCGCCAGGGCGCTCGCGTCCAGCAGGGGGCCGACCCCCCGGTCGGTCAGCATCGACCGGGATACTCCGCCGTCCGAGAGCGACACCACCACTCCGGAATGGCCCTCGATGACCGGCCCGGTGAGGTCAACCCCGCGGCGCGCCAGGTCCTCGGCTATCAGCCGGCTGGCCGGATCGGTTCCGCGGGCCGCGATCAGCCGGGCCCGGCCGCCGAGGGCGGTGATCCACGCCGCGACGTTGGCCGCCTGGCCGCCCGCCCCGACCGAGATACGCGAGGGGGTGTCGGTCTCCTCCGCGACCGGCCCGGACGGGCAGACGATGACGTCAAGGTTGGCGTCGCCCAGGACACAGATCACGCGCGTTCTCCCCCCGCCGCCCGGGCCCTGCCCCGGCCCGCGCCAGCCAAGCCGGCATCGAGTGACATTGAGCGGGTTATAGCCCAAGACACTTTAAGACACCTCACGGCTACGCGCTGACCTGCTCTTACTTGCGGAGCACGCGGCACGCTAGCCGGTAGTACCCATGGCAGACCACCAGACCACCCACCCAACGCGGCTGACCACGCCCACATCACGCCCCGCGTGCCCGGCGCCTTACCGCCTGATCACGTGGAACGGCGGCAGCCCGCCCTATGACCCCGACCGCTGGGTATGCGAGTCCTGCGGCCATGAGTGGAGCACGCCACCGGTCGCCAGTCTGCCAGCGGTGACCGGCGTTCTGCGCGTGCCCCGGTCGGCCGCGCTCGCCGCCATCACCGTGCTGGTGGCCGGCGCCTCACGAAGAGGGCTACCGGACGATCTGCTACGACCCGCCGCACATGCGACTTCAGCGGCTTGTAAACCTTTGCTCACAGTGGGAAGTCTTTTATTACGGGTTTAGGACTAGACATACGCGGACCTGGGTGGTTCTCTGAAAATGTTATACACGTATAGCTAGTGTGAGATCACTTGGAGTAACTGAAGTACCTAGGCACAAGGGAAGGTGGGCCCCGATGCCTGACACACAGTCACATACGGTGGAGGTCGTGGAGGCCACCGAGGAAGAGGGCCGGGCGATGCTCGACGGCGCGGCCCGCGAAGTCCTAGGTATTTCAGGGCAGGAGTTCCTGGCCAAGTGGGACGCCGGGGACTACGAAGGATCCGACGATCCGACGATCACTAGGGTCGCCATGCTGATCCCCTTTGCCCGGTAGGGATCCGCGGGAGGCGGTCGATGCGTTCCTCGACCCCCTGAAGGACACGATCTCCTGCGTGGCCAAGGCGAAGATCATTCTGTCGCACGACGGCTGGGGCGGGATCGGACGGGTCCATGCGTTAACGGTGAACAACGACCAGCCCGTCAAACTGAAGCGCCGACCTACGCTCATGCTGCGGATCGCGATGCACTATGAGATCGTGCGCACCAATGAGCCTGATAGGCCGCCGTGGCGAGTGAGCACGCGTTCATATGCCTACGAGATGCAGACGGCAAGCGGTGAGTTGGTCTGGTCCTACCACTGGCACCCCACTACACCGATTGCCACGGGCCCTCATGCGCACCTTGGGCACACTCAGTTAGCGGACGACGCCGTACTGTCCCAGAAGGCGCACAATCCCACCGGCCGTGTATCGCTGGAGAGCGTCGTCCGCGCGTGCATCACCGAGTATGGCGTGACTGCGCAAAGGGACGACTGGGATAAGACGCTGGCACTGCGGGAAGGCGACTTCCAGCTTTACCGGAGCTGGTCATGACCAGCTCCGGCCCGCCACCTCGGCAGTCACTTGGCTTTGAACTAGTGCGTGGACCCCTCACTGCGCCCTTGACCAGCACCGGAACCCAGTAGCAGGCGAACGGGGCCGTCGCCGGGGGCGTGAGGCCGAAGCTGGGCCGACCTACCCGGCCAGGTGCCCGTGGCTCCGGCTGGCGGGCGGCCTGGCAGCGGGCAGCACGTCTAGGCTCGCGGCATGGACGACACGGGCGAGACAATGTGGATCATCTGCCAGCGCGCGGTAAAACCTGCGGCGCCCACTACCGGGACGGCGACTGGATACGCGTTCCCGTGGAAGAAGGCTAAACAGGACCCTCCGCGGTATCCGAAACCGTGAGCGGCGTCGTCGGCCGATACGCTGAATGGTCGTGGCTCCGGCGACGCGGAGCCCGTTACCGGAGGTCGAGATGCCCCTGTTCGGGAGTAGCACGCCGCAGCCCGCTGGGAACTGGGAGCCGTCGGCAGCGGACGGCCGCCTGGCCCAGACGGCCGGCGCCGCCCCCGGCGGGGTCTTCACCTCGGACCTGTCCGTATCCGAATACGTGCTCCTGGGCGAGGCCGGGTTCGAGCCGCTGGGATTCGTGATCGGATCATCGATTTACCACATTGGCCTGCAAATGGGCCGCTGGAACCAGAACACCGAACTGGACCGGCTCACCCAGGCCATGTACAACGCACGGGAACTGGCCATGGCCCGGATGCGCTCGGAGGCCGACCACCTCGGCGCCGATGGCATCGTCGGGGTCGAACTGCGGATGCAGATGTACGCCTGGGGGCAGGACGTCCTGGAGTTCGTGGCCACCGGCACCGCGGTCCGGGCGCTGACCGGTGAGGGCGCACACAAGGCTCCCGACGGCCGGGCCTTCACCTCGGACCTGTCCGCTCAGGACTTCTTCCGCCTGCTCGCCGGGGGCGCGGTGCCGGTGGCGTTCGTGCTCGGCACCTGCGTCTACCACATCGCGCACCAGTCGGTTATGCAGGCGCTGCGGCAGGCGGGCCAGAACCAGGAGATGATCCAGTTCACCCAGGGCATCTACGAGGCCAGGGAACTGGCGCTGGCCCGGATGCAGGCGGAGGCGACCGACGCGCGGGCCTCGGGGATCGTCGGCGTGAACGTGGCCGTCTCCAACCACGTGTGGGGCGAGCACGCCACCGAGTTCCTCGCCACGGGCACGGCGATCCGCCGGCTCGCCGACGAGCACCGGCTGCCCACGACCACGCCCAAGCCATCCTTCACGCTGGGCCTCGACTTCTGACGGTTCTGACGGGCCCCGGGAGCGGTGGTCCACGCCTGAACCCCCGCGGCTGACCGGGTTCCGTGCTGCTCAGCTTTGAGCAATTCCGGCTCCAGCTCAGGAGTATTTAGGTGATTTGGGCGAATCACGGCGGCCGCAGATGACGATTCCGCAGCTTTGTGTGCTCTTTGTCTTTCGTTAACTGCGCGTTTACGCTATTTTGTCTCCCGGATGCGGGAGCGGGGGGGCAAGATGGCTGTTCAGGGTGTCTTCAAGCGTTTGTCACTGGGGCGGGGTCGGCTGGCCGGAGGGTTGGCGGCTGTAATTTTCATCGCGACCGCCGTGGCGGCCGCGCCGGCGGCCCAGGCGGGGGTTGCGTTCAACGCGCACCTCACCCGGGCTCCGTATCTGACCGATCTGGTCACCCTGCACGTGAACGTGAACTGGGCGACCGATCAATCGGCCACCACCGGCTCACTCCAGTGGGGCCCGGTTACCGGCGGCACCTGCACGCTGCCGAACACCATGACCGCTGTGCGCAACGCGGCGTCGATCACGGTGGGGTCGGTCAAGGAGTACCAGTGGAAGGCGGCGCTGCCGCTGCCGGCCCAGGGCAGCTACTGCTACCGGCCACTGCTGGCCGGCACCGACCTGCTGGCGGGCAACCCGTCGCCTCAGTTCACCACCCAGGTCGCGGCCGGCGACACTACCCCGTTCAGCTTCGACGTCATGGGTGACTGGGGGCAGGCGTACTCCAACGGGAACCCGGACCAGGCCAACCTGGACGCTCAGATCGCGGCCAGCGGAGCCCGGTTCGCCATGACGGTCGGCGACAACGGGTACCCATCGGGGAGCCAGACCAACTACGGCGACCTGCAGCAGACCGGCGCGGACACTAGCGCCATCTTCGGCCCGAGCTTCTGGACGGTGGCCGGCAGCAGCATCCCGCTGTTCTCGGCAGTTGGCAACCACGGCCTGAGCGGCACCTCGCACACCGACATCACCACCTGGACCGAGGACCAAGCGGTCTCCAGTTCCGGCGGTAGATACGCGAACGGCGTGTACAACTGCTGCGGCGGCACCACCGCCAACTACGGCGACGAGTGGTACGCCTTCAACGCGGGCACAGCCCGGTTCTACGTCCTCGACTCCGCCTGGGGCGACAGCAACGGCGGAAGTTCCACGCCGTACGGCCAGGATTATGCCAACCACTTCGCGCCGGGCTCGCCCGAATACCAGTGGCTGCTGGCCGACCTGCAGGCGAACCCGGGCGTCACGAAGTTCGCCTTCATGCACTACCCCTGGTACTCGGCCAACTCGACGCAGACCTCCGACACCTTCATGACCTCCGTCCAGCCCGGGGCCACCTCGAGCATCGAGAGCATGCTCGGCCAGAACGGCGTCAAGATCGTATTCAACGGGCACGCCCACATCTACCAGCGGAACAACCCCAGCGCCCCCGGCATGCCGGTCACCTACGTCACCGGCGGCGGAGGGGCCACGCTGGAGCCGGTCACGCTCTGCGGTAGCCCCGTGGCCTACGCGATCGGCTGGTCGCCGACCAAGCTCAAGGGCTACGCCTGCGGCACGGGCACGCCGGTGCCCCTCTCGGCCAGCCAGGTGTTCAACTTCCTGAAGGTCACCGTGGCCGGGTCCACCGTCACGGTCACACCGACCGATGAGAACGGCCACACCTTCGACACCCAGACCTACAGCTTCGGCTCGGGCGGCTCGGGCGTCGATACCGTGATCGACACGGCCCCGACCTCACCCACCGGCGTCACCACCGCGACCTTCACGTTCCACTCCACCGCCTCGGGCGCGACCTTCGCCTGCAGCCTGGACGGAGCGCCGGCCACCGCCTGCACCAGCCCGGCCACCTACTCCGGCCTGGCCGACGGCGGGCACACCTTCAGCGTCGCGGCCACGGCCAACGGGACCACCGACCCGACCCCGGCCACCAGCAGCTGGACGGTCGACACCACCGCGCCGTCGGTCCCGGCCAACCTGACCGCCACGGCCACGTCGCCCACCACGGTCAACCTCTCCTGGACCGCCTCCAGCGACGCCAACGGTGTCGCCAGTTACGACATTTTCCGCAACGGGACCGCCCTCGGCGCTGTCTCCGGCAGCACCACCACCTACGTGGACAGCTCGGCCAGCCCAGGCACCAGCTACTCCTACACCGTGGACGCCCGCGACGCCGTCGGCAACGTCTCCGCGGCCAGCTCACCGGCGAACGTGACTACGCCGACGGCGACCGCCCCGACCCTGGTGCAGGCGGCGGGCTCGACCACCGCCACGGTCACCCTGCCGAAGGCCAGCACCCCAGGGAACCTGCTCGTGCTGTCCGCCAGCGTCTACACCGGTGCCACCAACCACATCACCTCGGTCACCGACACGGCGGGCAACACCTGGACCCGGATCGGCGCTTACGACGTCTCCGGCCACAACTCCGACGGCGAGATGTGGTACTCACCCAACGCGGGCTCGGCCACGACCGTGACCGTGCACCTGGGGACCGCGGCCAACACCGCCGTCGAGGTCCAGGAGTTCGCCGGCGTGGCCAAGACCAGCCCGCTGGACGTCCTGACCGGTACGTCGAATACCAGCACGTCAGCCAGCTCCGGCCTGGTCACGCCGGGGGCCGCGAACGAAGTCCTGGTGGGCTTCGTCGCCGGTCACGCCAATACCGAGGCGATGACCGTCGGCGGCGGCTTCACCGCTCAGCCCCAGCAGACCACCGGTGCCTCGGTGGCCAGCGTTGTGACCGGCTTCCAGGTCCTCGGCTCACCGTCTTCCCAGGCGATCAGCGCGACCTTCCCCACCGCAATGTACTGGGCGTCGGGAATCGCGGCCTTCAAGGCCGGCTGACCCAGCGGCCACCGGCCCGGCTCAGCGACTCTCGGCGGTCAGCAGGCCCCGGCGGAACGCCTCGGCGACGGCAGCCGCGCGATCGCTCACGCCGAGCTTGGCGTAACTATGCAGGAGGTGGGTCTTGACGGTGGCCTCGCTGATGAACAGCTTGGCCGCCGTCTCGCGGTTGGTGGCGCCACGCGCGATTATCTCCAGTACCTCGATCTCCCGCTGGCTGAGCGGCACCTGGGCCGGGCCACGGGCCTGGCCACGGACCTGGCCGAGCAGCCGGGTCGCCACCGCGGGCGAGAGCACGGATTCGCCGCGGGCGGCGGCCCGGACCGCTCGCAGCAGTTCATCGCGCGGGGAATCCTTCAGCAGGTAGCCCGTGGCGCCAGCCTCGATCGCGGGAACCACGTCACTGTCGGTGTCGTAGGTCGTCAGTACGAGCACCCGGGCCCCCACGCCCCGCTTCGCCAGTTCGGCGATGGCGCTCACCCCGTCCATCCGGGGCATCCGCAGGTCCATCAACACCACGTCGGGCTGGAGCGCCTGGGTCCTGGCGACCGCCTCGGCGCCGTCGGCAGCCTCGCCGACCACCTCGAAATCCGGATCCCCGCGGAACATCCCGCTCAGCCCGTCGCGTACCACTGGATGATCGTCAACGATCAGCAGCCGGATCGGGCTCGCGGCGCCGACGGCCTCGCCCTGCTGGCCGGGCTGCCCATGGCGCCTCGGCTCGCTCACTGGCCCGCCGCGGCCGGGATGGCGGGCACGCTCGCCGAGATCGCCGTGCCCGTGCCGATCTCCGACTCGATCTCCAGCGTCCCGGCCAGGCCCTCGACCCGCTGGCGCATGGCCGTGAGCCCGAAACCCTCACCGCGATGCCCCGCGCTCCCGTTCAGCGACCTGCGCCCGCCGCGTTCTGGCCCCCACTCAACGGGAACCGATCCGCCCTCGCCGGGAACCGGCCCACTCTCAGTGGGAATCGCTCCCTGACCACCGACGGCCGGTGCGTGACCAGGCGCCGCGCCGTCCAGGCCGCCCGCGCCAGACGGCTCGAAACCGACACCGTCGTCGCGGATGTCGAGGGCGATCTCATCGTCCATGTAGGACAGGGTCAGCCCGACCCGGCTCGCGCGGGCGTGCCTGGCCACGTTGGCCAGCGCCTCCTGCGCGGTCCGGAGCAGCGCGACCTCGATCTCCGGGCGCATCGGCTGGGCCCTCCCCGTCGTGGTGACCTGGACGGCCACGCCGCTGCGGGCCGACCAGCGGTCGGCCACCTCGGCCAGCGCATCGGGCAGCCGCGCCATTTCCAGCGGCTCCGGCTGCAGGGCGTGCACCGATCGCCGGGCTTCCGACAGGCTTTCGCGCGCCAGCCTGTTCGCGGAGTCGAAGTGATGGCGCCATTGCTCCGCGGATTTCCCGGCCTGCCCGGCCGCCTCCAGCTGGGTGATGATCCCGGTCAGTCCCTGGGCCAGGGTGTCGTGGATTTCGCGGGCCATCCTTTGCCGCTCGTCCAGCACACCGGCCTCCCTGGCCTGCGCCAGCAACTGTACGTGCAGGCCCGCGTTCTCCTCCAGCGACGCGGTGAGCTTCCGGTTGGCCTCGCTGAGCTCGGTGACGAGTAGCTTGCGCCGGTCGTTCTGCTCGCTGCTGACCGAGCTGAACCAGGTCAGACCTTCGGCCACGAGCAGGTTGACGCTGACGATGACGACCCAGATGGTGATCGCGATCGGAGTGTGCCGCGGCAGCCCGCCGTTCTGCGACGTGCCCGTGACCAAGGCCACCGCGCCTACGCCCAGCAGCCGCTGCCACCCGAGGGGAAGGTAGTACGCGTAGAAGTATCCGGTGAAGGTGAAGAAGCCGAACCACGGGATCCGGATCACCAGCACGGCCATCACGGTGACCAGGACGGTGAAGTAGACAGCCATGAGCCGCGGCCGCTCGCGCACGGCCCGCCACAGGGTGAAGGTGACCAGCAGCCCAGCCGCCAGCCCTACCCCCCCCATGTCGATGAGCAGTGACCCGTCGGACCCGGTGAAGACGAGGAAGGTCACGATCACCGTGATCGTCAGCATCAGGTACGGCAGGGCCGCGATCGCCGGGCGCTCCCACCGTTCCCACGCCTCCAGCCGGCTATCCGGCTCCGGCATGTTCATGGCTGCCTCTCCCGTCCACTACTCCCATCGAAACAATCTAGCCGCGGCCACCCCGAACACCAGCGCGTAGCAGGCCATGACGGCCAGGTCGAGCGGGTGCGGCCAGTGTCCCTGGGCCGAATCCTGCAGCGCCTGGACCGCGGCGCCGAGCGGGGTGAAGTCACTGATGTCGCGCAGTGCGGGCGGCATGGCCGCGCGTGGCAGCCACAGGCCGGCGAAGAACATCATCGGGAAGAACAGCAGCGCGCCGATGGCGTTGGCGCCGCGCCCGCTCGGCGCCACCGCCGCGACGAACAGCCCCAGAGCCAGCAGCGCGGCCAGGGTGAAGACTGCCGCGATCGCGAACCCGCCCGGCTGACGGGGCAGCCTGACGCCGAAGGCGAGCCACGCCACGCCCAGGATCAGGATCAGCGTGCCCACCGCCAGCACCAGGTTCATTATCAGCTGCGCGGCCAGCACCCGGGACGGCCCGACCGGCGTCGTGGCCATCCGGCGCAGGACTCCTCGTTCGCGGTATCCGGCGAGGATGGCGGGCATCGCGCTGATCGACAGGATGGCGATCACGAAGGCGATCAGGATAGGCACGTACGCCTCGAGGTACGTGAGACCGCCCAGGTCTTTGCTCGGCTGGCGGAAGGACGGGATGTTGCCGAAGATGACGAGGAGGATGAGGGGGAATCCGATCCCCCAGATGATCCCGGCGCGTTCCCTGACGAACAGCTTGGCCTCGGTGAGGGTCAGACGGCGCAGCGCGGATCTCGGCGCGGCCGCGGGAATCGCCTCGGCGGTGGTCAGCATCACAGTTCTCCCTGGTCTTGCCCGGCTCGGTCGTGACCTGCTGGCCCGTGGCCGGTCAGCGCGACGAATGCGTCTTCGAGGTTGGCCTGCTCCACGCGAAGCTGGCCTGCGACGATTCCGTTACGGGCCAGGACTGAGGTGACCGCGTTCACCACCTCGCCGGTGCCCGTTACCAGCACGACACCGCCCCGGTGGGTGACGCCGGTAACCTCGGGCAGGCTGGTCAGCAGCCGGTCGTCGAGCGGAATGGACGGCCTGAACCGGATGCGCTGCTCGGCATCGGCCGCCTCGGCCAGCGCCGAGGGGGTGTCCACGGCCACTACCCGGCCCCGGTCAAGGAGCGCGACCCGGTCGCACAACCGCTCGGCTTCCTCCATGAAGTGAGTCACCAGCACGATCGTGACGCCCCGGTCGCGGATGCCTTCGATCAGCGCCCAGACCTCCCGCCGGGCCTGCGGGTCAAGACCGGTGGTGAGCTCGTCGAGGATGGCGATCCGCGGCCGGCCGACCAGGGCCAGCGCGATGGACAGCCGCTGTTTCTGGCCGCCGGACAGCTTGCGGTACTGCGTGCGCCGCTTGCTGTCCAGCCCGAGGGTGCACATCAGTTCCACCCAGTCCGCCGGGGTCCGGTAAAAGGAGCTGTACAGCTCCAGCGCCTCTCCGACCTGTATCCGCTCGGGCAGTGCGCTCTCCTGGAGCTGCACCCCGACCTGCTGGTGCAACTCCGCACGGTCGCTGCGCGGGTCGAGTCCCAGCACGCGGATCCGGCCGCGGTCAGGTGTGCGCAGCCCGTCGATGCACTCGACCGTGGTGGTCTTGCCCGCGCCGTTGGGGCCGAGGATCCCGAAAATCTCGGCTTCCTCGACGGAGAATGACACATCGTCCACGGCGACCGTGCCGCCGTATCGCTTGTGCACATTCTCGACTTCGATCACTGCCATCTGCCGTCCTCCCGGTCCGGACCTGCGGTCTACTTCACCCACATTCGCAGGCCATCACGGGCAGCCGGATCGCCCAAGGAGCCCTTCTGCCGAGGCCCGATGAAGGACCACACCATCCACCGAACGATTTCCCGGCATCCTCCGATCGGTTGATGGCGGACCGCGCCCGGCTGCCCGGAAGGCACCTGAACGTCATGGAATCAACGAGGACACGCCCCGGTTGCATACCCATGCGGGTACCCATGGACGGGTACCGGCGGACACCGCGCCCGGAGCGCGGAGATGGGGAGACAAGTCATGTCGACGGTCGAGCTGACGTCGGAGAACTTCGCGTCCGTGGTCGCCGAGGCTGACCTGGCCCTGGTGGATTTCTGGGCAACATGGTGCGGGCCCTGCCGCATGTTCGGCCCGATCTTCGACCGGGCGTCGGAGCGGCACGCCGACGCGGTCTTCGCGAAGGTGGACACCGATGCCCAGCAGGAGCTAGCGGCCCAGTTCGGCATCTCATCCATCCCCACCCTGATGATCATCCGCGATAACGTCGTCCTCTACTCCCAGGCCGGGGCGCTCCCCGAGCCGGCCCTGGAGGAGCTGATCACCAAGGCCCGCGAGCTGGACATGGACGAGGTACGCGCCAGCATCGCGGAACACGAGCAGCACGGCCACGACCACAACCACGGGGACGAGCACGCGCACAGCGACGAGCACGCGCACAGCGATGAGCACGCGCATCGCCGCGAGCACGAGGGACAGCCCGGCACCGTCTAAACCCCCAGACCGTGATCCCGGCCCCCAGACCGTGATCCCGGCCCCCGGGACGTGATCCCGGCCCCCGGGACCCAGCCGACGCCGTAATCACGCCCCCAACCCAGTGGATCCCATGATCACGGAAGATTTCTGGGCCTATGTGTCCGGGATGTTCCGCGATCATGGAAGGCCTGGAACGGGGAGGCGGCCAGGGGCACCCGACCCGCCTATCCGCCGTGATCACGGAAGATTTCTGGATCCATGTGTCCGGGATCCCCTGTGACCATGAAAATCCCGGGTCCCCCTCTGGCATCGCCGACACAAATGCCCTGAACCGCAGAAGTCCACTCTCGCCTGGACTGCGGCATGCCTGGACGAGGCCTGGGTCATCGTCAGCCAGGAGGACGCACAGGGCGCCAGCCTGGAAATCAACGCTCTGCGGGCGGACATCAACGCGCCCTGCACGGCACCGGGGGCAGTTAGCCGATCTCCAGCGGCGTGGCGGGCCAGCCCAGCAGGCGCGCGCCGATCACCGCCACCTGAAGCGCGAGCGCCTGGGCCGGGTCGCCCGGATCACTGCCGGTCAGGTCCCTGATCCGGGCGAGCCGGTAGGTCACCGCGCGGACCGACAGGTGCAGCCGCCGCGCCGCTTGGGCCGCTACGCCGCCGCACGCGTAGTACGCCTCCAGCGTCGCCAGCAGCGGTCCTGCCCCGCCCCGGGCGCCCGCCAGCGGCGTGAGCAGCTCGCCCACCAGGTCGGTGATGGCGGCCCGGTCCCGGAGCAGCACCTGGTAAACGAGCAGGTCAGCGGCGTCCACTACGGGCTCGGGCAGCGCGAGCCGCTGCGCCACGTCGAGCGCGTCGCTCGCCTCGTCGTAGGAGCGGAGCACGCCACTGGGCCCCGGGTAGGGCCGCCCGACCGCGACCCGCCACGGCTGCTGCTCGCCCTGCGCCACGGCCGGGTTCCCGCGGCGCAGTACCCCGGCCAGGGCTACCGCGATACGGCGCGCTTCACCACCGTCGGTCACGCCGGTCATCACGACTACCCGGCCGCCGCGGGCCACCGTGAGTGACGGGGAAGGCGCGGCAGCGTCGCTGACCAGCCGGTCAATCTCCAGGCCCAGCGGCCCAGCCCGGCCGGCTCCGGGCGCATAGCCGCCCAGCACCACCTGATGCGGCCCGGCCAGTCGCAGGCCGAGGCGTTCCCCCCGAGCCATCAGATCCGGCAGACCGCCCCGGCCGGAGAGAAGGTCGTCGAAGAACTCCAGCCGCTCGGCCTCCTCGCGGCGGGCGATGGACAGGTGCGCCCACTCGAAGCCTTCGGCCGCCGCGGCGACGGCGTCGTCCGCGGCCCGCAGAACGGCGAGTCCCGCGGAGCGAAGAGCGACCGATCCCCCGGCGTCAGGCAGTTCCCGCCACAATCGCCAGGTCGCTGACAGGAAGAGGTCGACCAGGCCGCGCAGCGCGACACCGCTCTCCGCGGCGCGCTCGCCGGACCGGCCATAGCCAGCAAGTTCCGCAGACGTCAGGCGGCGGCCGGTGCCGGCCGCATCCAGCACGGCGGACAGGTAGCCGGCCAGCAGTTCGGCGGGCACTCCACCGGCCTCGCGGCTCGCCGCCTGCGTGATCGCCCCCAGATCGGGCGCTCCGGCTGCGCGGTGTGGGGTCACGATGAGTGCCCCTTCCTATGCGACGAGCTGATCATTGCCGGGCCCCGGCAACTCCGGGGTGATGATCTTAGCCGATAGGGCCCACTGATATCTCGGGCCCGGCAAGTGATACTTAAGTAGACGGCCGGAGCACGCCACCCCCTGCGCGGCGCCAGCCCGCCGCCGAGGAGCCGACGCCGAAGTCCGGCCCAAAGGAGAGACAGCTGTGACCATGACGCATCTGCCTGGTGCCGCGCCGACCGACGGCGCCCCGGGGGCCCGGAACCCGCATGGTTCCGGGAACGGGAAGGGCGGCCTGCGTATCGCGGGTGTCACCATCAGGCTTACCGTCGGCGGCTACCTGCTCGCCATGCTGGCCGCGGCGGCGGGCGCCCTGACCCTGCCCGCCGCTGCTCCGGGCCGGTCGGTCGGCGCTTACCTGGCCGCGACCGTCGGCTTGGTCGCCTTGGTCCTGGCCAGCGTGGCGGGACACGAACTGGCGCATGCGATCGTGGCCCGCCGGCACGGTGCCAGCGTGACGGAGGTCTTCGTCGGATTCTTCGGCGGCATCAGCCATGGGCGCCATGACCTGACCACGGCGCGTGCCGCGTGGCGGGTCGCAGCCGCCGGGCCGGCGGCCAGCCTCCTGACGGCCGGAATCAGTGCAGGGGCCGCGCTTGGCCTGTCCGCGCTTGGCGCGGGCCTGCTGCCGGTCACCGTGTTCGTCGCGCTGGCCTGGATCAACAGCCTCCTGGTTATCTTCAATCTGCTGCCCGGCGCGGGCCTGGATGGCGGTCGGATCGTCCGAGCGGTTGCGTGGGCGCGCTCGGGCGACCCCACCCGGGCCGGGCTGGCGGCAGCCCGGTTCGGGCAGGTCACCGGGGCCGTCCTGGCTGCCGCTGGGGTGGCCGCGATCGCACTCGGGCACCTGACTGGCATCTGGATCGGGCTGCTCGGACTGATCATGGTGAGCGCGTCGCGGGCTGAGGCTCGCCAAACGCTGACCACCGCGGCCCTGTCCGGCCTGCGGGTCGGCGACATCCTGCCGCACCGCCAGCCCCCGGCCCCGACCGCGCAAGCCTGGCAGACAGTCCAGGCCTTCCTCGACGGCGGCGATCCGGCCGCCGGCATCGCGACCGCCTTTCCGCTCCGCGACTTCGACGGCAGCCCGGCCGGGCTGCTCACGCTGAGCCAGCTCGCCGCCGTACCCGCCGATCACCGGGACGCTGTACGGCTCTCCCAGGTCGCGACGCCCCTCGCCTACGTGGTGATGACCACACCAGATGAGCCCCTCAACGACCTGATTGCGCGCCTGTCCGTGCGCCCCGGGGTCCCGGCCGCGCTGCATACCGCGGGCCACGCCCTGGTCCTGGACGCCGATGGCGTGGTAGCCGGGGTGCTCACCCCGGCCGACTTCGTCCGGGCGACCCAGCTGGGTGCGTTGCACCTGGGGCAGCCGGCTCGCTGAGCCGCGCCCGCCGGTAGCCCGTGGATCTCCTGCATGTGCCGCTATGGGTCTGGGCCGCCACGTTCGCGGTCCTGGCCGCGGTCGTCGCGACGGACCTGACGCTCAGCGCGCGCCGGCCCAGGCGGCCAGGCCTCCGCGAGGCCGCGCTCTGGACGCTCGGGGTGATCGCCCTCGCGGCTGCGTTCGGCGGGGTCCTGGCGGCCACCGCCGACCCGCCGGCCGCGGGTCAGTTCTTCGCTGGCTGGCTGACGGAGTACAGCCTGTCCCTGGACAACCTGTTCATTTTCGTGCTGCTCATCGGGCGCTCCGCGGTACCGAGTGAGTACCACGGGCGCGTTTTGCTGCTGGGGATTGTCTTTGCCCTTGTGCTGCGCGGCGTGTTCATCGCGCTCGGGTCGGTGGTGCTGAACCGGTTCGAGCCGGTCCTCTACCTGTTCGGGGCCTTCCTGCTGTATACGGCCATCAGGATCGTGCTACAACGCCGCCCAGCGACCGGGACAGGAGGGATCAGCCTGCCGCAGCGCGCCGTGCGACGGGTCATCCGGGTGACGCCGGAGGTCGACGGCGGGCGGCTGACCACGCGGATCCGGGGACGCCGCTACGCCACGCCCGTACTCATGCTCGTGATCGCTATCGCCACCACCGACCTGGCGTTCGCGCTGGACTCGATTCCCGCGATCTTCGGGCTGACCCGGGACCCGTACCTCGTGCTCAGCGCCAACGTGTTCGCCCTGCTCGGCCTGCGCCACTTGTACTTCCTGATCGGCGGGCTGCTGACGCGGCTCGCTCACCTGTCCGCCGGCCTGTCGGTAATCCTGGGCTTCATCGGGGTGAAGATCATTAGCGAGGCCCTGCAAGCATCCGGGGTGGGCCGGATCGGCCCACTGCCGGTGCCGCAGATCGGCACGGGCCTCTCCGTGGCCGTCATCGCGGGGGTACTCGTCACCATCACCGTGACCAGCCAGCTGAGCACCCGGCACAGCCGCCCGGCGGCGCCTCCCGGCGACCAGGACCCGCCCAGCCGGGCCCCGCCCCTCAGGGAGTCGAGAGCGCTGCGCTGACCTGGCCGGCGACGTCGCCGACAGGGACCTTCCTGGTCTCGCCCGTGGCACGCTCGGTGATCTCTGCGGTTCCCTCGGCCAGGCCCCGCCGGCCAACGGTGACCCGCAGCGGAATTCCGGTCAGTTCCGCGTCGCGGAACTTCACTCCGGCACGCTCCGTGCGGTCGTCAATGACCACCTCGACGCCAGCGGCAGCAAGCTGCTCGTAGATGGCCGCACCCGCTTTGGCCACCTCGGCGTCCTCGGACTGCGCGACAACCACCACGACGCTGAATGGAGCCACGGCGAGGGGCCATACGATGCCGCGCTCATCGTGGTGGCATTCGACAATCGCGGCCATGGCACGCTCGACCCCGATCCCGTAGCTGCCCATGATGAGCGGGGCGGCCTTGCCTTCCGGGCCGAGCACGGTGGCGCCGAATGTCTTCGAGTACCGGTCGCCGAGCTTGAAGATGTGCCCGACCTCGATCGCCTCGACCAGCTCCAGCGGCTCCCCGCACCGGGGGCAGGGCTCACCTGGGGCGACCTCGCGCAGGTCGGCCCAGGTGCCGACCGGGATATCCCGTTCCACGTCCACGCCGCGCAGGTGCACATCGTCAGTGTTGGCCCCGGTGAACATGTCCCGGCGGCCGCGCAAGGCTTCATCCGCGATCACCGGCAGGTCGCTCACGTTCACCGCACCCAGGCTGCCGGGGTGGGCGCCCAGCGCCTGGACGATCTCGTCCGGCTGGGCCGGGCGGATCACCGCCGCGGCGGTGGCGTCGGTGAGCTTCTGCGTATTGAGAGCGTGATCCCCGCGCATCAGCACTAGGGTGAGCTGGCCGTCCAGTACGTACACGAGCGTCTTGATCTGCCGGTCGGCGGCCGCCCCGAAGCGGGTGGCCAGGTCATCGATGGTCCGGGCGCCAGGGGTGTCGAAGCGTTCCGGCACGGCCAGGCCAGGCCCGTCGTCAGCGTCCGCCAGCCGGCTGGTGGCCTTCTCCAGGTTGGCCGCGTAGCCACAGGCGGACGAGTACGCGACCAGGTCCTCGCCTGACGCTGACGGGCACATGAACTCGGTCGAGTCACTGCCACCCATGGTGCCGCTGGACGCCTCGACGGGGATCGCCGGGATGCCGAGCCGCTCGAAGATCCGGATGTAGGCGGCGTGGTGCCGGTCATAGGCCGCGTCGAGCCCCACCCGGTCGAGGTCGAAGCTGTAGGAGTCCTTCATGGTGAACTCGCGGGTCCGGAGCAGCCCAGCCCGCGGCCTGGGCTCGTCGCGGAACTTGGTCTGGAACTGGTACCAGGCCTGCGGAAGCTGCTTGTGCGAGCTCAGCTCCGTGGCGAGCGTCGCGAAAATTTCCTCGTGGGTCATGGCCAGCGCGAGCTGGGCGCCCTTGCGGTCGGTGAGCCGGAACATCTCCTCACCCATGATCTCCCAGCGGCCACTGCGCTGCCAGATCTCCGCCGGGTGCATGTCGGGCAGCAGCACTTCCTGCGCGCCGATCTGATTCATCTCCTGCCGGATGATCTCGATGACCTTGGCCCGCACCCGGAGGGCGAGCGGCAGCAGCGAGTAGTGCCCGGCCATCAGCTGCCGGATGTAGCCCGCCCGGAGCAGGAGCCGGTGGCTGGGCGCACCCGCGTCCGCCGGGTCGTCCCGGAGGGTCGGGATGTGCATCTGTGACCAGTGCATGCGTGCGGCCGTCCGTTGAGTGTGCAGAGCGTTGAGTGTCCTGAGCCTGAGGTTCCTGATGGGCGCCGACGTGCGGAGGCGCACCGGCGGGTGGCGCACCAGGACGCCAGGCACCAAGCCTAGTGCGGGGCCGGACCCGTCACGGCGGCCACGGGCCGATCGGCGGGCTCCAGCGGCGGAGCGCCGACCCCGCAGAAGGTCAGGCACTCTGGTTCGGGGATCTTGCGGCCCGTTTGCGGGCGGAGCACGGTGTTGTCGATGGTCACGGCCGACAGCGCCGCCCCGGCGACGAGCAACGCCGCACAGACCACCATGGCCGCGCGGAAGCCACCCTCAAAATTCGCGGCCGACAATCCGGCTCCGGTGAGCCCCACTGCGAGCGGCAACCCCGCGACCGCCAGCAGGCCCGCCGCGCGGGCGACCGCGTTGTTGACCCCGCTCGCCACGCCGGCATGCCTGATGTCGGCGCTGGCCAGCACTGTCGCGGTCAGCGGCGCGACGGTCGCGGACAGGCCGAGACCGAATACCGCGACCCCGGGTACCACGTCGGCCAGGTACGAGGCGTGCGGCCCGATCCGGGTGAGCAGGAGCAACCCGGCGGCGCTCGTCAGGATGCCGCCCGCCATCAGCCAGCGTGGGCCAACCCGCTGGGCCAGCGCCCCGGCGCGCGCGGACAGCAGCAGCATGAGCACCGTCGCGGGCAGCAGAGCCAGGCCAGCCTTCAGCGGCGAGAATCCGGAGACCACCTGAAGCTCGAGCACGAGCAGGAAGAACACCGCGCCGAGCGCAGCGTAGACCACGAAGGTCACCACGTTGACGGCGGTGAACTGGCGGGACCCGAAAACCTCCAGCGGCAGCATGGGCGGCGCAGGCGCATCCGGGCGGGCCCGGCGCCGCTCGACCAGCACGAACGCGACTCCCGCCACCACGCCGATCACCGCGGGCACCACGATCGCCGCGGTGCCGCTGACCGGCGCCTCGATGAGCGCGTCGGTGATCCCAGCCAAGGCCAGCGCGGCCAGCAGGGCGCCCGTCACGTCAAACTTGCCATGCGCGGAAGGATCCCGGGTTTCGGGCACGTGCCGGAGGGCCACCAGGACCACGAGCGCCGCGAGCGGCAGGTTGATCAGGAAGATCCAGCGCCAGCCCGCGGCACCGACGAGCCAGCCGCCGAGCAGCGGGCCAGCCGCCCCGGCCACGCCGCCGAGGCCCGACCACGCGCCGATCGCACGCGGTCGGTCCTCGCTGGTGAATGAGGCCTGGATGATGGCGAGCGACCCTGGGGTGAGCAACGCTCCGCCGACGCCCTGCAGCGCCCGGGCGCCGATCAGCACGCCTATGTCCGGGGACAGCCCGCACAGGGCAGAGGAAACGGCGAACCACACCACCCCGGTGACGAAGATGCGGCGGCGGCCCATCCGGTCGCCCAGGGAGCCGCCGAGGAGAATCAGCCCGGCCAGGGTCAGGGTGTACGCGGTGACCGTCCACTGCAGGCCGCCGAGTGACGTGTGCAGATCCTTGCCGATCGTGGGCAGCGCGACATTGACCACCGTGGAGTCCAGCATCGCCATGCTCGATCCGAGCACCGCGGCCAGCAGGATCCACCGCCCCGACGGCTGCTTGAGCCGGATCCCGCCTTCGGCCTGCGAGGTCGTACTCGCCATGCCGTGATCGTCTCACCGTCGCGGTGGCCTGGGTAGCCCCGAGGGCGGCCGGCCCCTCCGGGCGAGCGCAGATGGACACAGACCCAAACACTGGGTGAGGGGCGCCGACGCGCTGGGCGAGGCCCAGATGGACACAGACCAAACACTGGGTGAGGGGCACCGACCCTCCGGGCAAGCGCCAGCTAGACAGAAACCAAACACCAGGTTAATGAAGTTTTAACATGAAATATCATTGTGACTCTTTGACTGCCCCATGAACCTTGCTAATGTCCTGTTCAGGAACGATTTGATCCCGGGTCAGGTGACGCCGGGAGGGGGTTCAGGGCGGGGAACAGCGGAGTTTCTCAGGGCGCAGCACGCCCTGGCGCGGATTTCCCGGGCCGAACCATCTGGACGACGTGCCTATGGGAGGAAGGAGTCCGCCGAACACGATCACCTTGTCAGACGCGGCTTGCAGCTGACCTGCGTGCTAGGACGTACCTGAGCATGCCCTAGCGATAGGCGCTGCACGCTTGCCAACTTTCGACACGCACTGGTGATGCTGATATGCCAGCGCACCGGTCTTGTCGGTACCCCGCCGCATCGGTCACTCGGTAATTCCGTGCTGCCCAAAACCACTACGCCAATGCGCGTGCGACCACCTGCCACCGCCCGGCGGGAGCCAGTTCACAGTCGGAGGGGACCACCAAATGCTCGTTAATCCTCAGCTCAGCGATGCCACTCCCAAGACAACGCCGTCGCAGGATGCGGAGCAGCCGGACGGCCCCGCCGCCGGCCGGGACGTCCTCGTCAGCCTCAACCACACCAGCGAGACCTCGCCGTCCCTGACCGTGCTCGTCCCGACCCGCAACGAGGAACTCAACGTCGGCCCGCTGCTCGAACAACTCGGCCCGGTACTCGCGGCACTGGATGCCGAGATAGTCGTCGTGGATGACAGCGACGACGGCACCACCGAGGCCCTCCGCATCGCCGCCGCGAACTGCGGAATGCCGGTCAGGCTGCTGCACCGGGAGCCCGGCGCCCGCAAGGGCGGCCTGGGCAGTGCGGTTGTCGCCGGGGCGCGGCACGCGCGAGGCGCCTGGGTGCTCGTCATGGACGCTGACCTGCAGCATCCCCCCGAGTCGGCCGCGGTGCTGGCCAGCACCGCGATGCGCCACGACGTAGACATCGTGGTCGGAACCCGGTACGCCGGCGCTGGAGCGCCCGCCGAGGGCCTCGGCGAAGGGCGGGCGCTGGTCTCGTCCTGGTCCACCCGGCTGGCCAGGAGCGCGTTCCCGCGCCGCCTGGCGATGGTGAGCGACCCGCTCAGCGGGATGTTCGCGTTCCGGTCCGCCGCCGTCGACCTCGACCGGCTCAACCCGGTCGGCTTCAAGATCCTGCTCGAGATCCTGGTGCGCAACCCGCTGGTCAGGGTCGCGGAGGTCGCCTACCGGTTCGCGCCGCGGCACGCCGGTGAGTCCAAGGCATCGCTGGCGGAAGGCCTGAGCTTCCTGCGGCACCTGGGCCGGCTCCGCCGGGCCAGGCTGGTCAGGCAGCTTCGCGAGCGGCCTCCCACGCGGGCCGAGCGCAGCCGCCAGGTCGCCCGGATGCTGGCCTTCGGGCTGGTTGGCGCCACCGGCGTCGTGGTCAACACGGCTGCCCTCTGGTTCTTCTACCGGGTCGTCGGGTGGAACCACCTGGTCGGCGCGGCGCTGGCCACGCAGGCCTCCACCACATGGAACTTCGTGCTGGTGGACAGCCTGGTGTACCGGGGCCGCGGCAACGGCACCCGCGGCGGTCGCGCCATCCGCTTCTTCGTGATGAACAACCTGCTGCTCCTGGCCCGGCTGCCGGTGCTGGAGGTCCTGGTCCTAGGTGGCATGGGGGTGCTGTGGGCCAACGGGGTGACGCTGGTCCTGCTCTTCCTCGTCCGCTTCGTCATCAGCGACCGGGCCATCTTCGGCGCGACCCAGGAAAAGGGCCGTGACCCGGTGCGCGTCCTCGTGGACATCAGTGCCGATGGTGCCGACCTGCACGATCAGGGCACGCACGACGCGTCTGCTGGACGGCGGAGGTCCCGGTACCTCACTTACCGCTACGACATCGCCGGCGTGGTGACGATCGGGTCCCAGATCATGCTCCCCGAGCTGGAGTTCTTCCGCGCCCAGTGGGTCGCGGACCCAGACGTGGACATCGCCGTCCGGGTCGGCGATGTCGGCGGGCGGAGCCCGCGCAGGCGCGCCGCCATGACGGAGTACGCCGACCCGGCGGTGATCAGGTACGAGGAGCATCTGGGCCGGATCGGCGCCAACTTCAGCGCGCACATGGGAGACCGCATCACGGTCGAGGTGGGCCCGCTGCTGGCCCGGTCCCCGCACGTCGTCTACACCAACATCATCGAGGCGCTGCTGCGCTTCGTCATGGTCTCGCGGGGCCGGATGCTGCTGCATTCCGCCTGCCTCGAACTCGACGGCGTCGGCGTCATGCTGTCCGCGCTGACCGACACCGGCAAGACCGGGACAATACTGCGGCTGCTGCGCGAGCACGACGGCCGGTTCCTCTCCGACGACATGACGGTGATCGACGCCGAGGGCAACGCTTCCTGCTTCCCCAAGCCGCTGACGATCAGCGCGCACACGGTGCGCGCCGTGCGGGCGAAAGACCTCACCCGCAGCGAGTGGCGGCGGCTGCGGTTCCAGAGCCGGCTCCACTCCAAGGGTGGCCGCTCCCTGGCCGTCGCGCTGAGCAGGTTCAACCTGCCGATCATGGGGATCAACGCCATCACCCAGATACTCGTGCCACCGCCGAAATTCACCGTGGACCGGCTCGTGCCGTGCCGGATGAGCACGTCAACGCGGGTACGGGAGCTCTTCGTCATCGAGCGCGGCGCCCCGCTGCTCAGCGACCTGGACCATGACGCCGCGGTCGAGCAGATGCTGACCAATACCGACGACGCCTACGGATTCCCGCCCTTCCGCTACCTCGCGCCCGCGATCACCGTAGCGGGCCAGGACTACCAGCAACTGCGCCAGCGCGAACGGGAGATCCTGTCCAGTTTCCTGGGTCATGTCCGCACCCGCACCCTGGCCTCCGACAACTTCGGCTGGGCCGACGAGATACCGAACCTCATCGGCGCCCCGGCCCAGCGCGAGGCCGGCAGCCTCGCACCGGTCGCCGAGAACCGCGAGGGGCGAGGAGACGCCTGGCCCCGCTGGGAGGAGCCGCTCGCCTACTGGAGAGCTGGGTGAACGCACGCCCCACGGACCTCGGCCTGGCGGACATCGCCGGCCGAGTCGTACCGGTCGATGCCGTGGACACGGCTCCTATCCCGGTGGTTCGCGTCCCGGTCGCGGTCCCGGCCCAGGTCATGCCTGGGCCGGGGGCTGGCCGCCGCGCCATGGCCGCGATCGTGTCCGGAATCCCGCTGGCCGCTGTGCTGGCCGTCGCGGCGTTCCTGCGGTTCTGGCAGCTGGCCGCGGTCGGCTTCAACGGCGACGAGGCGGTGTACACGGGAACAGCCGCGTCGATCGCTGGGGACCACTCACTCAGCCCCATGTTCCCGGTCTTCCGCGCCCACCCGCTGCTGTTCCAGACCCTGCTCTCGCTGGTGCTGCGGATCCACGAGACGGACTGGACCGCCCGGGCGTTCCCCGCCGCGATCGGCGTCGCCACTGTCGCGGTGACATACCTGCTCGCCAGCCGGCTCTACGGGCGTAAGGCTGGCCTGATCGCCGGGCTGCTGCTGGCGGTCATGCCCTACCACGTGGTCGTGAGCCGGCAGGTGCTGCTCGACGGCCTCATGACGCTGATGGCGACCGGCGCCCTGTACTGCGTCGTGCGCTACCTGGAGACGGTGGCGCTGCGCTGGCTGCTGGCGGCCGGCTCCGTGATGGGCCTGGCGATCCTGTCCAAGGAGACCAGCGTCATCCTGCTGGGCGGCCTGTACGTGTTCTTCGCCCTGACACCGTCGGCGCGGATGCGGGGCCGGCATATCCTCCTGGCGCTGCTGGTCGTCGTGGCCGAGGCGGCCGTATGGATCGTCGCGCTGCGCTTGTCGGGACAGTCGCACAAAGGGCAGAGCTACCTGCTCTGGCAGATGTTCCGCCCAGCCAATCACGGCACCTGGTTCTACTTCACGGTGCTGCCATCGTGGATCGGCTGGGCGGTGCTCGCGACGGCCCTGGCCGGCCTGGTCTGGCTGCGCCGCGAGGCGACCTGGCGGGAACGCCTGCTGCTGGCCTGGCTGATCGTCCCGGTGCTCTTCTTTACGATCTGGCCGGTCAAGGGCTTCCAGTACCTCCTGCCGGTGGCACCGCCGCTCGCGGTGCTGGCCGGCCGGACACTGTCGCGTCCCCTGGTCCTGGCGCTTCCCGGGCGGCTCACCCGGCCGGCATGGTTCACCCGGCGGGCATGGTTCACCCGCCCGGCGTGGCTCACCCGGCGGGCGTGGCTGGCCCGCCCGGCCTGGCTCACCGGCCTGAGGCCGTCTGTGCCCGGTGCGGCAATGGCCGCTCTGGCCGTCATCAGCGTGGTCAGCCTGGCCGTGCCCGCCTGGAACCGGGCGGAGCCATCCACCACCAGGTCCTTCCTGGCCGGAACCGGCGGGCTGAGCGGCGCCAAGCAGGCCGGCGAGTGGGTGCTGCGCAATGTGCCGGCCGGCGGACGACTGCTAGCGATCGGGCCGTCCCTGGCCAATGTCCTCGAGTTCTACGGCAGGCATTCCGTCTCGGCCCTGTCGGTCAGCTCGAACCCGCGCAACCGCAACCCTTCCTACACGCCCGTGCCGAACCCTGACCGGGCGGTGCGGACCGGCAACTTCCAGTACATCGTCTGGGACTCCTACACGGCGGCGCGCACGCCGTTCTTCGCCCGCGAGGCCCACCGGCTGGCCAGCAGGTACCACGGCGTGACGGTCTTCACCGCCACCGCCACGGTCCGGTCGTCCTCCGGCCACGCCGTGGTCGAACCCGTCGTCGTGATCTACGAGGTGCATCCATGAGGCGCCGTTTTCCGGCGGCGCTCACCGCCGCGGCCACAGTCCTGGCGATCCTGACCCAGGCCGGCCCAGCCGCGGCCGCTGCTCCCGCTTCTGCCGCTGGCCGCAGTGACACGGCGACGCCCATCAAGCACTTCGTCTTCCTCATGCAGGGCGGCCGGACCTTTGACAACTACTTCGGCACCTACCCGGGAGCGGACGGGATCTCGGCGGCTGCCTGCCAGCTGCAGATATCGGGCCACCCCGAGGACGGCTGCGTGAAGCCGTTCCCCTTGCACACCGCGCAGGCACCGTCGCTCCGCGCCGACCAGACGACCATCACGAACCAGTACAACAACGGCAAGATGAACGGCTTCGTCTCCGCCTATCAGGCACAGGGCCGCGTCGGGGCGTCGGCGATGGGCTACTACGACCGTGCTGAACTCCCGTTCTACTGGAAGGTCGCCGACAGCTACGTCCTGTTCGACCACTTCTTCGCATCGACCCTGGCTGGCAACCGAAGCAACCGCTCCTACTGGGTCTCCGCCGCGCCGTCACCCGGCGGCGCACAGCGCATCCCGGTGGGCGGCTACGGGAACGGGCTCACGATCTTCGACCGCCTGCAGGCGTCCGGGATCAGCTGGAAATTCTACGTTCAGGGTTATAACCGGCACGCGACCTATCAGTCCGCGTCGCGGAGCAGCCCAAATTCCCAGACGATCCGTGTTCCGCTGCTCAACTACGCCAGATTCGTCGACGACCCCGCGCTGAGCGCGCACATCGTCGGCATGGATCAGTATTACCGCGATCTTGCCGACGGGACGCTCCCCGCCGTGGCCTACATCGCAAGCTCGGCGGACAACGAGCGATCCGCCAGTTCGGTCCTGCCCGGCCAGCAACTGGTACGCGACCTGGTGACCCAGCTCATGGTGAGCCGCTACTGGGACACCTCGGCCCTGATGTGGTCCTACGACGGTTCGGGGGGCTGGTATGACAACGTCACCCCGCCACGCATCGGATCCGCCACGCTCGGGTTGCGGGTACCGGCCTTGCTGATCAGCGCCTATGCCCGGAAGGGACAGGTCAATCACACCGTCCTGAGCTACCCGAGCGCACTGAGGTTCATCGAGCAGAACTGGCACCTCACCCCGCTCACCTCGCTGGACGCGACGTCAGCCAGCCTGACCGGCGCTTTCGACTTCGCAGCCGGACCACGCAAGCCGGCGATCCTGCCGCCGTTGCCGTCGTCCCTCAGCGCGGCGCCCAAGGCCGCTCCGGTCGTACGGACGGCGATGGTCTACGGGCTCTACGGCGGGGCGGCGGCCCTGTGCCTCATCCTGGTGCTGCTCGCCACCTGCCTGCCAGCGGTCATCGCCCGGCGGCGTGGCGGCACGACGGCCGCGCCGCCCGCCACGCGGAAGGACGTGACCGTCCCGTGAGGCGGCGCACCGTCGGCGCCGCCGCCGCCATCCTGGCCGGCGTCCTGGCCGGGCCGGTCCTCGCCCAGGGCGCCCTGGCCGCCACCGCGCACCCAGCCCGGCCGGCGGCTTACTGGCCGGTCACCATCACCATCCAGACCGTGCCGGCGCTCCCTGGAGTCCACTTCAGCGTCGACGGCACCCCGCTCACGACCAATGGCGCGGGTGTGGCGATCTACACGCAGCAGCACGATTTCAGCTCGCACACCCTCCGGCTGGTCGACCCCACCATCGCGACGCCGCTCCGGCGGTACCAGTTCAGCCGCTGGGCCGGCCAGCGTGACCCGAACCAGGCGTTCCGGCCGCTCGTGGACGGCCTGCCGATGCGCGCCAACTACACCGTGACCGCAGGATTCGCGGTCCAGTGCCCGGTGACACCCAAGTTCACCAGCCAGAACGGCAGCCCGCTTGACCCGCGGCGCATCTCGCGGGTGAGCCTGCAGAGCAGCACGGGCCGGGCGGTCAGCCTCCAGCCAACGGGGACAAGCTGGCTCGACTGCCTCCAGACCGTCTACCGGAACAGCGCGCTGGCGACCCGCCCCATCAGCTACTCGGTACGAAGCGTCATCCTCTCCGGCACCAACATCGTGCACGCCGACGTCGAGCGGTTCCGGCCGGATGAGAACCTGACCCCGACCGTGGTGGGGTACTTCCACACGCTGACCATCGTGGGCCACGACGCCCTGTTCGGCAGCAGCGCCGGCGGTTTCGCGCTGGTGACGCTGCCCGATCGCTCCGTACGGCGGGTCGAGCTGGGACCACAGCACACGGCCACCCTCTCGAACCTGCCGCAGGGCCAGTACCAGGTAAATCTCCCAGCCAGCGGCACGATCGCGTTCTCGGAAAGCTTCCGGTTGTCCCGGGCCAAGTCGGTGGACGTCACAATCGTGAGCGCCGGAGACCTCGCGGCGGTCGGCGGCATCCTCCTGCTGGCCGCGCTCGGCCTCCCCCTCGTATCCCGCTCCCGCCGCGGGCGCCTGCTCGACATGCTCCGCCGGAGCGCGGAGGCGCCTGGCCGGGCCACTGCGCTGCGCCAGCGGACAATCGCGCTGCTGCGCCGCCGCAGCAGCAGCAGACTGCCCGAGTCATGAGCGGCGCACCCAGGCTGAGGCGTGCCGCCGTCGTGTGCGGGGTAGCCGGCACGATAGCCGCAGCGAGCCTGCTGCTCCTCGCCCCCGCCGTGCACGCACAACCGCGCCACGACCAGGCTGCTGCTACCAGCGGCGGCGGCGCAGCGCCCAGCAGTGCGCCGCCGAGCACGGGCACGCCGAGCACGGGCCCGCTGCGCGGGAGCACGGCGGCGGCGGTGCCCCTGCTGGCCTATTACTACATCTGGTTCAACACCAACTCCTGGAATCGCGCCAAAACCGACTACCCCCTCGTCGGCAAGTACTCCAGCAGCGATGCCAGCGTCATGCGCCAGCAGATAGCGGAAGCCAAATCGGCCGGCATCGATGGCTTCATCGTGAGCTGGAAGGACACCGCCACCGATGACCAGCGGCTGCGGCTGCTGATGGGAGTGGCCAGCCAGGAGCACTTCAAGCTGGCCATGATCTACGAAGGGCTGGACTTCCAGCGGCGGCCGCTGCCCGTCTCCGAAGTGGCCGCCGACTTCATGACATTCATGGAGAAGTACGCGAAGGACCCCGTATTCTTCCGCCTGGGTGGCAAACCGCTGACCATCTGGAGCGGCACCTGGGCGTACTCCCACGCCGCCGTCTCCGGTGTCACCGGACCCGTCCGCGGCCGGATGCTGGTGCTCTCCACAGAGAAGAACCTTCAGGGTTACCAGCGGCTCGCCGATGTCACCGATGGTGACGCGTACTACTGGTCCTCGGTGAATCCCGCCACCAATTCCGGCTACGCCACGAAGCTTGACCAGATGAGCGCGGCCGCGCACCGGGCCGGCCAGTACTGGATCGCACCCTTCGCCCCGGGCTTCGACGCCCGCATGGTGGGCGGCACCAAGATGGTCAGCCGGGACAACGGGCAGACCCTGCGCAGCGAATACGCGACAGCGGTGCAGTCCTCACCCGACGTCCTCGGGCTGATCAGCTGGAACGAGTTCAGCGAGAACTCCTACGTGGAGCCGTCACAGAAATACGGCCGTCAGTATCTGGACGTCCTGCACGAACTGCGCGGCACGACGGTGCCCGCCCCGGTATCTGCAAATCCCAGCGACCTGGGAATTACCGGGCCCGCCGGGCCGCCCGGTGGCTACCTGCCCGACGGGCTGCGGCTGGCCGGCTTCGCGATCGCGCTGGTGGCCGGGGTGGGCGCCATCGGCTACGCTCGCCGCCGTTCGGCCAGGAAGGACCCGGCCGGGAGGCATTCCGGCCGCCCGGATCGTCACCAGTTCAGATAGGTCATGACGCGGACGGGCCCATCCGGCCTCGACCAGGCCGCGGTGCGGGCACGCGGCGGGCTTCCCGCCGCTATGCGGGTTCGGAGCCGGGCGGCGGTCCAATGGTTGCCCCCTCGGGCCCGAAGGCCTCGACGTATCCGGGATGCACCTGCGCCCAGCGCTGGCCCGATGGCCAGGCCGGACGCTCGCCATCCAGGTGGCAGGCGAGCAGGTCGAGGCACTCGTGCCAGCCGGCGCCGTCCCGGGCGGCCTTGCCGATCTCATCGATCGTGTCGAGCAGAGTGAGCGTGCAGCCACCGTCGCGCTCCTCGATCTCCAGCCGGATCACGTCCGTCCCCCAGCGGAACTCCACCAGCGAGGGCGGCGCATAGGCGAGCACCTGACCGTCGAAGGCGGGGCCCCGGTCCTGCGGGTCGCGGAAGGTCAGCGGGCCGCCGACCACCCACTCGCCGCTGACATGCTGCGGGAACCACGCGGCCAGGTGCTCAGGCTCGGTGATGGCCCGCCACACCTTCTCCGGCGGGTGGGCGAGTGGCCGGGTGAACCGCAGCCGCCAGCGGCCGCCGGCGTCCTCCAGGGTGCCTTCCATCTGGCCGTTCTCTGCTTGGCTCATCTGGGCTTCCTCCGCTCGTCGTGGTCCATCTCGTCGAGGTGGGCTTCGAGCTTGTCCAGGCTGGCGGCCCACATCCCGCGGTAGGGGGCCAGCCACGCGTCGAGCTCGCGCAGCGGGGCCAGGCGCAGCCGGTAGAGCCGCCGCTGCTCGTCCACGCGCGCCTCGACCAGCCCGGCCTCACGCAGCACCCGCAGATGCTTGGACACGGCGGGCTGGGTCGCCGACAACTCAGTCACAAGCTCGCCTACCGAGCGCTCCCGGTCACGCACCAGGTCGAGGATCTGGCGCCGCCGGGGCTCAGCGAGCACCTCGAATACCGTCGTCACCCCCCCATTATGCCCATCCAGTTATATGCCTGTCAAGGCATCCATGCGTCAGCGTGACCACCGCGCGCACGTCCCTCGCCGGCGTGGCCCGGACTGCTTAGAGATCCACCGGGTGCAAGGGGATGATCTCCGTGGCGATGACGCCCGCAGCGGCGAGCGGGAGCCCGGCGGTAACACTCGTGGCGCCAGCCAGATCGGGTGCCTCCAGGATCAGCACCGCACCTGGCCGGCCGGGACTCCAGGCCTGGACGAGCGCGCCTTTGGCCTTCAGGCTGCGCATGGCGGCCAGCTCCTCGGGAAGGAGCCGCCCGAAGAGGGATTCGTCGGCGTCGGGCACTGGCCGGCAGATCACCAGGAAGTTCATCGAGACGGCCCGTCTCCCGCCCGCCGGGCGGTTGCCCTCACGTCATGCATCGTTGCCGACCTCCCGTTGTCATGATGGGTGCAGCCTCGTCCATTCCTACCAGCCAATTCTGACCGATAATCCCCACGGGGCATCGGCCGGCGGCAGCCGTGCGCACGGCTGGTGGCCGGTAAGGGGGGTGGCCCGGATCGAGGCGCCGAGGCTGCTCGCGCGAGAATTGCCGGGCTGGCAACGGAGGGATGGTGCGCGGTGACCGGGCGGCCGACTAACTGGGCTGGCAATGTGGTCTACCGCGCCGACCGGGTGCACCGGCCGCACAGCGTGGACGAACTCCAGGACCTGGTCTCCCGGAGCGACCAGGTGCGCGCCCTCGGCTCCGGGCACTCGTTCAACCGCATCGCCGATACGGCGGGAGTGCTCGTCTCGGTCGCTGATCTCCCGCCGGTCATGGATATCGACCCGGACCGGGCGACGGTCACCGTTGGTGCCGGGATCCGGTACGGGGAACTGGCCCAGCGGCTGCACGCTGAGGGCTGGGCCCTGCACAACCTGGCATCGCTGCCTCACATCTCGGTGGCCGGCGCCTGCGCGACCGCGACGCACGGCTCCGGGAACACCAACGGCAACCTCGCGACGGCTGTCGCGGCCATCGAGATGATCACGGCTGACGGCGACCAGGCCGTCCTGCGCCGGGACGCCGACGGCGATCACTTCCGCGCCGCCGTGGTCGGCCTGGGCGCGTTCGGTATCGTCACCAAGCTGACCCTGGACATCGTCCCGGATTTCGACGTTCAGCAGTATGTCTACGACGACCTGCCGGCCGAGCAGCTGACGGCTCACTTCGACGAGATCTTCTCCAGCGCGTACAGCGTGAGCGTGTTCACCAGATGGCAGGGACCCCGGCACCGGTTGCTGTGGCTCAAGCGCCGGATCGGCGAGGACCGCTCCTGGAAACCGGAGCCCCGGTGGATGGGCGCGAAGCTGGCCCGCCAGCCCCGGCACCCCATCCCCGGCGAGCCGACCCGCTATGCCACGCAGCAGCTCGGGGTACCCGGGCCCTGGCATGAGCGGCTCCCGCATTTCCGGCTCGACTTCACGCCGAGCAGCGGTGCGGAGATCCAGTCCGAGTACCTGCTGGCGCGGCACGTGGCAGCGGACGCGCTAGAGGCGGTCGCTGGCCTGGGCGAGCGCATTGCGCCTCTCCTGCTGATCTCAGAGGTCCGCACCGTCGCCGCGGATGAGCTGTGGATGAGCCCGAGCTACCAACGGGACACCGTCGCGCTGCACTTCACCTGGGTTGACGACATCGCCGCCGTGACCAAGGCGGCAGCCGCGATTGAGGACCGCCTCGCCCCCCTCGGGGCGAGGCCGCACTGGGGAAAGCTCTTCACCATGCCCGCAGCGGCCGTCAACGCGCGGTACGAACGCTCACCCGACTTCCGCGCCCGGCTGGGCCGGGTCGACCCGGCCGGCAAATTCCGCAACGGCTTCATCGATCGGTATTTCCCCGCCGGATAGCCGTTCATCGTCGAGAATGCGCCGGGCGGCGGCCCGGATGAGGACGACGGCCCAGGTCCGGAAGGGTTTCCACACCTCGGCGAGCTCGCGGAACTCCGCCTCCGACGGCGGGCCGGCCAACTGGTACAGGCGAGCAGCCAAGGCCAGGACCTTGGGTTCGCCGACCGGCAGCACGTCGGTGAACCCGGTGCCGCGGACCACGATGAGCGCGCTGTAGAACGGGCCGATTCCCTTGATCGATTGCAGCTCCGCCATGGCGACCTCGGGACCCTGCTTCATGAGATGGCCGACGTCCAGCCGGCCCTCCAGCGCTGCGTGCGCGACGCCGTGCAGCCGCCGCAGCTTCTCATCGGGGACGCCCGGGAACGACTCGATTCCCAGCAGCTGGCCGGGCGCCGGGAACGCGGCCAGCCGCACGCCGTCCAGGTCGAAGACGGCACCATGCGCTTCGCTCAGCCGATCGCGGACCTGCGCCATCTGGCGCGGCGGGCGCCGGGCGCTCAGCACCGACCAGGCGGCCGCCTCGTACGGCGAGTAGAACAAGGGCGGCCGCAGCCCCGGCGCAGCCGCCTGCAGCCTGCCGATGACCGGGTCCCGCTCGCCTACTCGCAGAAACTCCGCGCCGTCGTGGTCAAGGGACAGAACGCGGGCGACCTGGCGCCGCACCGCGTCTGGGTCGACGTCCCCGGGCCCGCGGAACATGCCGTGCACCTCAGCGGCGCCGGTGTCGCCCGGCGGGGCCTGCCGGACCTCAACGCCAACGTGTGCCTGGTAGCCGTCCAGGCAGAACGCCAGGCGCATACCGCCGTCCCCGCCCTGGGCGTCGCGCTGGCCGAAGCCGAACGCGGCCGCCTCGGCCAGCGAGAACGGCCCTCTCGGCGTGATGGTAAACGTTCCTGAGGACATGGGCGCTCCTCGCTGGCCGACTGCTAGCGGCCATGCTCCCAGCAGGGTCTGACATTTACGGTCGGCCAGGCCCCATGCTCCGCGGTGACCCGCCGGGACCTCACGGGACAAGCCGGGACCTCACGGGACGAGCCGGGACCTCACGGGACGAGCCGGGACTTCGCGGGACGAGCCGGGACCTCACGGGACCGTCGGCAGGACGAGCAGTTCCAGCAGGTGCTGGGCCTCCGCGTCCGGGTCTCTGGTCAGCCCGGTGTGCACCGGCCCGGGCTGGACCACGGTGCTCCTGGGGGCGGTGAGCCAGCGGAACCGGCGGCCGATGTCCTCCAGGCCGAGCGGCCCGGGTGGTGCGTCCGGCCCGCACACCTCTGCGGCCGCGTGCAGAGCGCGCTCGATCGCGGCCACGTCCGCAGCAGGGTCCAGAGCACGCAGCCGGCCAACGTCGAGGAACACGCGGGCGCCGAGGTATTTCAGGGGCCGGCAGTAGAGCAGGATGCCGGCGTTCATGGTCTCCCCGCGGTCCACCCGGGGCACCACCCGGAGCACTGCGTACTCGAAAGCATGCCGTTCGCCGGTCATGGCTGTGGCCCGGCACAGGAATGGTCCCGTGGGCCGGCAAGCCAGGCTGGCCTGCCCCGCCGGGCCCCTCCCGGCTCGGCGCGGGGAGTCCCACTGGCCGCCGCGGCCCGCAGGCCTGGCAGCCAGGCCTGCCGCGCGCCCAGCCGCCCGGACAGTTGGCTGACGTAGGCGGCGCGCACCTGATCGGGCCGGTCGAAACCAGGCTCATCCACCAGCCACTCCTCGGGAATTTCCGCGGTCGCCTCGCGCAGCACGTCCTCATCGACCGCAACGGAAAGTTCCCGGTCAGCCTCGTCAATCCGGGCGCCGCAGCCGACCAGCGCATGGTCACCAGCGTCGTACGGGCGGGCTACGGACGCCGCCGCGGTCTCCCACCGGTGATGGAACGTCAGCGTTGCCCCGTGATCAATGAGATAGAGCTTTCCGTGCCACAGCAGCATGTTCGGATTGCGCCACGACCTGTCGGCGTTGCCCACCAGCGCGTCGAACCACATCACCCGGCCGGCCAGGGCCTGGTCCACCCCGCCCATGGCGGTGTCGAAGTCCAGCGCACCGGGCAGGTAGTCGACCCCCAGATTGAGCCCCGGGCTGGCCCGCAGCAGATCCTGCACCTCCTGATCCGGCTCGCCGGGGGCGAGCGCCGGATCCACGTCCACGGTCACCAGGTCCGGCACCGCCAGGCCGCAGGCCCGGGCCAGCCGCGCGCTGATCACCTCGGCGATGAGCGCCTTGCGCCCCTGGCCCGCGCCGCGGAACTTCACCACATAGGTGCCCAGGTCGTCGGCCTCCATCAGCCCCGGCAGCGATCCACCTTCGCGCAGCGGCGTGACATAGCGGATCGCGACGACGTGAGGGAGCACAACGTCGCAGCGTACGCCCTGGCGCGCTACCGGGCGGCGAGGACGATCCAGACCTGGCCGCGGGCGAACGTCATCGGCTGGCCCGAGGCCGTGCTGAACGTGGTACCGCCGGCACTGGGCCGGGCCCAGTGCGCGTGCCACTCTTCGCCGTCGCGCAACACCAGCGCGGAGCCGGAACCGGTGCTCTCCGCGTATGGCGGCGCTACCCCCTGTTCGAGGAACCGGGAGGTGCGCACCGTTGTGTACTGGATGACGACGGTGGCCGCGCTCAGCTGGCCGTCCTCGGTGGTGCCCGCGGGCGAGCCGTCCATCCAGACCATCCACCGCGCCCCGGCCGCCGACCACCGGAACGTGAACGAGGCGGCCGAGTAGGCGGCGGACGCGGACGCGGTGACCGTGCCGCCGGCCGGCGCCGGCCCGAACCTGAACCCGATGTTGTGGGCGGTGCTCGCCCCGCGCGCCTCAGCGACCAGTTGCCGCGTGTGCGCATAGAGGTTGTGCGGCGCGAACCGGTTCGGGTCACGGTAATAGCCGCCGGCGGTGCCAGCGTAGAGATCGACGATCCGGGCCCGATGGACTACCGGCACGAGTTCCGGCTGGGCACCCGAGTAGGCGAAAGCGGGCCGGCCGAACTGGCGCAGCAGCTCCAGGTCGTCCTCCCTGGCGCTGCGCACTGGCCCGACGACCGGGGGAAAGTGGCTCGAGAACACCGCGAAGATCCGGCTTAGGCCCCCCTCGACCGGCAGGAGGTAGACGATGTCGGCACGGGTCAGGCCGGTCGGTGGGCGCGCCGCCGCGATGTTGTCGATCTTCACGGCCAGCACCCGGCCGAGTGACTTCACCGGCTCTCCCGTGAACGGGGACCGCAACTGCTTCGCGATGTGCCGGGTTGGGCTTGGGGCAGGCGCCCGGGTGGCCTTGGGCGCGCTGCTGCCGCCGCCGCAGCCCGACACGGCCAGGCCGGCCGCGACGAGCCCGGCGACAACGACGACCGGGTGGGCGGCCCACGCCCGGGCGACGAGGCTCCTGACCGTTCCCAGTACGGCACCACTCCCGCCCGATGCGGTACTTCAGGCTCACTCGGAACTGCTGCCGCGTATTCTCCCAGAGTTATTCCGTTGCGGTCAGTGAGCACAAGTATGCTCCCCGGCCCCGCATCCACCGGGCACAGGCCCGGCCTACCGTGGATCCAGGCCGCCGCGCGTCGGACTCATGTGCTACGTACGCATACCGGCCGTCCCTGAAGGCATGGGGCCGCATCCCCCAACCCCGGGTTTACCCGGTAGGCCAGGTATGTACGGGTTCGTTGGTGTGCATGTGCTCGATGTAGCGCTGTGTCATCTGCCGGAGGGCCGCGGTCCTGGACAGCCCGCCCCCCCGCTCCAGGGCATGCACCGTATCGGCCTGCCAGGTCGCACCGGTCCGGCCGGCCAGGCAGCGCTGCTCGATGATGCCCAGGCTCCGCTCCGCGTAACCCTGGTCCACTCCCCACCGGCGTAGCCCGTCCCGCGCCAGCGGAAGCAGGCTGCGCAGGGTGAGCTCGGTCGCCGGGACGACGCCGAGCCCGGGCCAGTAAAGGTGGGCGTCGATCCCGTGCCTGGCCGCCTCGAACAGGTTGTCCCCCGCCGCCGCGAAGGACATCCTCGTCCAGATCGGCCGTTCCGCCTCGGCGAGCGCCCGGACCAGGCCGTAATAGAAGGCCGCGTTGGCGACCACGTCCGCGACCGTGGGGCCGGCCGGCAGCACCCGGTTCTCGACCCGTAGGTGCGGCTGGCCGTCCACCACCGCGTACACGGGACGGTTCCACCGGTACACGGTGCCGTTGTGCAGAGTCAGCTCGGCCAGCTCCGGAGTGCGGCCCTGTTCGAGCTGGGTCACTGGATCCTCGTCCTCGCAGAGCGGCAGCAGCGCCGGGAAATAGCGGATGTTCTCTTCGAACAGGTCAAAGACCGAAGTGATCCACCGTTCCCCGAACCACACCCTGGGCCGCACCCCTTGCGCCTGCAGCTCTTCTGGGCGGGTGTCGGTAGCCTGCTGGAACAGTGTGATCCTGGTCTCCCGCCACAATTCCCGGCCGAACAGGAACGGCGAATTCGCGGCCAGCGCGACCTGCACGCCCGCCACGGCCTGGGCGGCGTTCCAGTAATTGCCGAACGCCTCCGGGCTGACCTGCAGATGACATTGGACGCTGGTGCAGGCGGCCTCCGGCATGATGTTGTCCACATGGGTGAGCAACTGCTCGGGACCCTCGATCTGGATCCGCGCGTCCTCGCCGCGAGCCGCGAAGATCTGCTCATTCAGCAGCCAGTAGCGCGGATGCGCCGACATCGACTCCTCTCGTACGTCGGACTCGCCCAGCGTGGGCAGGATACCGATCATCGCTATCCGGCAGGCCACCTCCCGCGCCCGCCGGTCGGCGCGATCCATGCTGGCCCGGACATGCCTCTCCAGCTGGGCCAGCGCATCGCCGGACAGCGGTCCCGGCGGCACGTTGATCTCCAGGTTGAACTGGCCCAGCTCGGCGGCCCAGTCTGGGTCGTCGATCGCCTTCAGCGCCTCGATGCTCTTCATCGACGGCGAGCCGGCCTCATCCACCAGGTTGAACTCGATCTCGAGACCCATCTGCTCCTGCCCGGTATCGAACCGGGACTCGCGGAGCATCCGGGCCAGCACATCTAGGCAACTGTGCATTTTCTTGCGGTAGCGACGTCTGTCCTGCTGGCTCACTGTGATCGCTGGAACATCCCTGCCCATCGGCCCTCCACGCCCTGACCATGGAAAATGGCCTCACCTTCACCCTGACATGCCAACGGCCCGGTGACCAGATGGGATATTTGACACAATCGTCGCTTTGGGGCCGAAAGATTCTTCGGTGCCCAAGGCAACAGTCCAGGTGGAGGCGCGGAGTGACGTAGCGAGCGCGGAGCGACGCCACCAGAGGGTGGCCTGGGCGGGCCTAGCGGCCGCCCGCCAGGACCTCGGCGCCCTCGACCGCCGCCGTCATCCGCCGGACCGCCTCCTCCAGCAGGGCGGGAGATGTCCCCATGTTCAGCCGGGCGAATCCGCGGCCCTCGGCACCGAAGTCGGGGCCCGGGCTGACCGCCAGCAGGCCCTTGTCCAGGAACACCGCGGCCGGATCGTCACCGAAGCCCAGGGCGCGGCAATCCAGCCAGGCCAGGAAGCTGGCTTGCGGCGGGAGGTAGCCGACCTGCGGGAGGTGCTCGCGAAGCAGACGCGCCAGCAGCCAGCGGTTCTCGTCGATCTGGGCCAGCACCGCGTCCAGCCATCCCACAGCGTCGCGGTAGGCGGCGATAGACCCGAGCACGCCCAGGTGGGACGGGAGCAACGCCTCCCAGCGTTCCCTCAGGAGCGCGGCCCCCTGGTCCGATCCGGCGATGGCGAGGCCGCACTTGAGGCCGGGGATGTTCCAGCCCTTCGACGCTGACGTGAAGCTGAACGTCCGCGCGTCGATCTCGTGTCCCATGGACAGAAAGGGCACGAACCGCGCGCCGGGCAGAACCAGCGGCGCGTGGATCTCGTCCACCAGCAGGACCACGCCCCGGCGCTGGCAGATGTCACCGATTACCTCAAGCTGGGCCCGCGACCAGACGCTGCCGGTGGGGTTGTGCGGGCTGCACAGTACGTACGCCGCCACGCCCGGTTCGGCCAGCGCCGCATCGAGTGCCTCCAAGTCCAGGTCATAACGGCCCTGGCTGTCCCGGGCCAGCGGAGACGTGACGATCCGGCGGCCGGCGAAGCCGAACCGGAACGAGAACGGCGGATAGACCGGGGGGTTGATGACGATGCTGGAACCGGGGGGCGTGACCGCCTGGACCACCTCGACGAGCCCGGTCATCACGTCGGGGATGGCGAAAACCCGGGCCGGGTCGGGTGACCAGCCGAGCCGGCCCGCCGCGAAGTCCCGGAACGCCTCACCGAGAGCCCCCTGATGGGGGTAGCCGGAGTCACCGATCGCGAGCGCCGCGATCACCGTCTCGCTGATCTGCTCGGCGAGATCGAAGTCCATCTCGGCCACGAAGGCGGGCAGGACGTCCGGAGCGTAGGTCCGCCACTTGAAGCTCTTGCGCTGCCTGAGAACCTCCAGCGAGCAGGCGCCGAGTACACCATCCACGTCACCGATGTTAGCGGCGGTCCAGATGTGTCCACTTAGGTCCACCGTCAGCCGATCTGACCGGGCCGGATGCCCGCCAAGGGCCGCCGAAGCCCCCCGTGTCGCCTCGAGGATCGCTGGTCCGGCACCGGCGGCTGGGTGTGCCGTCGGTACCATGGCCCTGGCAGCGATGGGGGCGATACGGATGGCCATTCTGATCCGCACGAGTGACGTCCCTCCTGCGTACCGCTACGACGCCTGGCGGAGCACCGTGTGCGACACGCTCGGCCCGCTCGACTTTCGAAGCGATCCGGATGTGCCGCTGTCGGGTGAGATCGAGGCTGGGCACCTCGGGCCGGTGAATGTTGGCCGGGTGCAGACTTCCACGCCGCACAGCGTGCACCGCACGCCCGGCCTGATCCGCCGCGGCGGCTCTGAGCTTTACCGGGTTGTGCTGGCCATGTCGGGGAGCCTCCGCCTCGCCCAGGATGGCCGGACCGCGCGGCTCCGACCAGGCGAGTTCGCGATCTACGACTTCGCCCGGCCTTACGATCTGGCCTATGACTCGGCGGTCCAGCTGGCGGTGTTCGGCTTCCCGCGCGATCTGCTGGCCCTCCCGCCGGATTCCGTTGGCGGGCTTACCGCGGTTCCCATTGCTGCCGACGGGGGGACCGGCGCTCTGGCTGCGCCGTTGCTTCGCCGCGTGGTCCTGGACCTGGAGACCTATCAGCCGGCCAGCGCAGCCCGGCTGTGCACGGTGGTAATGGACCTGGTGACCGCGGCTGTGGCCGAGCGCGCCGATCAGACTGGGTCGCTACCCGTCGAATCGCGAGAACGAACTCTGCTGTTGCGCATCCACGCATTCATCGAGGAACACCTGGGCGAGACGGAGCTATCTCCTGGCATCGTGGCGGCCGCACATCACGTCTCCCTGCGTTACCTGCACCGGCTGTTCGAGGCTCAGGACACGACCGTAGCTGGGTGGATCCGCCGGCGGCGTCTTGAACGCTGCCGTAGGGACCTGGCCGATCCGGCTTTCCGTGCCGTATCCGTCAGCACCGTGGCAGCCAGGTGGGGCCTTCCGGACTCGGCGCACTTCAGCCGGCTGTTCCGGCGTACCTACGGCCTGCCGCCCGCCGAATACCGCCGTAACTACAGCAGTTCCCGGGCCTGAGGCCGCACTCCGACGCCGGTCAGCAGATCCGGCAGGCCGCGTGCAGGCCAGGCTTGAGCGACTCCAAAGCTCGATCCACTGGGCCAGGAGATCGAGGCTAAGTCCGTGCACGGACAGTCAAGTAGCTGGCGCCGGCATCCAAGACCGGTCAGTCCCGCGCTTTGCAGACTGTAGGCGTCCGCACCATCCAGGTGAGGGCGGCGACGAGGGAAAGGAACCCGCAGATGCCTACGAAACTGTTCGTCAATCTTCCGGTCAAGGACCTGACCCGGTCGGAGGCGTTCTTCACCGACCTGGGCTTTCAGTTCTTTGGCATGACAAATGACATGGCGTCCGTGATCATCAGTGAACACACCCAGGTCATGCTGCTGGCCGAGCCGACGTTCGCCTCGTTCACCGCCAGGGGCGTCGCCGATGCGACCGCGAGCACAGAGGTGATCCTGGTCCTTGGCGTAGAGCGCACCGACCAGGTGGATGAGCTAGTCGCCAAGGCCCTCGCGGCCGGAGCCAGCCCGGCAGGTACGCCGCAGCAGGGCGGCGGCAGGTACCAGCGTGGCTTCGCCGATCTTGACGGCCACCACTGGGAGGCGCTGTGCCTGGAGAAGCCGGCCGGCTGATCGTCAGCGGCCAGCGCGGGACTGACCCGAGCCGACATGATGGGATGCGTGCGATGAGCGGGATGGCAACAGGCCGGGTGAGCTCGGCCGATGGCACCACGATCGCCTTCGACCGATCCGGCACCGGACCGGCGATACTCCTGGTGCATGGCGCGTTCACCGGCCGGGCACATTCCATCCTGTCGGACGTGGCGGCGGCCCTGGCCCCGTGGTTCACGGTGTTCAACTATGACCGGCGTGGGCGGGGCGACAGCGGCGACACACAGCCCTACGCCGTCGAGCGTGAGGTCGAGGACCTGAGTGCCCTCCTTGAGGAGGCAGGCGGATCGGCCATGGTCTTCGGTGGTTCTTCTGGTGCCGGCCTGGCGCTTGAGGCCGCGGCGCGGAACCCGGCCATAGCGAAACTGGCCGTGTGGGAGCCGCCATACCACGTCGACGAGAGCGCGCCCGAGCTGTCGCCCGATTTCGCGGCGCAACTCGACGCCCTGGTCAAGGAGGGCCGGCGCGGGGACGCGGTCGAGCTGTTCATGGTCCAGGCGGCTGAGGCTCCGGTCGAGGCGGTCGCCGCGATGCGGCTGCAGCCGTCCTGGTCAGACGCCGAGGCCGCGGCGCACACGCTGGCCTATGAGGCCGCCGTCATGGGGCCCGGGAACGCCCTGCCCGCCCGCCGGCTGGCTGCCATTACCCAGCCCACGCTCGTGCTCACCGGCGGGAACAGCCCGGCGTGGATGACCAGCGCGGGGAGGGCAGTCGCCGGAACGGTCCAGGGCGCGGTTCACCGCGTCCTGGACGGCCAGATGCACAACGTGTCGCCCGAAGCGCTCGCTCCAGAGCTGCTCGAATTCTTCACTGCCTGAACCGCGGAGGAATCCCCTAAAGGAGGCCGGCCGCCGATAGGTACCCGGGTCAGCGCACCGTGCCGGTGAGGTAGCGCTCCAGCGTCGGGCCGATCGCCGCAGCGAGATCGTCCTGGCTGGCGGTGGCGAGCGGCTCCAGCCCGAGCACGTACCTGGCCAGAGCCAGGCCGACGACCTGGCTGGCGACGAGAGCAGCCCGGTAGCTTGCCTCGGCCGCCATCTCAGCGCCCGCCGGCCCACCTGCGCTCGCCGGCCCATCCACGTCCGCCGGCCCGTCAGTGGCCGCCGGCCCGTCAGTGGCCGCCGCCCCGTCAGTGGCCGCCGCCCCGTCAGCGTTCGCCGCCCCGTCGGTGGCCGCCGGCCCATCAGCGCCCGCCGCCCCGGTGGGCACGGCGACCTCGGCGATCCTGCCGAGGATGGACTCGGTCACGAACTCTCGCAGCATCGCCGCGGCCTGCTCGCTCGTGACGGCCGATCGCAGCAGGCCGAGGAACATGTCGCGGAGCTCGGTGACATCCCAGGCGCCCAGCACCGTGCGCACCAGGTGCTCTCCCAGGCTCTGCGCGGGATTTCGGGCGCCAGGTGCGAGCGCCGCGTCGATCATTTCGCCGGGGATCAGGGGCAGCCGCATGGCCGCCGCGAACAGGCGCTCCTTCGGGCCGAAGAAGTGATGTACCAGGGCAGGATCCACCCCGGCGTCGGCGGCGATGGCCCGGATCGTGGCTCCCGTGTAGCCGTGATCGCCGAACCGCTTCCTGGCGGCGCTCAGGATCGCTTCACGCGTACCGCTGTCGCCCGTGCGCCGCCCGCTGCGGCGTGTGTCGTCGCCTGGGTGAGTCAGCCCGATACCTCCGGTTGGCGGGTGGATGTTAGCTGGAAGAAACGTTCTTCCAGCGTAGTCGGCGCCTCGCTGACCCGCCCATCGATGCCGCCGAGTGCGCTCGCCACGACGTCGGGCGGGGCACCGGCGACCCGCAACGAGCCGCCGACCAGCGCGGCGGCCAAGCCGGCTGCCTCCAGCGCGTCGAACGCGGCCGCCCACGCGTCTGTCTCGACCACCGTCACCCGGGCGCTGCCGGTGATCTCGGCGGCCGTGCCGCGGGCGACCACGCGCCCGTCCGCCATGATCACCAGCCGGCCGCACTCGCCCGCCTCGTCCAGGTAGTGCGTCGTGACCAGCACCCCGGCGCCAGCCGCGGCCGCCTCGCCGATCGTCTCCCAGAGCCGGGCGCGCGCCAGCGGGTCCACGCCCGAGGTCGGCTCATCGAGGATGAGGAGGTCAGGCCGGTGCGCCAGCGCCTCCGCGAACGCCACCCGGCGCTGGACGCCGAGCGGAAGCTCGCCGACAATGGCCCGGCCGTAGGGACGCAGCGCGGCCGGCAGGGCCCGGCTGGTGCCCGCGCCGAAGACCGCGGCCGAAAAGGCCAGGTTCTCGGCCGCGGTGAGATCGTCGTAGAGCCCGAGGCCCTGCGGAACATAGCCGATGCGCTGGCGGGTGCCGCGGGACGGCGGATCTCCGAACAGCCGTACCTCACCTGCGGAGACCGGCAGCAGCCCAAGCAGCATCCGGATCAGGGTGGTCTTCCCGGCACCGTTCGCGCCGAGCAAGCCGACCACCTCACCGCCACCCAGCCGCAGATCCACGTGGTCGACCGCGACGAACCGGCCGAAGCTCCTGGTCACGCCCGCGCACTCGGCGAGCACGCCGCTCTCCCCCGGCATTCCTCCGCTCATGGCCGGCTCCCTCCGCTCATCGCCAGTTCCCGGCGCAGGGACGCGACCGTCACCGCGTCCTGCAGATCGGGCTGGACCGGCTCGCCCAATACCGCCTCCGGACGGCCAGGCCCAGCGTCCGGACCGGCAAGCGCAGCGTCCGGGCCGTCCGGCGCAGCCTCCGGACGCGCGAGCACAGCGTCCGGGCCGCTCGGATCGGCGAGCGCAGCCAGGCCATCCGGCGCAGCCGGTTCGCCCAGCGCGACGGCCGGGCCGTCTGGCACCCAGACCCGCCAGCGGGCGTTGCGCCGCCAGGCCCGGCGCGCCGCATCGCCCGGCGGCCGCCTGTCCATGATCCGCACCGTACCGGGCATCGCCGCCATGATCTGCTCCGGAGTCCCCGCGGCCAGGACCCGGCCGGCGTCCAGGGCGAGCACCTGCGCGGCCCGCTCCGCTTCATCGAGATAACTCGTGGCCAGCACCACCGCCGCGCCGTCGGCGGCGGCCCGCGCGATCAGCGACCACAACTCGACCCGGCTCACCGGGTCCACGCCAGTCGTTGGCTCGTCCAGGACGAGCAGCGCGGGCTGATGCACCATCGCGGCGATGACGCCCAGCTTCTGCCGCATTCCGCCGGACAGCCGCCCGGCGAGCCGGTCCCGGGCGGCGCCGAGCCCGGCCCGCTCGAGGTAGCCGGCGACGCGCGAGTCAGCGCTGACGCCGTACACCGCGGCGCGGAAGGCGAGGTTCTCCGCCACCGTGAGGTCCGGGTAGGTGCCCGAGCCGGCTGGCAGGTATCCGATCCGGCGCGCGGCGGGCCGGCGGATTTCGCCCTCGCTGGCCGCCAGCGCACCGGCCAGGCCGCGCAGCAAGGTCGTCCGGCCCGCACCGTCGCCGCCGACCACGGCACTGACCTGCCCAGGTGCCGCGCGGAATGTTACCCGGTCAAGCGCCAGCACCTTCCCATACCAAACGGAAACCACGTCGGTTCCCCACCATGATCCGGTCAGCTTTTCGTTGCTGCTGGTCGGGGTGTTCATCCCGGGTCTCCCGACCCTGCGGCGCGGGCCGGCCCCGGCCGAATGCCGATGGCCGCGTTACCCGTGGCCGCGCTGCCCGTGGCCGGCTCGGCTGAGCCCGCTGCCGCGGCCGGGGTGCCCCGTCCCCGCCGCGGCGTGGCCGGGGCCAGGTAGGAGCGGAAGCGCAGCGTCGCGAGGGTGACGACGGCCAGCCCGAGCAGGGCGAGGAACACGAACGGAGGCCACAGCGGCCCGATGGGTTCCGCCCGTAGCATCACGCCACGGGAAATCTGGTTGAAGTAGGTGAGCGGCAGCACGTAGGAGATCCAGCGGACGCCGATCGCGATCGAAGTGAGCGGGAAGATCAGCCCGGAGAGCAGGACCTGGGGCAGCATGATCATCACGGACAGCTGGATCGCCTGGCCCTGGTTCTCCGACACGCTGGAGATCAGGACCCCGAGGCCGAGCGTCACAAACAGGAACAGCAGCGCCCCGAGGGCGAAGACGCCGAGCGAGCCCCGGAACGGGACGCCGAAGACCGCCACGCCGACCGCGATCACGACGGCCAGGTCCACGGCGGCCACCGCGAAGTACGGGGCGATCTTGCCGAGGAAAACGTCCCGCGGGCGCAGCGGCATGACCGCGAGCTGCTCCAGGGTCCCGGTCTGCCGTTCACGCACCACGCCGAGGCTCGTGATGATGGTGCCGACGAAGACCAGGACAACCCCGGCGAGGCCGGGGATCATGATGTCGGCCGTCTTGAGCCCTGGGTTGTAGAGGACCGTGACCTTGGGCGGCTGTGCGCTGGATGTACCAGCCGCCGTGGAACCCGGCGCGCCGGCCGGCCGCCGCGCGTTGGCCAATGCGGCCAGCGCCGCCTTGGCCGTGAACAACTGGCTGCCGTCGATGAACACCACGGTCGTGGTCCCGGTCACGACGGCGACGGCGGCCTTCCCGTCCCGGATCTGCGCCCGCGCCCAGGACGCGCCCTCGCCCGGCTCCCGCCGCACCACATCGAAGGCGGCCGGCAGGGCCGTCTGCCCGGCCCGGGAGCCTGCGACCGCGGTAGGAATCGTGGACACGTCGAAGCTCGCCGCGTAGCCGAACACGATGAGCAGGATGACCGGCATCACGATCATCATGGCGAGCGTGCGCCGGTCGCGCCGCAGCTGCCGGAATTCCTTGACGATCATCGCCCACATCAGCGTCTCCTAACTGGCCGCCGCACTGCCGGCCCGGCCGCGGGCCGGATCTCAACGCATGATGAATTCTACGCCCGGTGAATTCCGTGTCAACCACCCAGCCCTGGGCCCACGCGTCAGGCCGACGGAATTCGCCCGGCGGCGCTGAATCTGCTTCGGTGGGACCATGGGCACGAGCACGCGCCACTCAGGCAAGTGGACTCTGGAGGATCGCTTCGCGTCACCCTGGCACTACCTGCCGGTGGAGGTCCCACCCGGCGCCCGGGCGGTGCGGGTTGAGCTGGAGTATGACCGCTCGTCCGGCGTGCTGGACCTGGGCTGCGCCGGCCCGGCGGGGTTCCGTGGCTGGTCCGGTGGGGCCCGGCGATCCTTCGTCATCACCGCGGAGGACGCCACACCCGGTTATCTGGGTGGTGACCTGGAGCCCGGCCTGTGGCAGGCGATGATCGGCCTCTACCGGCTGCCCCGGGGGGAAGTCGACTACCGCCTGACGGCAGAGGTGGCCGGGGAACGCGGCAGGCTGATACCCGAGGCCAGGCCCGAACCGCCACCTCCGCTAATGGACCGGCCTGCCCGCCGCGAGTTGCCTGCCCGGTCAGGGCGCCGCTGGCTGGCCGGGGACCTTCATACGCACACGGTGCATTCCGACGGCGGGCTGACCGTTCCCGAACTGGCCCGCTTCGCGGCTTCCCGCGGCCTCGACTTCATCGCGATCACCGACCACAACACGATCAGCCATCACGCGGAACTGCCTGGCGCGGCGGCCAGGTACGGAATCATCCTGATTCCGGGCCAGGAGGTGACGACGGAGGACGGTCACGCCGGGGCCCTCGGCGATGTCGGCTGGATCGACTTCCGCACCCCCGCGGATTCCTGGCTGGAGGAGACCGAGCGGGGCGGCGGCCTGCTGTCGGTCAACCATCCGATTGGCGGCCACGTCAGCTGGACCATCCCGATGCGGCGGCGGCCGCCACTCGCCGAGGTATGGCACTGGAGCTGGCTCGACCTGCACTGGACGACCCCGCTGGCTTGGTGGATGGCATGGGACCCGACCGTGCTGCCGGTCGGCGGGAGCGACTGGCACCGGCCTGGTTCCGACGCCCTGCCGGGCTTGCCGACCACGTGGGTCGAGTGCGACGGGGACGGGCCCGATGACGTGCTCGACGGACTGCGGTCAGGGCGCTCCGCGATATCCGCGCACCGCGACGGCCCGGTCCTGCTCCGGATGGACGGCGAGTTCATCGCGGTAGGGGCCGAAGGCGCAACCATGGCCGGGCCGGACGGGCCCTTCGCCCTCGTACGGAGCCCGCTGGCCACATTCCCGGCCGCCGACGGCTTCCACCGGCTCCTCGACCCGACCGGAGCGACCCTGGCCTTGACGGCGTAGCCCGCACCAGCGCGCCTCGTGCCGTGCCGTGCCGGTTTCATGATCGCGGTGGATGGGGGGCCGCTGGAGACCCCTCATACACCGCGATCATGAAATGCCCCGGCGTTGTCGGCAGGGGTGCGCATGCTTGGATGCCATGACCCGCGAAATTCCGTTGGCGCTTCGCGACCTTGCGGAGCAGCAGTGCGGTGTGATCTGCCGCCGCCAGGCACTCGAGGCTGGTGTCAGCGCGGACACGGTCAAGTCGAGGCTCCGCCGGGGCACGTGGCGGGCGCTCCAGCCGGGCGTTTATTCGACCTTCACCGGGGAGCCGTCCCGCGAGGGCATACTTTGGGCCGCCGTGCTGCGGGTCGGGACAAGCGCCGTTCTTAGCCACCGAACCGCCGCCGAGCTGAGCGATCTCACGGATAGGCGTGGCGCCCTCATCCACCTGTCCGTGCCACGGCAGCAACATGTCGCACGGATTCCAGGCATGGTCATCCACCGCTCGGACCGGATCGCCGAGGCGCGCCATCCCTGCCTGACGCCGCCGAGGACCAGGCTGGAGGAGACCGTAGTCGACTTGACGCAGGTGTCGTGCTCGTTCGACGAGGCCTGTGGCTGGCTGTATCAGGCTTGCGGAAGCCGGCTGACCACGCCGCAGCGGTTACTCCGGGCCATCGAGAGCCGCAAGAAGCTGCGCTGGCGGGGCGATTTGCGCGCCGTGCTCGGCGATGTCAGTGACGGTGCACTGTCCGGTCTGGAGCGTCGATACATGAAAGGCGTCGAGCGCGCCCATGGGCTACCGCGTGCCGTACGGCAGGCCAGAAGTTCGCACGGCGGGCGCGTCCGATACCGGGACAACCTCTACGCCGAATATGGGGTGGTCGTAGAGACCGACGGCCGCGCCGCCCACCCTCGCGAAACACGCTGGGGCGACGCGCGGCGGGACAACGCGGCAGCCGCCGAGGGGCTGGTGACCCTCCGCTACAGTTTCGCCGACGTGTTCGGGCGGCCATGCCTCGTCGCGATGGAGGTAGCCGCAGTGCTGAGTGTCCGTGGCTGGCCAGGTCAGCCAGGCCGATGCGGCCCCACGTGCGCCCTCCGCCTTCCATGATCGCGGTGGATTGGGGGGCACTGGCGGCCCCCAATCCACCGCAATCGCGGAGAGTGCGTGAGTTCGCGGATGCGACGGGCGGGAGCGTGGACGAGCAGCTAGCGGCGCAGCCACAGGCGCAGCAGCATCGTGTTGGCGAGGTAGTCGAGCGCGAGCATGGCGGCCACGATCCCCGCCCCTGCGGCGGCGAGCAGCACCACACCAGCGCCGAACCAGGCGACCTCGAACGCAGCGCGAGGCGCTCCGCGCAGCGGCCTGGCTGCCCGCGGGGCGGCGAAGACCCCCCACGCCATGGCGAGCAGGACCGGAACGCCAAGGCCAGCCAGCAGGCGGACGGCGAGATCCGGGCTCACGGTAAAGCCCCAGTACCCAGCTGACCCGAGAACAGCGAGTTCAAGGAAAAAGCCGACAAGCAGGCAGAAACCCTTGATCAGCGCGGACATCGGATGCTCATCAGGCCACGTGCGCAGCAGGCAAGCACCCGCTAGCTGACCCGGAAGACCGGGAATCCCGGCGCGATGCCCAGCAACTGCTCGTCGGTGGACTCGGGCGTGATGTTCTCGAAGAACATGCCGACCTCCCACGCCCAGCGCTTGAGGTAGGCGCGAAGCACCAGCGGCTTCTCCTCGTCGGCCAATTCCACGGCGGTGAACCGCTGGACGCGGCGGCCCACCCGTAGCTCGCCACCGCCGGCGACGCGCAGGTTGCGCACCCACTGCGTCTGGCCGCGCGGTGCGACCAGGTATCTCGCACCGTCCACGGTCAGCAGGTTCACCGGGGTGGTCCGCCACTCACCGCTCTGGCGGCCGCGCACGGCCAGGACACGGGATCCCATGACGCTGACCCCGGCGCGGGTCAGAGCCTGGACTGCGTTGTTGAAGACCTTGGTCGTCAAGCCACTCGGCTGAATGTAACGGGGCGCTGGATCGGTGCTCATTACTCGCTCCTAATCGAGAGCATTGCTCTTATCTAAGAGCAACGTTCCATATCTGCCCCGGCCTGTCAAGAGCAGTGCTCTCGATTCCGATAGCTGCTCGGATAACTGGCGAGGGAGCAAGGCGACCCGGGTCCGCAGGATGGCCCTGGTGGATGAGACATTGCCGATCTCGTCCGGCTGGCTGGGGCACTCACCGGCCGCGATCGCCCGTAGCGCCCTAACCCGCGCATCAGCCGGGCTGATCATCTCGAAGATCATCGCGGGGTCCTGGTCAGCCATCGCCCTGGTCCGCTCGAGCACATCTCCCGCGTCGCCGACCCACACATCCTTGATGCCGCCGCCACATCCGTGATCGAGGAGCAGCGACACCACGTGAAGTTCCGTGCCGTAACCGAAGCTCATGGTCACGGCCTCCTGAAGGCCCCGGTCATCGCCATAACGCCAGCACTCCCCCACGGTCGGCGCGCCCATCACGGCCCCCCACGGCGGCTCGTCAAGGCCCGGTGCTTCACGGCCCGATGCTTCACGGCCCGATCCTTCACGGCCCGGAGCCTCACGGCCCGGCGCTTCACGGCCCGATCCTTCACGGCCCGGCGCTTCACGGCCCGGCGCTTCACGGCCCGGCGCCTCACGGCCCGGCGCTTCATGGGTGGCTGCGGCCATCCGGTCGGCTGCCTGCGTCGCGATCGAGCGCAGCTCTGGCCAGCCGACCGCGGCCATGACGCGCAGGATAGCGAGCGCCTCAGCAGTGCCCGTCGCCTCTGCGGCAGGCACGATCGCGATCGCTGCGTTGCCCTTCGGGCCGCCGAGCGCGGCGAGAATGTCCGAGCCCCACAACTCCGCGTCGAGCGGGCTGCCGATCTCACCGAGCACCATCCGTGCCTCGGTGAGCACAGCGGCGAAGGTCTCAGCGGGCGATGAGCTGCCAAAGACGGCATCCAGATCAAGATCACGTGACATAGGCACAAGCCGGCTGGTCAGCGGATTCTGGATTCATGCCGGGCATCCTGCCACGGCCGCCGGCCCTGCTGCGGCCATCTTCGGGGAATATTACGCGACCCCGGCAGGCACCCTCAGACCGGGCGGGCACCGTGACACCGGGCAGGCACCGCGACACCGGGCAGGCACCGCGACACCGGGCAGGCACCGCGACACCGGGCAGGCACCGCGACACCGGGCAGGCACCGCGACACCGGGCGTGGGCCATCAGACCGGGAATGCGCCATGATGAGCGGGAACCGCGGAAGGAAATGTGCAATGGGACCAACAGCCAGATGGGGCATCACGCTCCCGCTGCGCGGCATGCCTCTGCCCGACCAGCGGGAGATCGTCGCGGCCCTCCCCGACCTGGGATACACCGACGCCTGGTCGGCAGAGATGAACGGGTCGGACGCCTTCACCCCGCTCGCCCTGGTGGCTCACTGGAGCACCCGGCTGCGGCTCGGCACCGCGATCGCCGGGATCTACACCCGGGGGCCTGCCCTGCTCGCGATGAACGCGGCTACCCTGGCCACACTCGCCCCCGGCCGGTTCGTGCTGGGCATCGGCGTGTCGTCGGCGGTGATCGTTGAGCAGTGGAACGGCATCCCGCTGGCCAAGCCGTACCAGCGCTCCCGCGACACGCTTCGATTCCTGCGTGCCGCCCTGGCCGGGGAGAAAGTGACCGAGGAATACGAAACGTTTAGCGTGCGGGGTTTCCGGCTGGAGCAGGCCCCTGAGCCGCCGCCCGCTCTCGCCCTGGCCGCGTTGCGTCCTGGGATGGTCGCCCTCGCGGCGTCGCTCGCCGATGGCGCCATCACGAACTGGCTCTCCCCCGGCGATGTGGCGGCCGTGCGGGCGGAGGCCGGTCCGGACTGCGAACTGATCGCCCGGGTGTTCGTCTGCCCCACCACCGACACGGAGACGGCCAGGGCCATCGGCCGCCGCCTCCTCACCGCCTACCTGACTGTCCCCGCGTATGCCGCCTTCCAGGACTGGCTCGGCCGCGGCGAGGCACTGCGGCCGATGCAGGACGCCTGGGCCGCGGGAGACCGCCGGGGCGCCCTCGCCGCCATTCCCGACCAGGTCGTCGACGACCTTTTCGTGCACGGGTCGCCGGAAGCCTGCCGCGAGCGCGTGGCCGAGTACCAAGCCAAGGGCCTCGACACGCCGGTCGTCATGATCGTGCCCGGTCCCGGGGTGGACGAGGCCAACGCCGTCCGCGCGCTCGCACCCGCCTGAGACCGGGCCACTTGCCAGCCCGCCTGAGACTGCACCCGCCTGAGACCGGGGCCACCGCCAGCCCGCCCGAGACTGCAGCCGCCTGATACCGGGGCCGCCTGCCGACCCGCCAGACGGAGCGGCGCAGGCTCAGGGGGTGCCGGGGAGCCTCTCGCCGTACCAGGTCTCGATGATCCGGTGCGCGATGGACACCGAGGGCGGCAGCAGCACCTCGCCCGCTGCCAGGGCGCGGCGCAGGTCGTCCCGGCTGAACCAGCGCGCCTCGGCGATCTCGTCCTGGTCAACGTGGATGTCGAGGCCGCCCGAGGCCAGCGCGCGGAACCCGAGCATCAGGCTCTGCGGCATGGGCCAGGGCTGGCTGCCCAGATAGCGGACCTGGCTGACGGCGATCCCGGTCTCCTCGGCCACCTCGCGGACCACGGCCTGCTCTGCGGCCTCACCCGGCTCCACGAAACCGGCCAGGATTGACACCCGCCGCTGCGGCCACTGCTGGTTGCGGGCCAGCAGGCACCGGTCATCGGGGTCGGTCACCAGCATGATCACCGCAGGGTCGATCCTCGGGAAGTGCTCACTGCCGTCGACCGGGCAATGCCGTGCGTGGCCCGCCGCGACCGGAACCGTCACCGCGCCGCAGCGCGGGCAGTGGGTATGGGTGGCATGCCAGTTGGCCAGCGCGACAGCATGTGTGAACAGGCCGGCGTCGCGGTCGTCCAGCAGCGCCGCTGCCTGCCGCAGGCCAGCGGGCCGGACACCCGGCAGAACCGGATCCTCCCAACTGGACCCGCGCCCGGGCAACGCGGCGGGATCGGCGCCGAGCCCACCCAGCGGGCCGGCCACGCCGAAATACACGACACCCGAGGCGTCCACGCCGAGCAGGAACCGCACGCCTTCAGGCGCCTCGGCCGGGGGCACCAGGACGAGTTCGGCCCTCTCGGCGTAGAACCGGGTCAGCGCCTGGCCGTCGTCGAGGACCAGGACCCGCGTGCCCGGGTCGGCCCAGGCGGCGGCGAGCCACGCGTCGTCGTGGCGGCGATCGCCCGCCCGGTCCACAGCGCTGCGGGCCAGCACGAGCCCAGCCAGTCCCGCCCCCGGATTCCCGGCCCCCGGACCCCCCGTGCTGACACTCCCCGTGCCCGGACTGCCCGTGCCCGGACTCCCCGTGCCCGGACTCCCCGTGCTCGGACTCACTGCGCCGCCGTGATCTCGCGGCCCGCTGCGGCCAGGTCATCCCACAGGTAGGCGGCCGCCTCCGCCCCCTTGAGCAGGAGCGCCATCTCGACCTTCTCGTTCGGCGCGTGGATGCGGTCCTCATCGAGGCCGACCGCGACGAACACCAGCGGCGCCGCCAGGATGTCAGCGAGATCAGCCTCCGGCCCGCTGCCTCCCTCACGGGTAAAGAGAACTTCCCGGCCGAACGCACGTTCCATGGCCCGCCGAGCCGCCCGCACCGGGGCCGAGTCAAGATCCGAGAAGGACGGGCGCACACCTGGCCCGCCGAAGGTCACTGAGGCATCGATGCCGGCTGGCGTACGCGTCGCCACGTACTCGCGCAGCGCCGCGGCGACGTCCGCAGGCTCCTGATGGGCGACCAGCCGGAACGAGACCTTGGCCTGCGCCTGGCGCGGCACGATGGTCTTCCCCCCGGGCCCGGTGTGGCCGCCCCACATCCCGTTGACCTCTGCCGTCGGCCGGGCCCAGATCCGCTCCAGCGTGCTGTAGCCGGCCTCACCGCTGGCCGCCTGGCTGTGCCCGGCGTCAGCGAGCCATGCCTTCTCGTCGAATGGCAGCCGCGCGAAGAGCTCCCGCTCCGCCACGCTCAGCGGCTGCACGCGGTCATAGAAGCCCGGCAAGGTGACCCGGCCGTCGGCATCGTGCAGGCCGGCCAGCAGCGCGGCGAGCGCGTGCAGCGGGTTCGGCACCCCGCCGCCGAACGAGCCAGAGTGCAGATCGGTGTCCGGGCCGGTCAGGTCGATCTGGGCGTCGATCAGGCCCCGCATGCCGGTGCACATGGACGGCACATCAGCGGCCCACATCGTTGTGTCGGAAATGACGATCAGGTCGCAGCGGAGCGCCTCACGGCGGGCCCGGAGGAGGTCGGCGAAGTGCGGAGATCCGGACTCCTCTTCCCCCTCGATCAAAAACTTCAACGCAACGGGCGGCGCGGTGCGATTGCCGACGGCGAGGCAGGCGCGCAGACCCAAGGCATGGAAGAGCACCTGGCCCTTGTCGTCGGAGGCGCCGCGGGCGAATAGCTGGCCATCCCGTTCGATCGGCTCGAACGGCGGCGAGTCCCACTCGCTGAGCGGCTCGACCGGCTGCACATCGTGATGCCCATAGACCAGGACCGTCGGCGCGCCGGGGTCATCGGATGGCCAGTGCGCAAACACGGCCGGCCGGCCCTGGTGCTCGGACGCCCCGCCAGTCTCCCAGATCTCCACGACCGGGAAGCCGGTGCCGCGGAAACGCGCCGCGAGCCATTCGGCGGAGGCTCGGACGTCGTCGTGGTGGTCCGGATCGGCGGAGATCGAGGGGATGGCCAGCCACTCTTTCAGCGCCTCGAAGAAACCCTCCGCATTGTCCTCGATGTAGTCGCGGACTTCCATGAACGCTGACCGCCTCCCTGCTGGTCCCTGCGGTACTGCCTGGTCCTGCCCGGCACTCTAGACCAGCGGCTAATGCCGCCGGAGGGCGACAACACCAGGAGCGCGGCCAGTCATACCAGGGGCGAGGCGACCAGTTCACGCGGCGCGGGCGAGGATCCACCGAGTTCCATCTCCATCGCCATGGCTCGCGCTGTGCCCCCCGGGGTTGCCCGGGCGAGGCCAGATCCAAGGAGTCGCTGACCGGCGGCTAGCTCCGGGTCGCGATCCCGGCGGGCCGCGGCTCAGCGGCTGGTGATCTCCGTTCCGGGAGTGAACGACACACCGCGCAGCACCTCGCCGAACCCAGCCGCCCGGATGGTCTTGAAGCTCTCGGCCGGTGGTGTAACGGCGGTCAGCTTGTCAGTGACGGCGACGAGCTTGTTGGGGTCGGCGCCCTGGTCCCCGTCGCCGCTGACCGTGGAGGTGACCGCCCAGATGGTGACGGTCCCGCCGGGGTTGACCCGGCCGGTGATGTTGCGCAGGCCGTCCGTGGCGGGCGCCCAGGGGAGCCCGGTTGCTGGGTTGTTCCCGGCCGGGTAGCCGCGCACCGGGTACGGGGCGCCGAGGTCCAGCCCCCCGGTGAGGGTGTAGGCGAGCTTCCAGGTGCCGCTGCTGAGCACCCACTTCTGAAGCCCGGCCGTCGTCTGCGCGGC
>JAWWPY010000539.1:0-16906 GCA_033854735.1 Streptosporangiaceae bacterium | reverse complement strand
GCTGCTCGATCCGCTTGAGGAGTCGTTGCGGCTGCATGTGGGTCTTGATTTCGCGCGGGAGGTGGTCGTGGTGCCAGCGGCGCTCGGCCTGAGCGCCGGGCTGGTCGGTGCCGCCGCGCTGCTGTTCGCCGCCGACCGTTACTGGCCAGGCGAGTGAGGGAGCAAATGCGGGACGGCAAAGTGCCAGACTGCACAGCATGACGATGGCGTCCTCCCCGGTCCGGCCGGATGACATGGCCACCGCACGCGAGGTGCTCCGCAGCGTCCTGGCGCCCACTCCGCTGCTGCGTTCCCGCGTGCTGTCCGACCGCCTCGGCGGCCCAGTTTTCCTGAAATGCGAGAACCTGCAGCGGACCGGGTCGTTCAAGGCCCGCGGGGCGTACCTCCGGATCTCGCGGCTCAGCGACGCCGAGCGGGCCCGCGGCGTGGTGGCGGCGAGCGCGGGCAACCACGCCCAGGGGGTCGCCTTCGCCGCTGCCCTGCTCGGCGCCAAGGCAACCGTGATCATGCCGGAGGGGGCGCCGCTGCCCAAGATCGAGGCCACCCGGTCGTACGGGGCCGACATCATCACCCGTGGGCAGACGGTGGACGACGCGCTGGCCGAGGCGCTCGCGTACGCCAGCGAGTGCGGCGCGGTCTTCATCCACCCGTTCGACCATCCCGATGTGGTGGCCGGCCAGGGCACCGTCGGCCTGGAGATCCTGGAGCAGTGCCCCGAGGTGCGGACGATCGCCGTCCCGGTGGGCGGCGGCGGGCTCGCGGCCGGGATCGCCGTGGCGGTGCAGGGGGCCGTTCCGGCTGTCCGCCTGGTGGGCGTGCAGGCCCACGCGGTCGCGCCGTTCCCCGCCTCGCTGGCCGCCGGGCACCCGGTGCGGGTGCCGCCCGCGCCGACCATGGCCGATGGCATCGCGGTCGGCCGTCCGGGCGACATCGCCTTCGGGATCCTGGCCGCGATGGCCGACCGGGTGATGCTGACTGTGTCCGAGGAAAACCTGTCCCGTGCGCTGCTGCTCTGCCTGGAGCGCGCCAAGCAGCTCGTGGAGCCGGCCGGGGCGGCGGGTGTGGCGGCGCTGCTCGAGCACCCGGGCGTGTTCGAGCCGCCGGTGGTGGCCGTGCTCTCGGGGGGGAACATCGACCCGCTGCTGCTCTCCAAGGTGCTGCGGCACGGGCTGTCAGCGGCAGGCCGGTACCTGGCGCTGCGCTGCCGGATGCCCGATCGTCCTGGTGCGCTCGCGGCGCTGCTCCGCGAGGTGGCGGACCTGGGGGCCAACGTCCTCGACGTGACGCACGAACGGGTCACCGCGCGGCTACGGGTGGACGAGGTCGAAGTGCTGCTGCAGGTGGAGACCCGCGGGGCCGCGCACTGCGAGGAGGTCGTCCGCGAACTCCGCCAGGCCGGCTACACGCTCATCTTCAGCTGACCCGGCATCTTCAGCTGACCCGGGTCACAGGTTGCCGCGGCGGGCCTGCTCGCGCTCGATCGCCTCGAAGAGTGCCTTGAAGTTGCCCTTGCCGAACCCTTCGGAGCCGTGCCGCTCGATCAGCTCGAAGAACACGGTCGGCCGGTCCTGCACCGGCTTGGTGAAGATCTGCAGGAGGTAGCCGTCCTCGTCACGGTCGGCCAGGATCCGCAGTTCCCGCAGTGTGCCGGCCGCCACCCGGGTCTCGCCCGCCCACTCCCCGAGCGAGTCGTAGTAGCTGTCCGGAGTATCCAGGAACTCCACGCCCGCCGCCCGCATGGCGCGGACCGCGGCGACGATGTCGTCGCAGGCCAAGGCGATGTGCTGGACGCCCGGGCCGCCGTAGAAATCCAGGTACTCGTCGATCTGGGACTTCTTCTGGCCGGGGGCGGGCTCGTTGATCGGGAACTTGACCTTGCGCGACCCGTCGGCGACGACCTTGCTCATCAGCGCGGAGTACTCGGTGGCGATGTCGTCACCGACGAACTCCTTCATGTTGGTGAACCCCATCACCCGGTGGTAAAAGCCGACCCAGTCGTCCATCCGGCCGAGTTCGACATTGCCGACGCAGTGGTCCACCTCGGTGAAGAAGGGCCGGGCCGACGGCGGCGTGATCGGGTCCGCTGCCACGTACCCGGGCATGTACGGGCCGGAGTAGCTGGACCGCTCCACGAGGGTGTGCCTGGTCTCGCCGTAGGTGGCGATGCTGGCCAGCACCACCTTGCCCTGATCATCCTCGAGCACCTCCGGCTCGGACAGGCCGCGGGCGCCATGCGAGGTGGCATAGGAGTAGGCCGCCTCGGCCGACGGCACGCCGATGGCAAGATCGATCACGCCGTCGCCGTGCTCCGCCACATGCCTGCCCAGGCTGGTCCCGGCCCGGACCGGCCCGCGCAGCACGAACCGCGCCCGGCCGGACTCCAGCACGTAGGCGGCCTCGTCGCGGCAGCCGGTCTCCGGCCCCCGGTAGGCGACGCAGCTCATGCCGAACGCGGTGGAGTAGTAGTGCGCGGCCTGCCGGGCGTTGCCCACGGCGAACACCACGGCGTCGGTTCCGGTGACCGGGAATGCGTCCATCGCGGGCTCCCTTACTGGTTCTGGGCTTGACTGCAGCATGAACTCCTCATGGCAAGCTGCGCAACTACTTCGAAATTCACTGCTCAGTTTGTATAGTGCTTAGCGAGAAAGACTGAGATATATGCACACCCTGCGTTAGTTGGCAGGCAGCGGCCAGCTCGGGGAGCGCCCGGTGATCGACGAACTTGACGCGCGGCTGATCGAACTGCTGGCCACCGAGCCCCGGACTGGCGTGCTTGAGGCATCCAGGCGGCTCGGCGTGGCGCGGGGCACGGTGCAGGCCCGGCTCGACCGGCTGCATGCCCGCGGCGTGGTGACCGGATACGGCCCGGACGTGGACCCGGCCGCCATCGGCCATGGGGTGACCGCATTCGTGACGCTGGAGATCCGGCAGGCGGGCGGGCACGACCCGGTCGCCGCGCGGCTGGCCGGGATCCCGGAGGTCCTGGAGGCGCACACCATCACCGGGCCGGGCGACATGCTGTGCCGGGTGGTCGCCCGGACCAACTCCGACCTGCAGCGGGTCATCGACGCGATCGTGGAGGTGGCCGGCGTGGTCCGGGCCTCGACGGTGATCGCCCTCGCGACGCCGGTGCCGTACCGGGTCGTGCCCCTGGTGCGGGTCGCTGCCGACGGGCCGGGGCCGTCCTAGCCACTCTGATGCAGCGACTCCAGGCTGGCCAGTTCGCCGCCGGAGAGCCTGATAGCGCCCGCGGCCACATTCTCGGCGAGGTGATCCGGGTTGCCGGTACCAGGGATGGCCAGGATGTGCGGCCCCTGGTGCAGCGTCCAGGCCAGCAGGATCTGCGCCGGACTCGCGCCGTGCGCCCGGGCGACCGCGAGCAGTTCCCCGGGTTCCGGGCCGGTTGTCCCCTGCTCGCGGCCGGGGCCAGCGATCGCGAAGAACGGCACGAACGCGATGCCCTGCTCACCGCAGGCCCGCACGAGCACGTCAGCGCGCCGGGAGGCAGCGCCGTAGGAGTTCTGCACGCAGACCACCGGCGCGATGGCCTGGGCCTCGGCGAGATGCTCGGGTCTCACGCCAGAGATGCCAAGGTGCCGGATCAGCCCGGCGTCGCGCAGCTCAGCCAGGGCGCCGAAATGCTCGGTCATCGGCTCCATGCTGGGCAGATGGCGCAGGTTCACCACGTCGAGGTGATCGCGGCCGAGCTGGCGCAGGTTCTCCTCGACCTGGCCGCGAAGCTGCTCGGGCCGGGCCGCAGGCAGCCACTCGCCCGACGGATCCCGGCCCGGCCCGACCTTGGTGACGATGACCAGGTCATCCGGGTACGGCGCCAGCGCCGTGTTGATCAGCTCGTTGGCCGAGCGGAGCGAGGAGAAATAGAACGCGGCAGTATCGATGTGATTGACCCCGAGATCCACCGCCCGGCGCAGCACCGTGATGGCCCGGTCGCGGTCCCCGGGGATGGCGCCGGCGGCGAAGGCCCGCCCGTTTTGCGGCAGCCGCATCGCGCCGAACCCCATCCGGTTGACGACCAGGTCGCCGAGACGCCAGGTGCCTGCGGCCGCTGCGGTGACCGGCATCAGCTGTGCGGGGTGGCGGGCTCCGCCGCGGCGCGAGCACCGGCCAGCCCGAACGCGATGTCCAGCACCACCTCGCGCAACTCGCCCGGCCCGCTCGCCCGCTCGGCATAGAACATGCAGCCGAAACTCACGCTGGCCAGCGCCACGGCCGCCCGGATCTGCCCGGCGAGCGGGGCGTCCGGCTCGGTGAGGATCTCGACCAGCCCGTCCATCCGCTCGCGGAACAGCTCGCTGCGGTGCTTGGCGGACGCGAGCGTGCTGAGCGCGGCCTGGTTCTGCTGCAGCATCCGGAAGACCTCGCTGCCCTCCTCGACGATGCCGAAGTACCGGCTCAGCACCGTGCCCCGCATCTCGTCGGTCCTCGGCTGGTCGCGACCCCATTCGATGAGCGCGTCAATCTGGCCGAAATAGTCCTCGACGAGGCTGCCGACGATGTCTTCCTTGGACTTGAAGTGGTAGTAGAGGGCCGCCTTGGTGACCCCCAGCCGTTCGGCGATCTCGCGCAGCGAGGTCTTCTCGTACCCCTGCTCCGCGAAAAGCTCCAGGGCCACGGACTGGATCCGCTGCCTGGTGTCACCGCGAGGGTGTGCTGCCGCTTCGCCTGGGTCACGCATCGGGTTCGCCTGGGTCACGCATCGGGTGGTCCACCGTTGTGCATTTCGCCTCGCCTCGGCCGGTTAACCTACTTGACGGCCGGTTAGCTGGCATCCTAATCTGGCCTCTGCGAACATGCTAGCCGGTCGGCAGGTAAGTTGCGACGACCGGAGCCGGCAGGCGACTTTAACCCGAGGAGAGCCCAGTATGGCAGGAACACCGGCCGCGTCGGCGCCGGGCGCACCAGGGGCGGCCGCGGGGACGCCGGACCCGAGCGTCGGGCTCCGGCGGGAGATCCTCGTCGTCCTCCCCGGCCTGCTGCTCGCGATCATGCTCGCCATGCTTGACCAGCTGATCGTGGGCACCGCCCTGCCGCGCATCGTCGGCAGCCTCGGCGGGGTCGCTCACCTGTCCTGGGTAGTGACCGCGTACGTGCTCGCCTCCACGATCACCACGCCGCTGTACGGGAAGCTCGGCGACATGTACGGCCGCAAAAAGCTGTTCATGGCCGCGATCGTGCTGTTCCTCGTGGGCTCCGCACTGGCGGGCCTGTCCCAGTCGATGACTGAGCTCATCACGTTCCGCGCGATCCAGGGGCTCGGCGCCGGCGGCCTCATGGTCAGCGCGATCGCGATCATCGGAGACCTCGTGTCCCCCCGGGAACGCGGCCAGTACATGGGCTACATCATGGGCGTCATGATGATCGCCACTATTGGCGGCCCCCTGCTCGGCGGGTTCATCACCGACAGCTTCTCGTGGCGCTGGATCTTCTACATCAACCTACCGATCGGCGGCGCCGCCCTGGCCTACCTGGCCGTCACCCTGAAGCTGCCCAAGCGCCGGATCGAGCACCGGGTGGACTACCTGGGCGCGGCCATCCTGGCCGTGGGCACCACGGCGATCGTGCTGATCTCGACGTGGGGCGGCACGGAGTACGCGTGGCGTTCACCGCAGATCCTCGGCCTGGGTGTGCTGGCCGCGGCGGCCCTGATCTCTTTCCTCCGGGTCGAGGCGCGCGTGGCCGAGCCGATCCTGCCGCTGCACGTGTTCCGCAACAGCAACTTCTCGCTGGTCACCGCGCTGAGCTTCCTGGCCGGGCTGGCGATGTTCGGGGCGATCACGTTCCTGCCGCTCTACCAGCAGACAGTGCAAGGGGCCTCGGCGACCATCAGCGGCCTGCTGCTCACGCCGATGATGGTCGGGGTGATGATCACCTCGCTGATCGCGGGCCAGCTGACCACCCGCACCGGCCGGTACCGGGCACTGCCGATCCTCGGCACGGCGGGCATGGCGGCAGGCATGTACCTGCTTTCCCTGCTCGGCGTTAACACCAGCCGGGTGATGTCCGGGCTCTTCATGGCTGTGCTCGGCCTGGGCATGGGATTCCTGATGCAGATGACCACCCTGCTGGCCCAGAACAGCGTGGCGCCCCGGGACATCGGGGTGGCGAGCAGCTCCCGGCTGTTCTTCCAGCAGATCGGCGGGTCGATCGGGGTGTCGGCGTTCGGCGCCATCTTCGCCCGGCGGCTGCAGGAGGCGCTCAGCTCGGTGTCACCAGGCGTGCACCTCAGCACGGGCGGCGGCCAGTTCAACCCGGCCACGGTGAAGGCGCTGCCCGTCCCGCTGCAGCACGACGTCTTCTACGCGGTGACGTACGCGATCCACGGGGTGTTCCTCTGGGCGCTGCCGGCCATGCTCGTCGCCTTCGTGCTGGCCTGGTTCATCAAGGAAGTCCCGCTCCGCGGCCGCGCACCGGCCGAGGAGCCAGCGGCCCCCGAACTCGTCGCCTAGCCCGGACCCGGGGCGCTGCCGGCCCCAGGCCCACCGCCGGACCCCACCGCCGGACCCCACCGCCAGACCCCACCGCCAGACCCCACCGCCGGACCCGACCGCCGGACCCGACCGTCCCCAGGCCCACCGCCGGCCGCCACCGCCGGCCCCACCGTCCCAGGCTCAAACCATGATCGCGGAGTATTTCTGGACGCATGGGCCAGAAATACTCCGCGATCATGAAAGGGGTCAGGCCGGGCCGGGCGCCGGCGGGGCTCCTGGGGAGCCAGACGGCTCCTGGAAGCCAGAGACGGGTCAGATTCCCCCGTAGGGGACCGCCTCGAGGATCTCGACCGTCGCTGCGCGACCGTTGGGCAGCGTGTAGGTGGCCGTCTCGCCGACCTTCTTGCCGGAGATGGCGCTGCCCAACGGGGAGCGGGGGGAGTAGACGTCGATGGGCGAACCGCTCTCCTCCCGTGAGGCCAGCAGGAACGTCACCTCGTCGTCGTCGGCGCCAAACCGGACCGTCACGGTCATGCCGGGGCCCACCACCCCGTCGGTGCGCGGCGGCTCCCCAACGCGGGCGTTCTGGACGATGTGGGTGAGCTGGTTGATCCGGCCCTCCCGCTGGCCCTGCTCGTCCTTCGCGGCGTGGTAGCCGCCGTTCTCCTTCAGGTCACCCTCGTCCCGGGCGGCCTCGATCTTCTTTGCGATCTCGACACGACCCGGACCCGAGAGGTAGTCCAGCTCCGATTTGAGCCGGTCGTACGCCTCCTGGGTGAGCCAGGTGACGTTGTCGTTGCGGGTCTCGGTCACGGGTACTCCTTGCCTGCAGTGCGGACATGGACATCCGCGGGAGCGCTGCGCGGCTCCTCGGGGTAATCCTCTAATCTAACAAGCGTCCGCAAGTACGTCGCGTCAGTCAGCTACCTCGGTCAGTGGTCAGCGTGGCCGCCGCAGTGCCGGCGGGCGGCAGACCCAGGCTCACCGGCCCGCCGAAGTGCGGGAATGTCCTCGCGGGGCGGCTGTGTTGTCCTGCACAATGGCCTGTCGGCGATGCCGCCCCGGGCGGCTGGCGGGATGCCGGCGTGGAGCGGCTCACCCAATTACCTGTGGCTGAAGGGATTCGCTTGTCTGCCCTGACCAATGACCCGGCCGAGGTAACCGCCCGCCCGCCCGCCCCGGCGGCGCTGCGGCTGATGGCCGTGCACGCGCATCCCGACGACGAGTCGAGTAAGGGCGCCGCGACCATGGCCCGGTACGTCCGGGACGGTGTGGACGTCATGGTCTGCACCCTGACTGGCGGCGAGCGCGGCAGCATCCTCAACCAGGCGATGGACCGGCCCGAGGTCCGGGCGAACCTGCCCCGTATCCGCCGTGAGGAGATGGCCCGCGCCCGGGAGATCCTCGGGATCCGCCAGGAGTTTCTCGGCTTCACCGACTCCGGGCTGCCCGAGGGGGACCCGCTGCCTCCGCTGCCCGAAGGATGCTTCGCGCTGAAGACCCTGGAAGAGGCGTCGTCCCCGCTGGTCCGGGCGGTCCGCGCGTTCCGCCCGCACGTGATGCTGACCTACGACGAGCAGGGCGGGTACCCGCACCCGGACCACATCAAAACCCATGAGGTCTCGGTCGAGGCGTTCGAGGCGGCCGCCGACCCCGACCGGTACCCCGGCACTGGCGACCCGTGGCAGCCGCTCAAGCTGTACTACTTCGCCACCTTCCACAAGGCGCGGTTCACCGCGCTGCACGAGGGGATGGTGCAGCGGGGCCTGGAGTCGCCCTACGCGGAGCGACTGGACCGCGCGACGCAGCGCGCCGACGAGCGGCCCGAACTGGAGATCACGACCAGGGTGCACTGCGCGGACTTCTTCGGGCTCCGCGATCAGGCGCTGATCGCGCACGCCACCCAGATCGATCCGAAAAGCTCCTGGTTCGCCTGCCCGCTTGAGGTGCAGCGCGCTGCGTGGCCGACCGAGGACTACCATCTAGCCAGGTCGGTTGTTGACACAGAGCGCCCGGAGGACGACCTGTTCGCGGGCGTGCGGGAGAGGGTGAGCCTGTGACCGTCGTGGCGGCGGCCTCCACGGCCAGCCAGATCGAGCCGGGCGCGCTCGGGTTCCTCATCGTGGCCGGAATGGGCCTGGCCCTGTTCTTCCTGTTCCGCTCGCTGAACAAGCAGCTCCACAAGATCACTCCGGACCCGCGCAGCCGCGAGGGCGCCAAGTCCGCCCGTGCCGAAGATTCCAGCGGCGGTCCAGTTTCCTGATAAGAACCATTGCCCCAACGGAAAACAGCACCAATTCCCCGCTCCGCAACGACAGCGCCCCCGGCCAGCTCCCAGTCCCCGCCCGGCGGATGAGTTGTCAGCCCGCCCGCAGATCTCGCCCGTAAGCCAGCAACATGAACCCAGGGACGGGACACCAGTCCCGCTCTGGGATGCGCCGGAAGCCGGCCACCTCGTACAGGTGCTGCGCCGCCAGCATCTCGGGTTGGGTACACAGCACCAGGTGGCGGACGCCCTGGCCGCAGGCCCGGTCGATGACCGCCTGGAGCAGTGCGCGGCCCACCCCCCGGCCCTGCGCACCCGGGGCGACCGCGAGCGCCCGCACCTCGGCCTCCTCGGGGCCGCGGACTACGGGCCCGCCGTCCGGCCACCTCTGCAGCATCACCGTGCCCAGGATCTGCTCGCCGTCCACGGCGGCGAGCACGTGGCCGTCGCTGTCGCGGCCGAGCCCGCGCAGCGTCTCGGTGTAGTGGGATCCGTCCGAAAGGAAACCCCGGGCCGCATAGGCGGCGACCCGGAGATCGCCGATCGTGGCGAGCTCACCCGGCCGGGCATCACGGACAATCACGCCGGACTGCAACAGGACGCCGGGACCGGGCATTCCGACGCGTGACATTCATCTGACCGCGTACCAGGATTCATGTGATGGCCCCCCGGAATGGATTGGCTCCCCCTGGCTAGTTTGTTCCTGCTGACCCGGGTCGCGCCGGTGAGTTCAGGCGCGGCTCATTCTCGGAGGTGGCGGCGTGGGCGGAAAGGGAATCACCCGGGGAGCCGGGGCGGCCTGGCGATTTCTGGCTGTGCTCGCGGCGGGGCTGCTTACGCTGGGCGTCTCCGCGGCGACCGCGGTCGCTCAGCCCACCGCCCGGGCGGGCCGGGCCGCACCGGGCGGCCAGCCTGCGGCCAGCTGCACACTGGGCCGCTCAGCGGCCACCAGCAGCGCCGCGATCAGGCATGTGATCTACATCCAGTTCGATAACACGCACTACACGCGGGACAACCCGAACGTGCCAAGCGACCTGGAGCAGATGCCGAACCTGCTGAACTTCCTCACCGGGAACGGAACGCTGGTCACCCATGAGCACACGCCGCTGATCGCGCACACCGCCGACGACATCGTCACCTCGGAGACCGGCCTGTACGGCAGCAACCAGGGCATGCCGATCGCGAACGAGTACAACTACTACACGCCCGCTGGGACCACGGACACCGCCGGGTCGTTCGCGTACTGGGCCGACCCGATCGTCGACTACAACACCGCGACCAGCGCGCCGGTCGGCGACAGCACCCCGACGATGGTCACCCAGAGCGGCGCCAACACGCCGGCGCCCTGGGTTTCCTACACCCGCGCGGGCTGCAACTTCGGGACGGTGGCCGGGGCGAACACCGAACTGGAGAACACCACGCCCGACGTGCCGCTGGTGTTCGGCGCGAACTCGCCCGAGGCGGCGGAGGCGGAGAACCCGAACCTGCAGGACAAGGCGGCGGCCGACTTCGAAGGGCTCGCGGTGCACTGCGCCCAGGGCTCGGCGGTGTGCTCCACGGCCCATGGCGGGCGGCCAGACGTGCTTTCCAGTGAGCCGGGTGGCTACTCCGGTTACCAGGCTCTGTACGGCAGCAAGTTCATCCAGCCGGTGATCAGCCCGTCCGGCCCGGTGCGGAACCTGGACGGCTCGGTCATCAAAGACCCGAGCGGCGACATCGGGTTCCCCGGTTACAACGGCATGACCGGGCCTAACGCGCTGGCCTACACGCTCGGCATGCAAACCCGCGGCGTCTCCGTCACCGACACCTACCTCAGCGACCTGCACGAATCGTGGACGACCGGCAACCCGTTCGGCCCCGGCGAAGCCGGTTACGAGGCGCAGCTGCGGGCGGAGAACGCTGCGTTCGGCACGTTCTTCGGCCAGCTCGCCGCGCACGGCATCACCAAGGCCAACACGCTCTTCGTGGTCACCGCGGACGAGGGGGACCACTTCGTCGGGGGGCCGCCGAGCCCCATTGGGTGCACCGGCGTCACGGTCCCCTGCAGCTACTCCACCATCGGAGAGGTCAACGGGAACCTGACCGGGATGCTCGGTGCGGCGGGCATCTCGACCCCGTTCGATGTCGAGGCCGACTCAGCCCCGGCGCTCTACGTGCACGGGCAGCCGGCCCGCACCGCCAGCGCCGTCCGTTCGCTGGAACAGGCCACCGCCAGGCTCAGCGAGCCCGACCTGGCCACCGGCAAGACCGTCCCGCTCACCAGCTATCTCGCCGACCCGGTTGAGCTGAAGCTGCTGCACATGGTTACCGGGGACCCGAAGCGCACCCCGTCGCTCGTCCTGTTCGGCAACACCGACTTCTGGCTCAGCAGCGGCGCCGCGAGCTGCGGCGCCTCCTGCGTGAGCGAGGCCGCCGGCACCGACGCGTGGAACCATGGCACCGTGTCGCCGCAGATCAACACCACCTGGCTGGGCCTGGTCGGGCCTGGGGTGGCACGAGGCGGGGTCGACGGCTCCACCTGGTCCGATCACACCGACATCCAGCCCACCATGATGGATCTGCTCGGGCTCCGTGACGACTACACCCCGGACGGCCGGGTGCTGGCGGAGGTGCTCGCCCCGGCGGCGGCGCCCGGTGCGCTGCGGGCCGGCCGTGGCACGCTGCTGCGCCTGGGCCAGGTCTACAGTCAGCTCGAGTCCGCGGTCGGCCGCTTCGGCCTGGATACCCTGGCCGCCTCCACCCGGGCGCTGGCCAGCGAGTCGCCTGGTGACGCGACATACACCAGCATCGAGGATCAACTGCAGCGGCTCGGCAGTCATAGGGACAGCGTGGCCGCGCAGATGCGGGCCGCGCTGGATGGCGTCGCGTTCGACGGCCGACCACTCGACCAGGGACGGGCTCAGGCCCTGATCCACCAGGGCGAGCACCTGCTCGATCAGGCGGCGCTGCTCGCGAGGTGACGGGAATCCAGTCCGTCGATGTGACATCGAGCGGATAAGAGCACACCGATGTCTCATCGACGGGCCGGGCGGTCCCGTGGACCGTAGCGTTCGCCGCGTGAAGGGGGCCACCCGCGAAGGGGCCATTAGTGTCGTCGCCGCTTGCTAGCGTGACGGGGAACCGGGCGCGGGTCGGTGCGGGCTTCGCCGGTGTGGCGGCAAGGGGTGCTGGGCATGCTGGTCATCCACGGGATCTGGGCGCATGACGTGCTCTGCCTGTGGGCTGAGGACTCACGCGGCCCCGACCAGGCCCCGCCGCTGGCGGGCCGCCGCCCGTCCCGGGCGCCGAGGCCGCACCCGTTCGCCAGTGACCCCGATACCCTCGCCGAGGTGCTGGCCGGACTGCCGGAGCCGTTCCCGGGACTGGCCCGCAAGGCCGTTGAGGACGAACTCACGCTGTACCTGCCGGCCACGGCGGACGGCCCGCAGGCATCGCCGGAGCTAATCCGGCGGCCGGGCACCGGAGGCGGCCAGCCGGGAGCGGCCCGGGTAACCCTCGCGCCGTGGCGGGTCTCGACGCTGGTCTTCGAGGCCGCGGCGGCGCTCGATCTGCTGGCCGGACTGGACATGCTCGCCGCGCAGGTGGACCCAGCCGCCCTGGATGTGACCGCGCCGGAGCCGGGGCCGCCGGGGTCGGGGCCGCCGGGGTCGGGGCCGCCGGGGTCGGGGCCGCCGGGACTGGGCGTGCCGGAACCCGCTACGGCGGCAACGGTGGCGGGCGGGTCGGCGATCTACTGGGCCGCGGTCGCGGCGCTCGCGGCCGACCTGGCCGGACGGGGCCGCGTGCTGCCCGTTCTGGAGGTGGTGGACGGTGGCTACGCGGCGCGCTGGCGTCCCGTGCTGACCGGCCCCGACGCACAGCGGACCCGGGATCTCGCGGCGGCCATGCCGCCGCTCTGCCGGGCGGCCCAGCCGAACGGGGAGCCCCCCGCGCCGGTGTTCGCGGCTGCGCTGGACGCGCTGTGCGACGCCGCCGCGCGGGCGCGGCTGGACCGGGACCGGACGGGCTGGACGCTGCTGCCCGCCCGGCGCGGTCGGCGTCCAGCCCAGATCGGCGTGGCCGAACGGTGGACGGAGGCGCTGACTGGTTCCGACGCCCTCGTCGCGATCTCCTCGCCGGACGAATCGGCGGAGGCCGCGGCCCTCGCCAGCGCGCTGGCGGACTGGCACGCGGCCACGCAGGCCCCAGCGGGCCCGGTGCGCACCTGCTTCCGGCTCGTCGAGCCAGACCCGGACGACGCCCCGGCCGGCCCCGAGCCGGACGACGCCGCGCCCGAGCCGGACGATGCGCCGGCCGCGCCGAACGCCCCGGCCGCGCCGAACGCCCCGGCCGCGCCAGCGCACTTTCCACGCGTTACGACCATGATCACGTCCGATTTGCCCGGAAATGCGGGCACCGAACGCGTGGAAAGTGCGGAAGAGGCGGACGGTGGGCTCTGGCGGGTGGAGTTCTCGCTGCAGTCCACCGACGACCCGAGCCTGATGATCGCCGCCGACGACATCTGGGCGGGCGCCGCGGGCCTGCCGGTCGGGGGGATCAAGCATCCCGAAGAAGAGTTGCTGGCCGGCCTGGGTGCGGCGGCCCGGCTTTTCCCGGAACTGGACAGCGAACTGCGCCGCGCCGCCCCGGCCGTCGCGACGCTGGACACCGCGGGCGCGTTCCGGTTCCTGAAAGAGACCGGGCCGCTGCTGTCCGGTGCCGGGTTTGGCGTGCTGCTGCCGGACTGGGCGCGGAAGGCACGTCTCGGCCTCAAGCTCACGTCCCGGTCGTCGAGCACGGCGGGCGGGTCGGTCAAGGATGCTGCCTTCGGCCTGAATGACCTGGTCCAGTTCCGCTACGACCTGGCGGTCGGCGACCAGGCTCTGGACCCGGACGAGCTGGCCGAACTCGCCCGGCTGAAGATCCCGCTGGTCCGGATCCGGGGCCAGTGGGTGGAACTGGACGAGCGGAACCTGAAGGCCGCGATGCGCTTCCTGGAGCGCGGCCAAAAAGGCGTGATGCGGGCCGGGGACGCCCTGCTGGCCGGCTTGCGCGGTCCCGAGGACGACCTCCCGGTCACCGGGGTGGACGCCGACGGCTGGCTAGGCGACCTGCTCTCCGGCCAAGCCGACCGCCGGATCACGCCGGTCGCCGCCCCGGAATCCTTCCACGGCACCCTGCGCCCCTACCAAGAGCGGGGCGTCGCCTGGCTGTCATTCCTCAGCAATCTAGGAATGGGCGGAATCCTCGCAGATCAAATGGGACTGGGGAAAACGATCATGTTGCTCGCGCTCATGGCGCATGAGCGGGCTGGGCCGCAGCCGGGGCCGGACGCAGCCCAGCCGGCGGCGGGGGCCGGTACAGCAGTCACGCATGAGTCGAAAGTCCCCCAGCCCGTTGGGCCGACGTTGCTGGTGTGCCCGATGTCGCTGGTGGGGAACTGGCAGCGGGAGGCGGAGCGGTTCACGCCGCACCTGGCGGTGCACGTGCATCATGGGTCCGACCGGCTCTCCGGCGACGGGCTGCGGGTCGCCCTGAACGCGGCCGACCTGGTCATCACCACCTACGCGATCGCCGTGCGCGACCGCGACGAACTCGGGGAGATCACCTGGGGCCGGGTGGTCTGCGACGAGGCGCAGAACATCAAGAACCCCGGCACCCGGCAGGCCAGGGCCGTCCGGAGCCTGCCCGCCGGATCCAGGGTCGCGCTGACCGGCACCCCGGTGGAGAACCGGCTCAGCGAGCTCTGGTCGATCATGGAGTTCACCAGCCCGGGCCTGCTCGGCCCAGCGGAGAGGTTCCGCAGCGAGTTCGCGATCCCGGTGGAGCGGCACGGCGATGAGGAGGTATCCGGCCGGCTCAGGCGGCTCACCGGCCCATTCATCCTGCGCCGCGTCAAGACCGATAAGACGATCATCTCTGATCTGCCGGAGAAGCAGGAGATGAAGGTCTGGTGCAACCTCACCCCCGAGCAGGCGTCGCTCTACCAGGCGACCGTCACGGACATGCTGGCCCGGATCGAGGCGGCCGAGGAAGGCATCGAGCGCCGGGGCCTGGTGCTGGCCACCATGGCCAAGCTCAAGCAGGTCTGCAATCATCCCGCGCATCTGCTGGGCGACTCCTCCCGGCTGCCCGGCCGGTCGGGCAAGCTCGCCCGCCTGGAGGAAATCTGCGACGAGGTCATCGCCGCGGGGGAGCGGTCGCTCTGCTTCACCCAGTACGCCGAGTTCGGCCGGATGCTGCAGCCGCACCTGGCCGCGCGCCTCGGCTGCCCGGTCCTGTTCCTGCACGGCGGTACGCCGAAGAAGAAGCGCGACACGATGGTCGAAGAATTCCAGCACCTCAACGAACCCGCAGTGTTCCTGCTCTCGCTCAAAGCCGGCGGCACGGGGCTGAATCTCACCGCCGCCAATCATGTGATCCACGTCGACCGGTGGTGGAATCCGGCCGTGGAAGATCAGGCGACCGACCGGGCGTTCCGCATCGGCCAGCGCAAGGACGTGCAGGTGCGCAAGTTCGTCTGCGTCGGCACGCTGGAGGAGCGGATCGACGCCATGATCGAGGAGAAGAAGGCGCTGGCCGAGCAGATCGTCGGGACCGGTGAAGGCTGGCTGACCGAGTTGTCGGTCGCCGACCTGCGCACGGTGCTCGCGCTGTCCCCCGAGGCGGTGTCGCAGTGACTCCCGGCGGCAGCACTCCCGGCGGCCGGGCCCCTGGTGGCGGCGAGGCCTGGTGGCATGAGGTGGCCGGCGGGCCGCGCCGCGTTGACGGGGGCATCAGAGCACGCAGTAAGCGCGGCACCATCGGCGAGACGTGGTGGTCGCGCCGGTTCATCGACGTGCTGGAGTCGTATGGCATGAGCGGCAGGCTGTCCCGTGGGCGCAGCTACGCCCGGGCCGGGCAGGTGCTGGACTTCGAGCTGACGCAGGGCCGGGTCACCGCGCGGGTGCAGGGCTCCCGCGCGGTGCCGTACAAGGTCCGCATCGGCGTGCTCCCGCTCACCACCCCCCAGTGGCGCCGGGTCACCGACGCGCTCGGCGCTCAGGCGCTGTTCCGGGCCAAGCTGCTGGCCGGGGAGATGCCCGCAGAGATCGAGGACGTATTCGCGGACTGTGGCACCCCGCTGTTCCCGCGTTCCGCGCGTGATCTTGAAATGTCCTGCTCGTGCCCGGACTGGGGCGTGCCCTGCAAGCACCTCGCCGCGGTCTGCTACGTACTCGCGGAGGCGTTCGACGACGACCCGTTCGCCGTGCTGGCCTGGCGCGGCCGGGGCCGGGAGGAACTGCTCGGATCGCTGCGCCGGCTGCCTCCGGCCGCCGTGGCTGAGGCACCCCCGGTAATCGCTGTGACCGCGCCGTCGCTCGCCGAGTGCCTGCGGGACCGGGGCCCGGAGGGCTTCTGGTCGCCGGGAATGAGCCGGGCGCGGTTGCGCGCGGTGCAGGCGGTCCCGGTTGCCGCACCCGATCTGGTGCTGCGGACCGTCGCGCCGCCGCCGGTCCGGGTCCGCGGCATGGACCTGGGCACCCTCCTGGCCCCCGGCTATGGCCGGCTCGCGGAGGCGGACTCAGCGGGCGGCGACGCCCGCGCCTGAATCCCGCCGCGCCAGATCGCTGGGGTTGGGCCGACATACCGGCGTTGGCCCGACATACCGGGCTGGGCCGACATACCGGGCTGGGCCGACATACCGGGGCTAGGCCGATATACCGGGTAAGCCCGGCACGTCGGGAAACGGGCGGCCCACGCGGGTACCCTTGTCCCATCGGCGTGGCCGCCCGCAGGCCATCAGTCCTGGCCGTAGCAGCGGCGGCGACGAGCGAAGGGGACCGGATGAACCAGCCATCGGTACCGCAGGTGCCTGCGGCCGAAGTGCCTGCGGATGCCCGCTTGGTGGATGTGCGGGAGGACGACGAGTGGGCCGCGGGGCACGCGCCTGGTGCGCAGCACATCCCGCTTGGTGAGCTTGCGGCCCGCTACCAGGAAATACCCACCGGCGGCGAGGTCTACGTGATCTGCCGGGCCGGAAGCCGTTCCAATCAGGCGGCCCAGGCGCTGGCGGGCGCGGGCTGGCAGGTAGTGAACGTCGCCGACGGCATGTTCGGCTGGCACGCTGCCGGCCGCGCGATGGAGTGCCCGTCCGGCGCCACGCCCTTCGTGGCCTGAGCGCCCGTACTGCCTTGCGCTGCGCGGAGTAACTTCACGCGATGTCAGGAGT
>JAWWPY010000538.1:0-21453 GCA_033854735.1 Streptosporangiaceae bacterium | reverse complement strand
GGGGAGACCGCCAGCCGCTGGATGGTCTGGCCGTGCTCGAGGTTGATGTTCATCAGCGAGTAGCGGATGACCTCGAAGGTCACCGGGTCCACGTCGGCGGTGCCGGTGTGCAGCCTCAGCGACTCGTCAATGCGCAGGGCAGCGCCGGGGATGTAGCCGCGCTGCACGCCGTCCCAGACAGTCATCAGAACTCCTTCAGGCGTAGCTCGCCGAGCGAGCCGACGGTCAGCGTCGCCCCGTGCGGGACGGCAATGGTGGTGTGGGCCAGCTCGACCAGGGCGGGGCCGGTGATCATGTCCTCCGGAGCGCCGCGGTACACGTTGGTGCGTGTCCTGCCGTGACCAGGCCAGTAGACGTCGGTTAGGGCGGGCTCGGTGGATGCGCCCAGCTCCGGCCGGGCGGCCGGAATGCCGCCCGGGACCGACACCCTGGCCCGCAGCGCGAACACCTCGACCGCCTCGAACAGTGCGGTGCCGCCGTCGCCGTAGCGGCGCACGTACTCCTTGTCGAAGTCGGCCAGCAGAGTGTCGCCGTCGGCCGGCGGCGACACCGGGATCTCCAGGCTGTGCATCAGCTGCTCGCGGTAGCGCATCAAGGCGTCGATCTCCACACGCGCGTCGCCGGCGACGCCGGTGGCCGCGAGGTCGGCCAGCGCCGCATCCCGCAGCTCGGCGACCGCAGTCGCGAGCGCCGGCCCATCGAACGGCGCCAGCAGGGAGCGCTGAAGCTCGCGGTGGAGCACCACGTCGCCGGACGCGATGCCGTACGCCGACAGGGTCGACGCGCCGTCGCCCAGTGGGATCACCACCTCACGGACCCCGGACTCGGCGGCGTAGCCGAAGGCGTGCACCGGGCCGGCGCCGCCGAACGCGTAGAGCGCGAAGTCGCGCGGGTCGTGCCCGCGCTCCACCGTCTGCTGGCGGATCACCGTGGCCGCATGCATGTTGTTGATCCGCAGGATGCCGACTGCCGCCTCCTCGACGGTCAGGTCGAGCCGGGTGGCGAGCCTGCCCACCGCGGCGACGGCCGCGTCGCGGTCCAGTGGCATCCGGCCATCCAGGAATGCCTCGGGGCGGAGCAGGCCGAGCACGACATCCGCGTCGGTCACCGTCGGCTCCACGCCGCCACGGCCGTAGCAGGCCGGACCCGGCTCGGAGCCGGCGCTGGCCGGGCCGACCCGCAGCCCGCCGGTCGCCTCGTCGATCCAGGCGATCGAGCCACCGCCGCAGGCGACCGAGCGCACGTCCAGGTGCGGCAGCCGGTAGGTGTACTGGCCGATCACGTGCTCCTCCGCCACCACCGGCTTACCGTCGATGACCAGCCCGAGGTCGAACGAGGTGCCGCCCATGTCGGTGGCCACCACGTGGTCGTGGCCGTAGGCGCCGGCCAGGGTCGCGACGCCGATCAGCCCGCCGGCCGGGCCGGAATCGATGATGCCCAGTGCGGTGACGGCGGACGCGGGCAGCACGCCGCCGTTGGACTGCATGACCAGCAGGGGGGTCGCGAGCCGGCTCTCCAGGTCGCTGAGGTACCGGGAGCAGGCCGGGCCGACGTAGCCGTTAAGCACGGTGGCGACGGTGCGCTCGTACTCGCCGAGCCGGGGTGACACCTCCGCTGAGCTCGATACGAACACATCGGGGATGGCCTGCGCCAGGGCCTTCTCGTGCGCCGGGTTTGCGAACGACCACAGCAGCGCGATGGCGACGGAGTCGAGCTCGTATTCGGCGATCATTCTGCCGATCCGCTCGGCCGCGGCGTCGGTGTCCAGCTCGACTACGACCGTTCCGCTCGCGTCGACCCGCTCGTGCACCTCGACCACGGCGCCGGGCACGATCAGCGGCGGCGGCAGCCGGCTGCCGTGCACCGAGAACACGCCCTCGATCGAGCGACCGGCGGCCCGGCCGGCGCCGCGCATCATGGCGAGCGCGTCGCCGTGCCCGGCCGTGGCGACGAGCCCGACCCGCGCGCCGCTCCGCTCGAGCACTGCGTTGGTGCCGATCGTGGTCCCGTGCCCGAACCGCTCGGCCCGCTCGAGCAGCGTGGCCAGGTCGACGCCCACGGTCCCGGCCAGCAGTTCCAGCCCGGCCAGCACCCCCGACACCGGATCATTCTTGGTGGATAATGTCTTGGCCGTGCGGTGGTTGCCCTCCCGGTCCACGAGTACGCAGTCGGTGAACGTGCCACCGATGTCCACGCCGATGTAGTACATGGGTCAGCTCCTTCAGTGATGCAGCCCGACCTGGCCGAGTTCGGCGCCGCCGTCGAGGCGCAGCGCCTGCCCGGTCATGTATCCGGCCGCGGGCGACAGCAGGTAGAGCACCGGGCCGACGACCTCGGCGAGCGAGGCCACCCGCCGCATCGGCACACCGGCGAGCAACCGGTCGCGCACCGCGGCCGGCATGCCGAGCACCTTCGGGGTCGCGACGAGACCGGGGACCACGGCGTTGACCCGGATGCCGGCCCCGCCCCATTCGGCGGCGAGCGATCTGGTCAGCCCGAGGACGCCGGCCTTGGCCGCGGCATAGGCGGCCTGGCCCGGCAGGCCGGTCTCCGCCGCGACTGAGGAGAACAGCACGATCGACGGCCGGCGCCCTTCCCGCAGCGCCGGGAACGCGGCCTGCGCGACGGTGAACTGGGCCACCAGGTTGACCTCGATGTCCCCGCGAAACTCCTTGAGCGGGAAGCTTTCCGCGCGGTGGATGGTGTCCACCACCCCGGCCGCGCCGATCAGGGCGTCCAGGCCGCCCAGCCGCCCCACCGCGTCGGCGACCGCGCGGTGCGCGGCGTCGTCGTCGGTGAGGTCGGCCGTGACGGTCGCCTCTGTTCCCGGCCGGTCGATGCCCACGACCTCGGCACCCACCTCAGCCAAGGCGCTCGATAAGGCCCGCCCCAGCCCGCCCGCCGCTCCGGTCACCAGGACCCGGCTCCCCCGAGCCGGCACCGTCGACCAGTCGGGCGGGCGCCTGGCCGGCCGCCTGCGCCTGGCCGGGTCGCCTGTCACCGCGACCATAACGGCTCCTTTCCTGCGACGGCCACCCGCCGCCGACGAGGAACCACGTCATGGACTTCAGTGTGACCACGGGGCCGGCGGAGCGCATTGCAGCTAGCCGGGATCCGGCCGGTGCCGCTAGCCGGGGGGCGCGCATTGACGCTGGCCACGATGACCATGGCCCGCGGGCGCGCCGAACGCGGCGGTGAACTGCCCGGCGCGATCCGGACGCCGCGTAGCGGATCCCGGTTTTCGGGCCATCGAAGTTGCCCAGAAGACTCTAGGTCGCAGCCCTACGGCGGCCCCACCACCACCGGGCAGAGCTACGGCACCGGCGTGGCCGTCGAGCCCGATGACCCCAGCCAGAAGGCCTACACCCTGGTAGAGGCCAACGCCAACATCGGCGTGGGTGGCTGCCGGGGCTGCTTCCCGGCCAGCAGCGTCGCGACACCGCCCCGCTCCACCACCCCTAGCTACCTGGGGCCGTACTACGGCGCACCAGCAACGGCGCCATCGTCACCGCATTCGGCACCCGCGGGCAGATCCTGGTCAGCGGCGATACCAGTTCCAACGCGGAGATGCTGACCGCACTCGGTGGCTCCAGAGTGACCCGAGGTTCACCCGGCCCGACCGCGGACCCAGATCCGATGAATCGCGATCAAGCTCAGCGGGGGATCTGAACCTTTCTCCGCTCGTCAGCCGAAATAAGGCCATTTAGCTGGCATTTCTCGACTGCCTATGGACACTGTCACCTTGGGGTGTTAGACACACATCGGATGTCTTCAGCCAAGGAGGGCAATCATGTTCGCTCGATCCCGGCTGGCCCGGCTCGCCGCATTCACCGCTGTGACCAGCCTCGGCACCGCCGCGCTGGCCGGGATCAGCCTCACCCCGGCCGCCGCGGCCACGCGGACCGCCGCGGCCATGTCCGGTGCCGTCACCACGGCCTGGCACGACGGCCGGTTCGCCGAGGACACCGCCGGGGTCGTGAGCCGGTCCGGCATTGTCCTCGGGCAGCCGAACAGCCAGCCCGCTCAGTACATGCCGCTGGGCAACGGCAGGCTGGCCGCCGCGGTATGGGCGGCCGGCGGCTTTACCGCGCAGCTCAATCGGACCGATACGTTCCCCGGCCGCAAGTCACCCGGCCAGGTGGTGATCCCCGGTCTCGCGAAGATGACCGCGGCGCCCGATTTCACCGGCCGGCTGGACCTCTATAACGGCGTGCTCAGCGAGTCGGGCGGCGGCATGACCGTGCAAGCCCGGGTGCTCGCCAACTCCGACGAACTGGTCGTTGACGTGACGGGCGCTGACCCCGGCACCACCCAGACCGCGAGCGTGAACCTGTGGAGCGGCCGCACGCCTTCGGCGCAGGCGTCCGGCGGGGTCGGGACCCTGTCGGAGACCTGGCCGGACAACGTGCCGGTGACCGGCTCTGGTGAGACGTTCGGCACGCTGGCCGCCATCACCGCGGGCGGCCGGGATGTCCAGGCCAGTGTGGCCAGCCCGCTGTCCGTTCAGGTCAGCTTCAGGCCCAACCTGAACGGCTCATTCCGTATCGTTGTCGCCGCGCCGCACTGGGCGGGCGGGAACGCGATGGCCACCGCGGAGCGCCTGCTGGGCCGGGACGCGGCCCGCGGCGAGGCGGCGCTGACCGCGGCGCACCTCGCGTGGTGGCACAACTTCTGGGCCAGCTCGGGCCTCATCGAGATGAACTCGGCCGACGGCTCGGCCCAGTACCTGGAGAACGTGCGCACGATCTACCTGTACACGGAGGCGGCGTCCAGCCGGTCCGCCCTACCCGGTTCACAGGCCGGGGTGGCGGACATGTTCAACTTCTCCCGGGACCACGCGGACTGGTACCCGGCGGCGTACTGGTTCTGGAACCTGCGCATGCAGGTAGCGGCCAACATCAGCTCGGGGAACTTCGCGCTGAACCTCCCGGTGTTCAACCTCTACCTGTCCAACCTGTCCAACCTGGAGGCGTGGACCAGGGAGTACATGGGCGGGCGGCCCGGGATCTGCGTGCCGGAAACGATGCGCTACAACGGCAACGGCTTCCAGAACGATGGCACCCCGTTCAGCGACGCCTCCTGCGACGAGAACATCCCGCCGACCTGGAACGGCCAGACGGTCACGACCGGGACCGAGATCAGCCTGTGGATCTGGCAGCAGTACCAGGACACCGGCGACCGCACCTTCCTGCGGAAGTATTACCCCCTGATGAGCGAGTCCGCGCAGTTCCTGCTCGCCTACGCGGCCCAGGGGGCGGACGGGCTGCTGCACACCGTCGCCAACGCGCACGAGAACCAGTGGGACGTACAGGATCCGACCACTGACATCGCCGCCATGCAGGCGCTGTTCCCGGCCGTCACGGCGGCCGCGGGCCTGCTGAACACCGACGCGAGCCTCGTCGCGCAGCTCCGGGCGGCCGAGACCGAGCTTCCGCCGTTCGCTCGTACCGACGAGGCGACCCACACGCAGTTGCTCACCCCGGCTGCCGACGCCACCGGCACCGACGTGATCGGCGATTCCTACCAGCCGACCGCGGCGATACACAACTCAGAGAACACCGGCCTGGAGACCGTCTGGCCGTACAACGTGATCGGCGACGGCACAGTGCGCGGCGGCGACAACCTGACCGCGCTCGCCGGCCGCACCTACGACCACCGGCCCAATGTGAACACCCCGGACTGGAACTTCGATGCGGTCGACGCGGCCAGGCTCGACCTGGCCAGCCAGGTGCAGAGCGACCTGATCGCCAGCACGGAGAAGTACCAGGCCTACCCGTCCGGTATGGGCGCCTGGCAAGGCGGCGTCGGCGACGAGCCCTACATCGAGCAGTCCGGCGTGCTCACCACCGCGCTGGACGAAGCGCTGGCCACCGACTACGACGGCACCTTGCGCATCGCCCCCGCCTGGCCGGCTGGCTGGGACGTCTCCGGCACGGTGTACGTGCAGGACGCCACGAAGGTCGACGTCCAGGTAGAGAACGGCACGCCGGTCACGGCCGCCATCGAGGCGGGCGCGACGCACAGCATGCTCATCCGCAACCCGTGGCCCGGCCAGCAGGCGCAGGTCGTGGACGGCCGGAGCCGGGCCATCGTCCTGGCTCCGACCACGGCCAGCACCTTTACCCTGAACGTCCGGGCAGGCCGCTCCTACCTGGTCGAGCAGGTCAGCGATCCCACCACGGCACTGCCGTTCGCACAGGTAACCGGTGCAGCCGCCACCTCGGCCAGGCATCTCGGCGGAGTGCGGATCGGACTGGACCCGGCCGCGCACTACTCCTCCCTCGCCGCCTCCTACGACAACGCCGGCGTGAGCGACGACACTGCCACCGCGCCAGGCAACTTCGACGGCAACGGCGCCAGCTTCTCCGCGCAGGCTCTGGCCGCCGCCGGGGCCTCGCCTGGAGCCGCCATCACCTCATCCGGGGTGACCTTCACCTGGCCGAGCGCCGCCGCGGGCGCGGATGACAACACAGCGGCGGGCGGTCAGTTCATCAGCCTCAACGCGGCGGGCAGCGATCTCGGCTTCCTCATCTCGGGAAGCTGGGGCCCGGTCACCGGCACGGGCGAGATCGTCTACACCGACGGGACAATCCAGAGCTACAGCCTCACCGCACCGGACTGGCAGGCCCTCACCCCCCCGAACGGAGGCGCGGTGGCAATCTCGTCGGCCTATCAGAACCGCCCGGGCAACACCCAGTACGGCCACCCGGCCGACATCTACTCCGTCGCCGTCCCGCTGCAGGCGGGCAAGACCGTCACCGAGATCCAGCTACCCGGCGTGAGCGCCGGCGTCACCAACGGCCAGGGCGCCCTGCATGTCTTCAGCCTCGCGATCAGCCCGTAGGTGACCAGCGGCGCTCATGCCGCCCCGAGCAGACGCGGGCGGAGGTAGGCGAGCGCGCGGGCGAGCAGCCGGGAGACCTGCATCTGGGAAATGCCGAGCTGCTCGCCGATCTGGGCCTGTGTCATCTCGCCGTAGAAGCGCATCGTCAGGATCCTCTGTTCACGCGCGGACAGCTCGCCCCAGTGCGCCGCGACGGCCTGCATGCCGAGCATGCGCTCCATCCCCGGATCCTCTTCGCCCAGGAGGTCGGCCAGGCTCGCCGTCGCGGGCCGGCCCGCGAGCGGCGCATCCAGCGAGAATGGCTGGAATGCCAGCTCCGCCCGCTGGGCATCCCGCAGATCATCACCGCTGACTCCCAGGTGCCGGGCCAGGTCGGACTCGGACGGCATGCGGCCCAGGTCCTGGGTTAGCTGCCTGGTCGCTTCACGGACGTCCAGTACCAGCTCCTTGACTGAGCGTTTGACATGGATCTGCCAGCGCCTGTCCCGGAAGTGCCTCTTGATCTCGCCGCTGATGCACGGCTGTGCGTAGGCGGCCAGGCTGCCGCCGAAGGCAGGATCGAAGTTGTTGATCGCCTTCACCAAGCCGACATAACCCACCTGCACCAGGTCCTCGGCCGGCTCAGGGCTGCACCTATACGGCTGCACGCACGACCACACCAGACGCCGGTGGCGGCTCACCAGCAATTCACACGCTGCGTCGCGCCGGGCGCTGGCCAGCGGCTCCGAGTGGACGATTTCCAGCAGCCTCCGGTCATCCAGCCCGACCAGTTGCTGACGCATCCGGCCCGCAGGCGTGGGCAGGACCCGCACCGGCGCACCGCCAGAGGCGGGCGGGCGCACCGACATAGCCGCCTTCGAGTGCCCTGGCCTCTTCTCAGCGGTGCGCATGCCGGCCCGGCTGTCCATTGAGCGGGGGGTAGGCGAACAGCAGAATAGGCGTCCGGGCGATGCCGATCATGCAGGCCGGAATCCAATTCTGTGATCTCCTGCCCGGGATCGCCGCATTGGCGATCCCCGCGGCAAGCACGATCCACACGATGGCGCCCGTGACCGGCTCCTTTGTTAATGACCGTCTTTCGGTCGCCGCATGTTGCCGACTGTGGCCCGGGTAGCGGAAACAAAAAAGTCCGGCCCTGCGCTGCAGCCGCAGATATTACGGGTACAGCTGCCTAGGTCCGGAGCAACATGCACCATATTACTCTTCCTTGACCCCTCGCGCACAAGAATCGCGTGACCAATAACGCGGGTCAGGTCAAGGGCTCTAGCTAAGTGCCTGCCGCCGGCAAGACGATTCTGGCCGCAGGGGCGCCGCCGGACGCGACCCCGTCGCCGCCTCCTCACCCCGCCGGGGTCGGCCCAGCGGGGCGAGGTGGTCAGCGTTTCTTCGCAGCATGCCTGAGGCGCCCCGGCGGCGTGTCTCAGCGATGCGCGTACCGGCCGGACCGCCGGGATCGCCCGGTCCGCCGGAAGTTCCCGGTCCGCCGGGAGGTCCCAGTCCGCCGGGACCGCCCGGTCCGCCGGGACCGGCCGGACGGGCTGGTGGCCAGGTGGTAGACGAGCAGCAGAACGGCCGCCCCCACTATGGCGGTGAGCCATGTAGACAGATTGAAGAACCCCTGCAGGCTGTGGATGTGGAACACCCTGGTGGCCACCCAGCCACCCAGAAGTGCTCCCACGATGCCGATCAGGCAGGTGATGACGAGGCCCTGTGATCTCTTGCCGGGGATCAGCATATTGGCAATCAATCCTGCGGCCAAGCCGAGAACGATCCAAGCAATAATACCCATAACCGACTCCTTAGTCAGTGACCGGATGACGTACGCGGTAGTCAGTCATGCTGGATGGATCGCCGTGGGGAAGAATTCACCCGCGATCTCGCCATCCTCTGCTCGTAGCGCCTTGTCAGCGCTGGTCTATGAACCTCTCCCCAAAAAAAAATCCGGGCCCTGCTGCGCATCGCGCATGTCGCGCGTGCAACGGCCTGGGTCCGGAGCTTGTTTTCACTATACGCCCCCTGGGTTTCCGCGCATAGGGCATTCCGAAGCCAATAATGAGCCCTTCGAAATTGACAGCCGTGACATGGCCCGTGCCCTGCTGGTCACGGTCAACGAGCTACCCGCCCCGGTGACGCCGCGCCGCCTGCGCCGGGTGTCTAATGGCCAGCGTGGCTGACAGGCACCAGGTGCGGCTCGGCGCCGTGCAGGAAACGCTGTTCATCCCGCTGGCGGCCCGGGCCCGCGAAGCCCGCCGGAAGCGGCCCGTGCTGCGCGATCCGAAGGCCGTGCAGATGGTCGAGTCGATCCACTATGACGCCGCCAAGTACGGCCGGGGAGCGGGCGGCTCGGTCACTGTCCTGCGCACTGCGATCTTCGACTTCTGGGTGCGCGCGTTCCTGGCCCGGTCGCCAGCCGGGACGGTAGTAGAGATCGGCACGGGGTTGAACGCCCGGTTCGAGCGGGTCGATAACGGCCTGGTTCACTGGATTGACCTGGACCTCCCCGACACGATCGAGCTGCGGCGGGGATTCTTCGAGGACACCGACCGCCGCCGGATGCTCCCCGCGTCGGTACTGGATGACGCGTGGTTGCAGATCGCGGCGGAAAGCCCCGGGCCCTATTTCTTCGTCGCTGAGGGCGTGCTTGTCTACCTGCCCGAAGATGACGTGATGCGGACGCTGGCCCGGATGGTGGAGCGATTCCCCGGCGCCTTCGTCGCGCTGGATACCTATAGCCGGCGGACATTCGACCGGCAGCACCAGCTGGCGGCCAGGAGGAACATCCCGGCGCGATGGGCGTGGGCCTGTGACGACCCGCGCTCGCTGGAGCGACTCGGCCTGCGGGTCGTGGAGTCCACCACCATCACCCGGCCGCCCGGCACGTTGCGCAGCCAGTTGCCGGCCCGATACCGGTACCTTCTGCCACTCGCCGACCCGCTCCTCGGTAAGGCCTTCAGCCTCACTCTCTTCCAGGCCGGTTCATCACCGGCTGCTTCATGACGGCCGGCACCGGCGAGGGCTGAGCGCCTCGCGGGCCGGGATGGGTGCTCACTCCCGCTGGAACTCCAGCACCCGCCAGGGCAGCACGTCGGTCAGCGGTGTGTCCCGCGCCAGCGCGTAGCCCACGGACCCGAGGAGGGCTTCGTGCTCGGCGCTGGTGCGCTCCCGGCCACCCAGGGCCATCAGCATGACCAGGTCCATCACGTGGGCCAGGGACGGCTCCGGCCCCGGCGGCAGCACGTACTCGATCACCAGCAGCGAGCCGCCCGCCCGGCTGGCCCGATGGCAGTTGCCGACGATGGTGCGCACCTGCTCGTCATCCCAGTTGTGCAGGGTCTGGCTGAGCACGTAGACGTCCCCGCCCGCCGGGACTTCTTCCCGGAAATCACCCGCCGCCAGCTCCACCCGGTCGCCGACCCCGGCCTCGGCCAGGAACGCCGGCGCCTCGGCCAGCGCTTCGGCGCGGTCGAACAGCACCCCGGTGGCGAGGGGATCTATGTTCAGCAGGTGAGCCAGGAGCGTGCCGCGGCTCCCGCCCACGTCCACGATCCGGCCGGACCCCAGCGGCTTGAAACCGGTCTGCGCGAGCTGGCCCACGAGTATCGAGGTGACCCGGGCCATGGCCCGGGCGAACCAGACTGCCTCATCCGGCTGGCCCTGGTAGTACTCGTAAATCCCGCCCGGTGCGGCCGGGTTGACCCGCTCACCGCTGCGCACGGTCTCCGCCAGCCGGCCCGCGCTCTCCCAGAACGGGAGGCTGAAAAACCCCACCGCCAGGTTCCGCGCGGATCCTGCCGCGCCCGTGCGCAGCAGGGCCCCGGTCGGGGTGAGGGCGTGCCTGCCGGCGCCGTCCCTGGTCACCAGCCCGTATACGGCGGCGGCGGCCAGCAGCCGGGAGAGGGCGTCGGCCCCGGCGCCCACCCGGGACGCCAGTTCGCTCGCGGTCAGCGGCCCGCCGGCCAGCTGATCGGGGACACCTAACCGGGCCAGCGCGGACGTGACCTGCGCGGTGAGCAGGCCCTCCATCATCCAGGCGAGCTGGTTGTCATCCTCGCCATCGCCCAGCATGGCGGCGTAGAGCGACATCCCGTCAGGCAATGTGGTGACTCCCTTCACGTTTCGTCGTAACGGGTGGGCGGGAAGGCATCGCGGAGGCCGCCTTCGGGCAGTTCGCCCCGGGCCTCCTCGCGCTTGATCTCGCCCCGCTCGTCCTGGTACTGCTCGGACTCGGTGATATCGGTGGGCACCGGCGCGTCAGTGGCGGGGGGGACATCGTCGGGGTCGAAGTCGTCCAGCCCGGCGGCCACGCGTTCCTCCTCGGCCAGGTGGGCCAGCCGGTCGTCGTCGAGGTGGTCTGGTGCTCCGGCGTGCTGCCGGCGGTCACGGCGGAAACCGTCCTCGCCGGTGTCGGGACTCTGCGTCATCGGTTCCTCCAGCGGGTGCGCGGGCCGCCTCTCACGCTACGCCCATGCGGCGGCCCCTCCGGCGCCGGTGGGGCCGCGGCAGGGCGAACGCCTGCTCCTGGCAAGCTGGCCGGATGACATGGACTGCGCCCACCCCGAGCCCGGTTGACGGGCCCCTCACCGGTGACGACCGCCCGATCCTCGAGGGTTTCCTGGGCTGGCAGCGCACCACCCTGCTGAACATCTGCGCCGGCCTGACCGGCGAGCAGCTGGCCAGCCGGCCGATCCCGTCGTCGAATCTGTCCCTGCTCGGCCTGGTCCGGCACATGACCAAGGTGGAACGGATCTGGTTCCGGCAGCGTGCGGCGGGACAGCCAGTCGAGCCGATGTACGACCCAGCCCGCCAGGACGCTGACTTCAACGAGGCCCGGGCGGAAGAAGCCCAGGCCGACTTCGAGCGGCTGGCGGCCGAGTGGCGCCAGGCCGACGAAGCCGTCAAAGGCATGGCCTTTGATGACCCGGTCGACGCGGGCGGTGAGATCTTCGCGCTGCGCATGGTCTACGTACACATGATCTACGAATATTCACGCCACAACGGACACGCTGACCTCCTCCGGGAGAGCATCGACGGGGTCACCGGCCGATGATCGCGCCCGGGCGGCGCGGCTGAGTGCGGCGGACAAGAGGACCACTCCCAGCCCGGCCGTCATCGTTGCCCACCAGATCCAGGGGCCCCGCCATGAGGCCTGCGACACGAAAGTGACCGCCGAGACGGCGGCCGAGGTGGCGACGAGGCTGGGCCAGCGGGGCGAGGCCACTATGAGCGCGACCGCCAGCACCGGCCATACGTAGTAGGCGACCATGACGGACTCGAACACGCAGCGCAGGGCCAGTGTCACGGCCACCCACCACAGCAGTTCCCTGAGCACTTCCGGGCTCCACCGGGCCATCTGCCGGGCCCGGCGCCATCGGTGCCGGACGGCCAGCGCGCATCCGCAGGCCAGCAGGATGGTCAGTGCTCGGGCGGGCCCGGCGGCCACCGCGCCCGCATTCAGGTGGGGGGCGAGGGACGTCCACGGAGTCGGGTGGTCGATAGCCGGCCAGTTGGGCTGGCTGATCACCGCGTGGATGGTGGCTTTCCAGTTCGCCGCGGCCGCGACGCCCAGCAGCAGCGCCGCCGGAGCCGCGGCCCGGGTGAGGAAACCGGCCAGCCTGCGCGGTTCGAGGACGGTCAGGATGACCGGCAGCGCGAGGAGAACGAGCGGCTGGACGGCGACCGCCGCCCCGATGAGCCACGCCGACCGCCCAGCACGAGAGTCGGACAGCGCGAGGATGGCGTACAGCAGCAACCCCACCGCCACCGCGTCCTCTGGGTGCCCCCAGCCCAGCGAGACGCTGCCCAGAGCAACCGCGCTAGCGGCGGCGAGCAGCGCCCGCTTCGGTGGCGTCGCCCCCAGCCGCTGGGCGACCGCGTCGGCCGCGAACAATGCCACGCTGGAGAGGGCGATCTCATACGGCCCAGCGAGCAGCCACGCGCCCGGGTGCGGATTATGCCCGCCCGGCGCCCCGAGTCCCAGGCCCAGTGCGTCAATGACAGCAGCGACCGGAACCAGGATCAGCGCCGCACCGGGGAAAGTGACCAGGGCCGTGGGTGGCGTGTACAGCCCGCTGACCTCCAGATGGACCAGGCGGTGAGCCGCGGCCAGCGTGCCCCACAGGTCAGCTGGCAGCGCCCAGCCATGCCCGCCGACCCGCTGGCCGCCCCACTCCGCGACCAGATGGGCGCCGCACGTCGTGGCGACCATCCCGGCCACCAGCAGGCCCGCCGTGGCGAGCAGCGGAAACCGCCTCCTGGCCAGCCACGGCATGATCGTGTTCACCGCCGCCCGGTTCACGCGTCGCGCAGCCGGAGCAGCAGGCCGCCGGCCAGGAGCGCGGCGGCGGCCCAGGCCGCGAGCACGCCGAGGCCGCCCCAGGGGCTGATGGGCAGATCGTGGAGGCCGATGGTGTCCTGGATGGTGAGCCCGGCGTTCATCGGCGCGTACCGCTCGATGCGGTTATGCCAGTGCGGGCTGCTCACGGCCGAGGCCACGATCGGGGAAAGGTAGAACAGGCCGAGGACGACGCCGATGGCGGCGGCGGAGTCCCGCACGGCGGTGGCCACGCCCAGGGCGATCAGGGCGATCAGGGCGAGGTAGAGGACCGAGCCGGCCGCGGCGCGCAGCGTCGGGCCGTGGGCCAGGGACAGCAGCGGGAAGCCGCGCGCGGCGGTGAACCCGTGGCCGGGCAGCAGGATCCGCCCGGCTAGCAGGGACCCGCCCACGGCGATGGTCCCGGCCGCCAGGACCAGGCCGCCGAGGATGACCGCCTTGGCGGCCAGGACCGCGGACCGGCGCGGCATCGCGGTCAGGGTGGTGCGGATCATCCCGGTGCTGTACTCGCCGCTGATGGCCAGCACGGCCAGGATGGCCACGATCGCCTGGCCGAACTGGATGCCGGTGAGGCTGAGCTTCGTGGTGTCGACCGGGCAGGAGATCCCGGACGGGCATCGGACGGCGGCCGTCGCCGCGGCGCTGACCGCCACGGTCGCCGCGACGGTGGCGGCCAGCAGCCACGCCGGGCCGGCCACGGTACGCACTTTGGTCCACTCCGCGTGCAGGGCAGTGTTTGCTATGCGCCTCCGGGGCCCCGCCCGCCTCCCCATTCCCCCTTCACTGCGCCGCCTTCCCTCGTCGCTCGTTCCTCGCTCCTCAGTCCAGGCGGCACCGCGCCCCTTCGGCGCGGCGGTCATGCGTCCCTCCGGCGGAGCAGGTAGAGGGCCAGGCCCAGGGCGAGCGCGGCGTAGCCGCACAGGACAGCCAGGCCGGCCCACGGCGCCAGCGGGAAGTATCCGGACGTAGGCGAGTAGAGGGCGGTGACCTGCGGGTACTGCGGCGCCGCCTGCTGGATGGCGAAGGCGGCGGCCGGGGTGATCCGGAGCAGCCAGTCCGCGGCACTCACCGGCAGGACGGAAGCGACGCCGAGGATGTAGGGCAGCACGATCGCCACGATGACGATGGTGACCGCGGCGGCGCTGCGCCGCAGCACGGTGCCGAGGGCCAGGGCGAGGACGGCCGCCACGGCGAGCAGCGCCGCGGTGCCGATGACCGCGCGCAGCTCGGTCAGCCCCGTCACCGGGAACACATACGAACGGCTGCGCGCTATCTGAGCCCCGAAGATCACCGCGGCGCCGGCGGCCAGCAGCCCAGCCACGAAGGTGACCGAGCCGATGACGATCGCCTTCGCCGCCAGCACCCGGCCCCGCCGCGGGCTCGCGGCCAGGGTGGTGCGGATCAGGCCCCGCCGGTACTCGGCGGTGATGAACATGGTCGCGATCACGACCACCGCGATCAGCCCCGCGAACGTGCCCAGCAGGTAGTCCGAGATGGTGGTCGCGGAGTCCGCTGGCCCGCCGTGCCCAGCCGGAATCGGTGCGATGTCGCCAGACCCGGTCACCCTGAACCGCCCGCTGGCCTGGTGATACCCGCCGATCCCCGACCCGTTGGCGGATCCGATGTAGCCGCCGGTCCACCGGCCGGCCGGCCACGCACCCGACCGGCTGACGTGATCGAAGGCGGCGGTGGCCTGGCTGGGGAGGCTGGAACCGTTGGTTCCGCCGCCGAAGTTCTGGGAGACCACCTGATAGTCGGGGGAAGCGGTGAACAGCCCGGCCTGGACGGTCGATGACAGCCCGGCCAGGTGTACGGTGCCGACCTGAGTCCAGTGGGTGCCGTCGGCCGAGTCGTACCCGGTGATGGTGTCGCCGGAGCGGGTCAGCCGCAGCCAGCGCGGGGATACCGGCGAGACGGCCCCCGTCTGGCCCGCCACGTCGTTGGTGTAGTTGTCCTGCATGCGCACCCCGTGGTCGGCGGTGATCATCATCGCCGCGTACGCCGACCCCGGGCGAGTGCCGTCCTTGATGATGAGCCCGGCTTTGGCCCACGGCACGAGGCCGGGCCGCGTGTCGACCGGCCCGGTTGGGCCGGGCGAGACATTGCTGTCAGCAGGCGGGAGCAGGCCGGTCAGCGAGGTCACCCGGACGGTGATGCTGCCGCTGGAGGTCAGCGGCTGGTGCACGAAATAGAAGCTGTCGTCCACCGGCTCACCGCCGGGACCCACCGGGAAAGTGGGCCCGCAGACCCGGCCGGTCCGGACCGGGCCGCCGCCCACATGCTGGCAGGAGCTGCTGCTGGCGCCGACGGTGAACAGCCCGAGCCCGAGCGTGACCAGGGCGGCGACGATCATGCCGATGATCCAGCCGCGGACAGTGCGGAATTTGGTCCACTCGGCCCGCAGGAGCTGGGGGAAGCCGTCGCGGCCGGTGGGGATGGCCGGCTGGTAGGGGGTGATGGTGGGGGTGGGGGTGGTCATGGTGTCACCTCGCCGGCTGGCTCGGCGCGGAATTCGACCGCGTCGTGGGTGAGGTCCATGTAGGCCTCCTCCAGGGTGGCGCGGTGGGCGGAGACTTCGGAGAACGGCACCGCGCTCTCGCCCAGCAGGGCCACGATCTTCTCCGCGGCCAGCCCGGAGACGATGAGCGTGTCCCGGTCGGTGGCGGCCACGGTGGCCCCCGCGTGGGCCAGCACCGTCATCGCCTCGGGCCGGGCGGTGGTGCGCAGCGTGACCCGGTCCCCCGACGCCGCCGTCAGCAGGTCCGCGACGCTGGTGTCGGCGATGACCTTCCCACGGCCCACCACGACCAGATGATCCGCGGTGTCCTGCAGTTCGCTCATCAGGTGGCTGGAGACCAGCACCGCCCGGCCCTGCCCGGCCAGCGCCCGCAGGAACCCGCGCATCCACACGATGCCCTCGGGGTCCATGCCGTTGAACGGCTCATCCATCATCAGCACCGGCGGGTCCCCCAGCAGCGCCGCGGCGATCCCCAGCCGCTGCCGCATCCCCAGCGAAAAGCCGCCTGCCTTCCGCCGGACCGCCGACTGCAGGCCCGCCTGTCCGATCACCTCATCGACCCGCTTCGCGCCCAGCCCCTGCGAATGAGCCAGCCACAGCAGATGATTGCGCGCCGACCGGCTCGGCTGCAGCGCGGCCGCGTCCAGCAGCGCGCCGACGTGGCTCAGCGGATGCCGCAGGCTCGCATACGGCCGCCCGCCGATCAGCGCGCTGCCCTGATCGGCGGCGTCCAGGCCGAGGATCACCCGCATCGTGGTCGACTTCCCGGCGCCGTTCGGGCCGACAAACCCGGTCACCTGACCCGGCGTGACGGTGAACGACATCCCATCCAGGGCTACAGCCGCCCCGAACCTCTTACGCAGTCCGGTCACTTCGATCGTTGCTTCCATGCCTGGCAGGCTAGGGATAAGGACCGGGTGCGGTCATCACGCCAGGGAGCCGTCTTCACCCCCGCTGGCAGCGGGGACATCCACCCCGGGTCTCACTCCCGTGGGGGACAGCGGGATTCCCGGCCTGGGGGACGCCAACGCGCCCGCCAGCAGGGACAATGAGCCTTGTGGGCCACGTGGAGCAGGTGCGCATCGGCTGGGTCGCGGCGGGGCGGCGGATCGCCGCCGCCCCGCAAGCGCCTGCCGTGGCGGGCGCCGTGCTGGGGCTGAGTGCCGTGACCGAGTCGATCACGCGGGTCGCGATTCAGGGCGGAAGCCTGCAATCCGCCCTCCTGGTCCTCAGCCTGATCAGCCTGCCCACCACGGTGCCGCTGGCCTTCCTGCGCCCCGCCGCCGCGGCCGTGACCGTCACCGTGGCGTGCGTGCTGTCGCTCGCGCTCTTCGGGACGCTGACCGTCGCGGGCGCGGCCGCGCAGCTGATCGTCTTGTACCGGCTCGGCAGCAGTGCTTCAAAGTACGGGGATTCGAAGCACGGGGGCGCACAGCTGCTGGCGGTGGTTCTCACCGCGCCCTTCCTGGTGCTGGCGCTGGCCGGGCTGCCGGGTTATGAGACCCCTGAGACACGGGTGCTCACTGTGCTGCTGGCGTCGCTGGCCCCCGCGGCCGCGCTGGCCGGCGTCGCATGGCAGGCCCGCCGCGAGGCCCTGGTGCAGGACGCGGCCCGGCAGGTCATCGCGGGCGATCTGCTCGAGCACACGGCGCGCGGGGAGCGGGCGCGGATCGCACGTGAACTGCACGATGTCGTCGCCCACCACATCTCCATGGTCGCCGTGCAGGCCGAGACGGCCCGGCTGACCACTCCCGGGTTGCCGGCCGCCGGGGCCCAGCGGCTGCTGGCCATCGGCGACACCGCGCGCGCCGCGCTGACCGAGATGCGGCGGCTGCTCGGTGTGCTGCGCGAGGACGCCCGGGCCGCCATCCCAGGCCCGCCGGGTGCGGACCGGCAGCCTCAGCCGGGCCTGCGGCAGCTCAACGAGCTGCTCGACGAGGCCCGGGACGCGTCAGGAACCGGCACCCGCCTCATTCTCCGCGGGTCACCGGCCACCCTCGATCCTGGCGTCGAGCTCGCCGCCTATCGCATCGTCCAGGAAGCGCTCACCAACGCCCGGCGGCACGCGCCGGGCGCCGCTGTGGATGTGGAGCTGGACTACGCCGACGACGCTCTGCGGCTGCGCATCCGCGACAACGGACCAGGCCCGCCCCCCACGCCGCCGGCCGGCGGGCACGGGCTGCTCGGCATGCGTGAGCGCGCCGCCGCCGTCGGCGGCCAGCTGTCCACCGGGCCGGCCGCCGGCGGCGGCTTCTTCGTCGTGGCCAGCCTGCCCGGGAAGGGGGAAACGGGGGGATGAGCAGCACGCCACCCGCGGTCCGGATCGTCGTCGCCGACGATCATCAGGTCGTTCGCAGCGGATTCGCCGGGCTGCTCGGCACGCAGCCCGACTTCACGGTCCTCGGCACCGCCAGCGACGGGGCCGAGGCAGTGGCCATCTGCCGCGAATTGCGCCCGGACGTCGTCCTCATGGACGTCCGCATGCCGGGCGTGGATGGCATCGAGGCGACCAGGCAGCTTTGCGGCTCGGCCGGGGACTCTGGGTTCAATGGGCCGCGGGTCCTCATCCTGACCACCTTCGACCTGGACGAGTACGTCTACGACGCGCTGTGCGCCGGGGCCAGCGGCTTCCTGCTCAAAGACGTCACCGCCGAGCGGCTCTTCGACGCGGTACGGGTCATCGCGGCCGGCGAGGCGCTGCTCGCGCCGACCGTCACCCGCCGCCTCATCAGCGAGTTCGCCCAGCAGCGCCCGAAACCGGATGCGCCGCCGGTCACGGCGCTGGCCACGCTCACGCCGCGCGAGACGCAGGTGCTCCGGCTGGTCGCCGAGGGCCTGTCCAACCCCGAGATAGCGGCCCGCCTCGTGGTCACCGAGGAGACCGTGAAGTCGCATGTGAGCCGGGTGCTGAGCAAGCTGGGGCTGCGCGACCGGACGCAAGCAGTCGTCACCGCCTACGAGTCAGGGCTAGTCGTGCCGCGCTCCGGTGGGTCAGGATAGTTCCGCGGCCTCACCGCCGAGGCAGATATCCCGCTGATTCGAAGGGGTGCTGATGGGCGGTGACGGCCTGGATCTGACGATCAGGACGCTAGGTCCGGCGCGGTACGACTCGCCGCTGGCCGTGCTGGTGGGGTTGCGGCAGACCAGCCTGCATTACGTCGAGGAAAACGATCGCGTTCTCTTCGACGACACGGCCGCGATGGTGGCCGCCCGCGATGTGCCAGTCGGCGAACTGCCGGGCTTCGAGCCGGGGGGTCCGCGGCGCAAGCTCTTCTTCGACCCGTCCGCCATTCATGCCGGCATCGTCACCTGCGGCGGCCTGTGCCCTGGGCTCAACGACGTTATCCGCGCGCTGGTCCTCGAGCTGGCCCGGCACTACGGTGTCCGCCGGATCGTCGGCTTCCGCAACGGCCACCAGGGGTTCATCACACGTTACGGCCACGAGCTCCAGGATCTGACCCCGCGCAGCGTGGCGGGGATCAACGAGGACGGCGGCACGATCCTGGGCACCTCGCGCGGCGAGGAGGACCCGGCCGAAATCGTCGACTGCCTGGAGCATCTGGGTATCAGCATCCTGTTCGTGATCGGCGGCGACGGCTCGATGCGCGGAGCGCTGGAGATCGCGGACGTCATCGCCGAGCGCAGGCTGCCCATCGCGGTCGTCGGCGTACCCAAGACCATCGACAACGACGTGCCGTATATCGACCACAGCTTCGGGTTCCAGACGGCATTTGCCAAGGCCACCGAATTTATCCGGGCGGCGCACGTCGAGGCCCGGACCGTGCCCAACGGCGTCGGCCTGGTCCGCCTCATGGGCCGTCACTCCGGTTTCATCGCGTGCTACGCCGCCCTGGCCAACAGCGACGCAGACTACGTGCTGATCCCCGAGGTACCGTTCCGCCTCGACGGTGACCGCGGTTTCCTGAGCCACTTGCGGGCCCTGGTCGAGGGGCAGGGCCACGCCGTCGTGGTGGTCGCGGAAGGCGCGGGCCAGGATCACCTGGGACGCGAGCTCAGCCCGGCCGACGCCTCAGGCAATGCCGGGCTCGGCGATATCGGGGTCTTCCTGCGGAAGCGGATCGCCGCGCACTTCGCGGATGCGGGGATGGAACTGAACCTGCGGTACATCGATCCGAGCTACGCCATACGGAGCGTCCCGGCCAACGCCTACGACAGCGTCTACTGCATCCGGCTGGCCCACACTGCCGTACACGCCGCGATGGCCGGGCGGACCGAGATGGTCGTCGGGCGCTGGCACGGCCGGTTCGTGCACATCCCGATGGCCCTCGCGATCAGCAGCCGATCCCAGGTCGACCCGCGCGGCGACCTGTGGCTCTCCGTGCTCGAGGCCACCGGCCAGCCCGCCGCCTTCGGATAGCCCCGCCCCCCGGGACGCCACCAGCCGGGTTTCGCCCGGTCATGAAAGATTCGCGCCTGCGCCACCCCTCCCGGACGCCGGTGACCTGGGCATCTGCCCCGAGCGGCGGCACCGCGCCAAACGCGGGAGGCGGGGCAGCGCCGGCGCGACCTACCATCGGGCTGCCCAGTTGCCCGGCGAGGAGAGGGACCGGCCGTGGACGTGCGCCGAATCACCGCTGCCACCATTACCAGCCTGGCCCTTTGCGCACTTGCCGCCTGTTCCGGATCGCCGGGAGCCACCCCTTCTGTGGCCGGCAGCGGGAGCGGCTCAGGATCGGCCGCCGCGGCCGGCGGCCCCAGTGCCGCGTCGCCCGCGCCTGCGGCCGCGGCCGCGGCGGGCAGCAAGGCGCCGTACTGCGCGCAGGTGCCATCGTCCATGGTCGGCTCGGCCCTGAAGCTTCCGGTGGGCAAGCAGGTGACGTCCCTCGACGGGCCGGTGTCCGTCTGCGCCTACCTCGGCAAGTACGAAATCCTCGTGCGCTTCCAGGTCGGCGAGAACACCAGTGAATTCTCCCAGAGCCGGACGTCGCTGATCGGCCTCCACCAGTCCGTCAGTGGCGTCAATGGCCTAGGTGATCAGGCGTATTTCGCGACGGTCGGTTCCGGCCAGCGGGCCAGCAACACCCTCGCCGCGCTGAAGGGAACGATCGCAGTATTCGTCACGGCACCCACACCGCTCGCCACTGAGCGGTCCCTGATGACCCAGCTTCTGGCCAAGCTCTAAGATCCGCAACGCCCTGACTCAACTGGCACTGACTCAACTGACGGCCGAGCCATTGACCGGGCGGCTCAGCTGAACGGCTTGAGCCGAACGTCTTGAACCGGACGTCTAGCCGGACGGATTGGCCGAACAGGCCCAGCGGTTATGGAAACGTCGCTCATGCGGCAGAGAAGCCGAATCCCCTGGCCCGGGCCGCCTGCCGCGGCGCAAACGATGGTCATGACCCCCGAGAAGGGGTCATGACCATCCAGGTGCACTCGCCGTAACATTTCCCTCGTACGGCCAGAGGTCGAGGACGGGTACCCCCCGAGCCCCTATAACCCCGGGGGGGGATCCGTGGCTATGGGATAGGAGGGAGGTGCCCGTCCTCAACGGCTCGATAGTACAGGTCCAATTTCGTGGGCGCTGCGCGGCCTGCCCGGGCGTACTTTTCACGAACACGGCCCACATACTGTTTGGCCGTCTCCTCGCTGATGGTCATCCTCCGAGCGACCGACTTCATGGGCATGCCGGTGGCGTAAAGTCGTAGCGCGCGCGTCTCCTGCGGACTGAGTTCGGGCCGGTCGGGGGCATCATCAGTAGCCAATATGTAGGCGAGGCGGGGAGAAATCCAGCCCTCC
>JAWWPY010000537.1:0-3748 GCA_033854735.1 Streptosporangiaceae bacterium | reverse complement strand
GACGGGCAGGTGGCGCGCCGGACCGGCACCGCCACCCCGCTGGGCGCCCGCATCGACGGCGAGGCCGATGCGTTCCTCATCCTGCTGCTCAGCATCATCGTGTCCCAGGACTACGGCAGCTGGGTGCTGGTCATCGGCGCCGCCCGCTACGCGCTGCTGCTAGCGGGCTGGCTGATCCCGTGGCTGGCCGCACCGTTGCCACCCCGGTACTGGGGCAAGGTCGTGGCCGCGGTCCAGGGCATCGTGCTCACCGTCGCCGCATCCGGACTGCCCGGCCGCGTCGCCGGAATGATCGCGGTCGCCGCCGCGTTGCTGCTGCTGGCCGAGTCGTTCGGCCGCAACGTGATCTGGCTGTACCGGACCGGCGCCGATCCGCGCGCCCGCCGGGTTCTGCGGCTCGCCATCAGCGTGCTTTCGGCCGCGCTCGTGTGGGGTGTTCTCGTCGCGCCCGACCGTCTCTCTCAGCTCACCCCGGCCGCCTTTGCCCGCATCCCCGTGGAGGGGCTGGTCCTGGTGGCTATCGCGCTGGTGCTGCCGGCCCGGCCGCGACGGATCGTGGCCGCGGTCGCTGGACTCCTGTTCGGCCTGCTTACTCTTGTCAAGATCCTCAACATGGCGTTCTACGAGGAGATCGGGCGAGCGTTCAACCCGGTGTTTGGCTGGCTCGACATCGGGCCGGCGATTGGCGTGGTACGCGACACGATCGGTCCCACGCGCACAAACATCGCGCTCGCCGCGCTCGGGCTCGTTCTCATCCTGCTCGTCGGCGCAATCACCGCAGCTACGATTCGCATCACCACCGCGGCCGCCCGGCATCGCCGCGACGCGGTCCGCGGACTCGTCGCCCTCACAGCGGTCTGGGCGCTAGGCGCGGGCCTGTCACTGCAATTCGTCCCGAGATCCCCGGTCGCCTCGACCAGCGCCGCCGGGCTGGTCGTCGCGCAGGTGCGCGGCACCCAGAGAGCGCTCCGCGACCAGCGCCGTTTCGAGAAGGTCCTCCACCGCTCCGACCCTGAAGCCAGCGTCCCCGCTTCGGACCTACTCACCGGATTGCGCGGCAAGGACGTCATCATCGCCTTCGTCGAAGGCTACGGGCAGGCCGCCGTTCAGGGCTCGAGTTTCACCTCCGGCGTCGACACCGCCGTGCGCCGGGACACCGCCTCACTGGCCCACGCCGGCTGGTCCACGCGGAGCGCCTGGATCACCTCCCCGGGCTACGGCGGGGTCAGCCAGCTCGCCCACTCCACCCTGCTGTCGGGGCTGTGGGTCAACACCGAACTGCGGTATGCCGATCTGATCACCAGCCGCCGGTTCACCCTCACCGACGCCTTCGCCAAGGCCGGCTGGCGCACCGTGAGCGACAGCCCCGAGGACAACCCCGTCTGGCCACCCGGCACGTCCTTTTACCACTTCGATAAGCTCTACAACCGGTTCAACGTCGGCTACCACGGCCCGTCCTTCAGCTACGCCTCGATGCCCGACCAGTACACCCTGGCCGAGCTTCAGAGGAACGAACTCGGCCCAGGCCACAAGCCCGTGATGGCCGAGATCGACCTGGTCTCCTCGCACTATCCCTGGGCCCCGTTGCCAACCATGGTGCCCTGGAACAGGGTCGGCAACGGCTCGATATTCGACTCCATGCCTGCGCGGAGCGAATCCCCGCTCACGGTCTGGCGCAACACCAACACCGTGCGCCAGTACTTCGGCCGGTCGATCCAATACTCGCTGCAGGCCCTCACCTCATGGGTTACCGAGCTCAATGACCCAAACCTCGTGCTCATCATGCTCGGCGACGAGCAGCCCGATGGCCCTATCAGCCGCCCCGGAGCCAGCCACAAGGTGGTGGCCTCGATCGTCGCCCGCGACCCTTCCCTGTTCCGGCAGATTGCCTCCTGGCACTGGCAGGACGGGCTGCTGCCCGGCCGCTCCGCTCCGCTCGAGCTAATGAACGTCTTCCGCAACCAGTTCCTCGGCGCATTCAGCACGGCCTCATCCCAAGCGGCGTCGGCCCATGGACCCGCAGCACCCGAACCACCGCGGTGAGCGGGGCCTCCGGGCGCTGACATCCTCTCCCGTGGTACCGGCGCCACCTTCCCGGCACCGGCGCCCGGCTGTGCTCGGTACGCCGGCCTTGACCGCAACTCGCATTACGATAGGTTCCTGTTGCGAGCCAGGTCAGGCGATCTGGGACGGAGCAGATGCCGCGCAGGCCCTGGGGATCGCGCCCGGTACGGTGAAGTCCCGCACCTACTATGCGCTGCGTGCGCTGCGGCTGGCCATCGAAGAACTACGAGATGTCGAGTGACGGCCGACCCGTACGCGCGCCTCGACGCCGTCTACCTGCTCGGAGCGCTCCCTGCCGACGAGCGCCTCGCCTACGAGGCGCACCTGGCCATCTGCCGACGGTGCCGGGCGGGCCTGGCCGAGATCTCCGCGATCCCATCGCTGCCCTTCGGGGTGCCCTGCCTTTTCCGGACTGCGGATCGCTAGTCAGGCCAGCGGCCCGCAGCCTGGCCCCCGGCATATGCGGACCTGCGTTCGCGGCGGGACGAGACGGGCCCGGTGAGTCAGGGAAGGTGGCTGGTGTCGTTGACGCGATGGACGGCGGCAAATCCGCGGCCGTGCCATTGGATCTCGTTAATGCAGGCGGAGCCGAGATATAGCCGGTAAAGGGTGCCAAGCGGGACGCTGAGAGCCCGGCACAGCAGGATCTTTATCGGGGTAATGTGACTTACCACCAGGATGGTCCGGGGACCGTGGTCCTGCAGCAGCCGGTCACAGGCCCGGTTGACCCGGTGTGCGGTGTCGGCGAAGCTCTCCCCGCCCGGAGGTGCCTGTTCGGGGTCGCGCCGCCAGGCTGCCGCGGCTGCGGGCCATCGCTGCTGGATTTCTGCCAGGGTGGAGCCATCCCAGTCACCGAAGTCGGTTTCACGGAGATCATCATCGATGACTGCGGTCAGGCCCAGTTCGCGGGCCGCAATGGCGGCGGTGGCGACAGCGCGCTGCAATGGCGAGCTGACCACGGCATCGATCGGGGCACCAGTGGCTAGGCGGCGGGCGGCGGCCTGGGCCTGCCGGGTTCCGTTGGCGCTGAGCGGGAGGTCGTGCAGCCCGCTGAAGCGGTGTTCGGGTGACAGTCGGGTATCGCCGTGCCGCAGCAGGATGGTGGTGGTGGGATCTGCTGTGGGGTTATCCCAGCCCAGTGTCATATGGCTGTCCTGCGAGGATGACGAAGATGTTGTGTCGACTGTTCCCATGACAGCAATACGAACATGTCAGCAGAACGGTTCAGCCGCCAGCCTTGGCCTCGTCGCAGTACCCATGCCGACGACGTGGCCGGGCTGGTCACCGATGTGGTACCGGTACCCGCCATCAGGATGGCCAGGTCGCCGGGGTAATCAGGCAGAGTGTCAGCATCGTGCGTGGTATCCGCCAAACGCGACGGGAGTTTCCCACACCCGTACTGCCAGTGCCTCGCCGCCTGCGGCAGCGACGGCAGGCGAGAGGATGTCATGCACCCAGCGGGCGAACACCTCGACTGTGACCGCCTCGAACCCGGCTGGGCGTATCTCCTCCAGGTTGCGGCCTTCGACCCGGCTGGTCAGCTCGGTCAGCGCCGCCTCCAGTACATCCAGATCACAGACCATGCCCCGGTCGTCGAGCTGCTCGCGGTCCACCACGATCTCAATCCGGTAGTCATGATCATGCAGTTGCCCCTCTGGCCCGGGCAGCCCCGGCATGATGTGGA
>JAWWPY010000536.1:0-5884 GCA_033854735.1 Streptosporangiaceae bacterium | reverse complement strand
GCCGCGGTCGCGGACCGCGTTGGCGACCGGGCACCGCCCGTCGTCGCGCCCGCACACGGCGGTGTCGCACATCCGGCACAGCCAGCGCACCGCGCCCGGCCCGCGGACGAGCCCGGCCAGCACCTTGCCGACCAGCGACTCAAACTCCTGGCGCTCGGCGGCTGACAGCACACCGAGCGAGTCGTTCAGCACGCCGGCCCGCGCGGCGGAGACCCGCTGCGCCGCCCGCCGTCCCGCCGCCGTGAGGGTGACCGACGTCGAGCGCCCGTCCCGGCCAGGACCCCGTTGCACGTAACCCGCCTGCTCCAGGCGGTCCACCAGTCGCACGGTGCCCGATGAGGTCAGGCCGAGCACCTGGCGGAGCAGGTCCACCGACGGCGCGTCCAGGAAATGCAGCAGGGCGGACAGCGCCGCGGCGGCCGACTCCGAACTGCCCGCTGCCTCGCCGGTGGCATCTGCCGTCCGGTCCGCGAGGACGAGGGCCAGGGCGCCGAGCAGATTCCCCGTCTGGTCGAGCGTCACGCGGGCCCGTCAGCCCAGGTCGTAGTCGAAGGTATAGGAGCCGTTAGGCCCGTGCGGTGCGACCGCCGTGCCCTCCCCGCGCAGGCCCTGCAGCTCATCGGTGCCGGAACCGGGGATCACGTGCCACCGGGTCGTCGCCTCGCCGCCGTCAAACGTTCCTTCGGATTGCAGCATGAAACTGCCCGAGTGCCCATCGACTTGCCCGGTCATCCGCTGCAGCCCGACGAACGCGGCGGTCCCGCCGGCGCGGTAGAACATCAGGTTCTGGGAACTGCCGTTAGCCGCGATGCCCCCGCTGAAGTCCTGGTCGATGCGGGCCCTGGTCAGCTTCGAGTCGCCGCCCAGCTCTTCATAGGTGGCCTCCTCCCAGCCGGTGAGCTTGAACGTTCCCTCCACATGGGTAGCCATCCACTCCTCCTCCGCCGGCCCGTGCCCGGCGCCGGGATCAGTCGTCACAGCCGCTGGTCCTGCCGTTGCGTAAATTAGTGTGTGAGTCACACATTAGTCTGCGGGACACCGCTGCCGCAACGGCGTGGCCGGTGCCCGGACGGGCCGCCACTCCACTAGGCTCCAAAGCGGACAAGTAAGCCGACCCACGCAGGAGTTCTTCCTTTGGCCTCCATCGAAGCTGTCCACGCCAGGCAGATCCTGGATTCGCGCGGAAACCCGACTCTTGAGGTCGAAGTCGTGCTCGATGACGGCACGCTGGGACGTGCCGCAGCGCCCAGCGGCGCCTCCACCGGCGCGTTCGAGGCGGTCGAACTACGGGACGGCGGTGACGAATACGGCGGCAAAGGCGTTATCAAGGCAGTCCAGGGCATTATCGACGAGATCCAGCCGGAACTGCTCGGCTACGACGCCGACGACCAGCGGCTGATCGACCAGGCACTGATCGACCTGGACCGGACACCGGACAAGTCACGGCTGGGCGCCAACGCCATCGTGGCGGTCAGCATGGCGGTGGCGAAGGCCGCCGCCGATTCTGCGGCCCTTCCGCTGTTCCGCTACCTCGGCGGCCCCAACGCCCACCTGCTGCCGGTCCCGATGATGAACATCCTCAACGGCGGCGCGCACGCGGACAACAGCGTCGACATTCAGGAATTCATGATCGCGCCGATCGGCGCGGCCACGTTCAGTGAAGCCGTCCAGTGGGGCGCGGAGACTTACCACGCGCTGAAGTCGGTTCTCAAGCAGCACGGCCTGTCCACTGGCGTCGGTGATGAGGGTGGCTTCGCCCCCGACCTCGAGCACAACCGGGCCGCGCTGGACCTGATCGTCGAGGCGATCGGCAAGGCTGGGTTCACTCCGGGGCTGGACGTGGCGCTGGCCATAGACGCCGCGGCCAATGAGTTCTACTCCGATGGGTCCTATGTTTTCGAAGGGAGCCCGAAGGACGCGGCTGCGATGACGGGCATCTACGCCCAGTGGCTCGATGCCTACCCGATCGTGTCGCTGGAGGACCCGCTCTTCGAGGAGGACTGGGCCGGCTGGCAGGCGCTGACCGCGGCACTCGGGGACCGGGTGCAGGTCGTGGGGGATGACCTGTTCGTCACGAACCCGGAGCGGCTCCGCCGCGGGATCGCCGAGGGGTCGGCCAACGCGCTGCTGGTCAAGGTGAACCAGATCGGCTCTCTGACTGAGACGCTGGATGCGGTCGCGCTGGCCCACCGCAGCCGGTACGCCTGCATGATCTCGCACCGGTCCGGCGAGACCGAGGACACGACCATCGCTGACCTGGCCGTGGCCGTCAACTGCGGCCAGATCAAGACCGGCGCGCCGGCCAGGTCCGAGCGGGTGGCCAAGTACAACCAGCTGCTCCGCATCGAGGAGCTCCTCGATGACGCGGCGACCTACGCGGGAGCTGGAGCCTTCCCCCGCTGGACTGCGGGTGAGTGATGCCCGACGGGGGACCCAGCAGGCCTGAACCACGGGACCGGTCCCGGTTCACCAGCCGGGCCGCAGTCCTCGCCGTGGTCATCTGCGCGATAGCGCTGAGCCTGGCTTACCCCGTGCGGGAGTACGTGGCGCAGCGTCGGCAGATCGATCAGCTTGTGGCGGAGAACCAGGTGAACGCGGCCCAGCTGTCCCGGCTGCGGGCGGAGGAACAGCGGCTGGGTAACCCCGCCTACATCGAGCAGCAGGCCAGGGATCGCCTGCACCTGTGCCTGCCGGGCAAGACCTGTTATGTGATCATCGGCGGCCAGGCCGCCGCGGGCCGCCCCCAGCGCGCCGCGGTCGCGGTGACGCCGTGGTACCAGCGGCTGTGGCACTCGGTGCGCGAGGCGGATCAGGGCGCGTCCCGGTGACGGCGGGGCCCGATGACGCCGCGGTGGTCCGTGCCCAGCTCGGCCGCCCGCCACGGTCGCTGCGCGCGGTCGCCCATCGCTGCCCCTGCGGGCTGCCCGACGTGGTCGAGACCGCGCCGCGGCTGGACGACGGCACCCCGTTCCCGACCCTCTACTACCTGACCTGTCCCCGCGCGGTGGCGGCGGTGAGCAGGCTCGAGGCGGGCGGCGCGATGAAAGAGATGGAGCGTGCGCTGGCTACCGAGCCGGAGGTGCGCCTGGCCTATCTCTCGGCGCACTCGGACTACCTGAGCAGGCGCGACCAGGCGGCCCGCTCGGCCGGGCTGGAACCCTTGCCAGCAGGCACCCAGAGCGCCGGGGGGATGCCGGACCGGGTGAAGTGCCTGCACGCCCTCGTCGCGCATGAGCTCGCCGTCCCCGGCGGGAACCCGCTCGGCCGCCAGGCGGCGGCAGCCGCCGGGCTGTGGTGGGCGCAGGGGCCCTGCGTCGCGGCGCCGCAACAGTGAGCCACCCGGCCGTTGCCCGGGTCGCGGCGATTGATTGCGGGACGAACTCGCTGCGGCTGCTGGTGGCTGACGTGGACCGCGAGGCGGGCCGGCTCGCTGACGTGGACCGGCGGATGGAGATCGTCCGGCTCGGGCAGGGAGTTGACGCCACTGGACGCCTCTCCCAGGAGGCGCTGTCCCGGACGCTGCGTGCGTTGCAGGGTTATGCGCGGATCATTGCGGAGACGGCCGCTGGTGCCGTCCGAATGGTCGCGACAAGCGCGACCAGGGACGCCGCGAATGCCGCCGACTTTGTCCGTGGGGTAAGTGAGGTGCTCGGCCTTGAGCCGGAGGTACTCAGCGGGCAGGAGGAGGCTTACCTGTCCTTCACCGGGGCGACCGCTGAACTCCCCAGGCAGCCGGGCGCGTGCTACCTGGTCGTGGACATCGGCGGCGGCTCGACCGAGTTCGTGCTCGGAGGTGGAGGCGGCGATGGCGATGGCCATGCCTGGGCCGGGGAGCTTCCCGGGTGCGCGGGGATCACCGCAGCGTCCGTGGACGTCGGGTGCGTCCGGCTGACCGAGCGCCATCTGCACGGAGATCCGCCGACCGCGGCCGAGATCGCCGCAGCGGCGGCCGACATCGATGCGGCCCTGGACGTGGTGGCCGCGGCCATGCCAGCCGCCGAGGCGCGCACCCTGGTGGGCCTGGCTGGCTCGGTCACCACTGTGGCGGGCCTGGCGCTGCGGCTTCCCGGTTACGACGCAGGACTGATCCACCACAGCCGCATCCCCGCGGAGGAGGTTAGTGAGCAGACCCGCCGGCTGCTGCGCCTGACCCGCGCGCAGCGCGCCGCGCTCGGTGTCATGCACCCGGGCCGGGCCGACGTCATCGGGGGCGGCGCGCTCGTCCTCGACCGGCTCATGCAGCGCTTCGGCTTCGCGGAGGTCCTGGTCAGCGAGCACGACATCCTGGACGGGATCGCCTGGGCATTGGCCGGGCCATGACCGGCCCGGACCCGGCCGCGGGACCGGTCCGACGCGGCCCGCCTGACGGGCCCGGCCCACCTGACGGGCCCGGCCCACCTGACGGGCCCGTCCCGCCGGGCAGCGGCTGGCCGGGCGACCCGGCCACGCCCAGCACGCCGGTCGCGGTTAACGCCGGCCAGGTACGCGATCTCGCGGCCGGCGCCGGCAACCTCGCCGAGCTCGTGGCGAGGCAATCCGTGTGCCGTGCCTGCCCGCGTCTGGTCGAGTGGCGGGAGCAGGTGGCGTCCGCCAAACGCCGGTCGCTGCGGGCCGAGCGCTACTGGGGCCGGCCGGTCCCCGGCTGGGGTAGCGAGCAGCCGCGGGTACTGATCCTGGGCCTCGCGCCGGCCGCGCACGGCGGCAACCGCACCGGCCGGATCTTCACCGGGGATCGCAGTGGCGACGTCCTGTTCGCCTCGTTGTACCGGTGCGGCCTGGCCGCTGCGCCGGAGAGCACTGCAGCGGGCGACGGCCAGCGGCTGCTCGGTGCCCGGATGGCCGCCGCCGTCCGCTGCGCGCCGCCGGTCAACAAGCCGTCAGTGACCGAGCGCGACACCTGCGCACCATGGCTGTCCTCGGAACTCGCCCAGGTAGCCCCCTGGCTCCGGGTCATCGTATGTCTCGGCGGTTTCGCCTGGCAGGCACTGTGGCCGGTACTGCGAACGGCGGGGATCGCGGTGCCCAGACCGCGTCCCGGCTTCGGCCACGGCGCCGAGGTCGCGCTCACCTTCCCCGGCAGCAGCTCGGCCGGGGAACGGGTCGTGGTGATCGGCTGCTACCACCCGAGCCAGCAGAACACCTTCACGGGCCGGGTCACCCCCGGCATGCTCGATGAGATTTTCATGCGGGCCGTCGCGGCGGCCGGCCTCACCGGGGGTAGGTAGGGCCAGACGCCATGACGGTTACTCTCAGTGCTCGTTCGGCGCCGTAGCTCAGCGTAATGGTCACGCTTTGCATTCAGGGAACAGATCGGAATTGGATATGTAACCCCCAGGGGAAACAATCCAACCCAATTCGGTTCGCCAAGAGTTGATTCCGCGTGGCGGGGGTATTATTACCCAGCCCCCGTAGCCCAAGGGAAGAGGCCGGCCCCCTAAAAGGGTCCCCAGTGTCGGTTCGACTCCGACCGGGGGCACTGCACATCCCCTGACCTGCGAAGATAACGCCAGATGCCCCGTGGGCCCCGCTGCGTGCCTAAATGTAGTTGCTGCTGCGATTGCCGATGCACGTGCACCTACCAGTGCGCGACGCCGTTACCGGACCCATTTGCTGATCATGTTCCGAGGTAAATAGTCGGTGAAGCAAAATGCGCAGTAGAACCAGGTACGCCCGACTTGTGAATCGCTAGTAACTACGGTTGGGGGCGGTCCCGGGGAGCTGCCACGCTAACCGGGCAGCCATAGTTGCCCCATTCTGCCCGGAACGTCTCGGCCAACGCCGCGCTTCGGATCCGGCTCCTGTTCGAGGTCAACCGCCGCTTAGGCCGCCAGGCCCCCACGACTCCGGGCGGCCGCTACACTCCGGGCCCACATGTCCAACGACA
>JAWWPY010000535.1:0-2668 GCA_033854735.1 Streptosporangiaceae bacterium | reverse complement strand
TCATCATCATCACCCACGACCTTGGAGTTGTTGCCGAGTTGTCCGATGACATCCTGGTCATGTACGCGGGCCGGATGGCCGAGTACGGCAGCGCCGAGAACACCTTCGACCGGCCCGCCCATCCCTACACGTGGGGCCTGCTGGCCTCCATGCCCCGGCTGGACGAGGTGCGGCTGGAGCGGCTCCTCCCGATCCCGGGCACCCCGCCCAGCCTGATCCGGGTGCCACCCGGCTGCCCGTTCCACCCCCGCTGCCGCTACGCCGACCTGACCGACGGGCGCAGCCAGACCGAGGTTCCCGAGCTGCGCCCGGTCGACCCCGCCCACCTGGTGGCCTGCCACCTGACCGCCGACCAGCGGCGGAACGCGCGGGCGAAGCTCGACCAGGAGACGGCCGGTGCCCCGGCCGCCCCATCCACTCAGGGGGAGGCGTGAATACCCCGGTGAGCACGGCCGGCCCGCTCCGCGCGGTGGACGGCGCGGGCGGCGCGCTGCTCGAGGTGACCGGGCTGATCAAGCATTTCCCGGTCACCCGGGGCATCATCTGGCGGCAGAAGGTCGGCGCGGTGCAAGCCGTTGACGACGTCAGCTTCTCTGTCGCCGCCGGCCAGACCCTGGGTGTCGTCGGCGAGTCCGGCTGCGGCAAGACCACGACCGGACGGCTACTCACCCGGCTGCTGGAGCCGACCGCGGGCCGGATCATTTTCGACGGCCATGACATCACGCACATGCGGGCCGGGCAGATGCGGCCGCTGCGCCGTCACATCCAGATGATCTTCCAGGACCCCTACTCGTCGCTGAACCCGCGGCACACCGTGGGCGGGATCGTCGGCGCTCCGCTGCGGCTGCAGAAGGTCAAGACCGAGAAAGGCATCAAGGCCACTGTCCAGGAGTTGCTGGAGCTGGTCGGGCTCAACCCTGAGCATTACAACCGCTACCCGCACGAATTCTCCGGCGGCCAGCGCCAGCGCATCGGGATCGCACGAACCCTGGCGCTGCGGCCCAAACTGATCGTGGCGGACGAGCCCGTCTCGGCCCTGGACGTGTCGATCCAGGCCCAGGTGATCAACCTCCTCGAGGACCTGCAGAACGAGCTGGGCCTGACCTACGTGGTGATCGCGCATGACCTGTCCGTGGTCCGGCACATCAGCGACCACGTGGCGGTCATGTATCTCGGCAAAATCGTCGAGCTCGCCGGCCGTGACCAGCTGTACGCCAAGCCCCGGCACCCCTACACGGTCGCGCTGATGTCGGCTGTCCCGGTGCCTCAGCCGGTGCGCGTGCAGGGGCGCCGCGAGCGCCGGGAACGTATCCGGCTGGCAGGGGACGTGCCCAGCCCGCTGAACCCGCCACCGGCCTGCCGGTTCCATACCCGCTGCTGGAAGGCGCAGGAAGTGTGCCGGACCCAGGAGCCACCGCTCACCGAGCTGGTCCCGGGACACCAGGTGGCCTGCCACTTCCCGGAGAACACCGCGGCCAGCGCGCCGTAGATCCCCGTTTCGCCGAACAGCTTTCGCCGCGCAGGGCACCATGGGCGGTGCGCGACAGGAGGCCTTCCAGCTCATGAGGGGACCTAGGCCTATCGGGCTGGCTGCGATAGGGGTGGCCGCCGTCCTCGCGCTGGCTGCCTGTGGCGGCGGTGGTTCTGGCTCATCGCCGTCCGCCGGATATAACGCGGGGCTCACGAAGGTGGTCAATCCATCCGGCCATAAGGGCGGGACGCTCACTTTCGGGGACAGCGGCATCCCGGACTCGACCGACCCGGGCAACACCTATTACCCCTTCATGTGGAACCTCAGCAGGTTGTACACGATGCCACTGATGACCTATAAGTCCTGCCCCGGCAAGTGCGGGCTGCAGGTCGTGCCGGACCTGGCCACCGGCCCGGGCATCGTTAGCGACAACGGCCTGACCTGGACCTACCACATCCAGGCGGATGTCAAGTTCGAGGACGGGACCACGGTCACCTCGCCGGACGTCAAGTACGCGGTGGAGCGCACCTTCGACCGCTCAGTGCTGCCCAATGGCCCGAGCTATTTCCAGGTGCTGCTGGGCGGGAACGCGGCGAAGTACCCGGGGCCCTACAAGGACCGGGCCAAGAACCTGATGGGCCTGACCGCGGTCACCACGCCGAACGCGACGACGGTCGTGTTCCATCTGGCGCGCCCGTTCGCGGACTTCAACTACGTGGTCGCGATCCCGCAGTCGGCCCCGGTGCCGCCGACCAAGGACACGGGCGTGAACTACCAGCTGCACCCGATGTCCACCGGCCCGTACAAATTCCAGAGCTACCAGCTGGGCAAGCAGCTCACGATGGTGCCGAACCAGTTCTGGAAGGCGTCCACCGACCCAAACGCCAGGCAGCTGGTCAGCAAGGTCGTCATCAACTGGAACTTGAACGCGAACGACATCGACAACCAGCTGCTTGCGGGTGACCTGGACCTGGACGCGGCGGGAACCAGCGTGCAGGCGGTGGCGCGGGCCAAGATCTTGTCCTCGGCGACGCTCAAGGCCTCGTCCGACGACCCGATCAGCGGGTTCCTCTGGTTCGCCTACCTCAACACGGTGGTAACGCCGATGAACAACCCGCACTGCAGGATGGCGGTCGAGTATGCGGCCAATAAAAGCAACCAGCAGACCGCCTACGGCGGCCCGGTCGCCGGAGGTGA
>JAWWPY010000534.1:0-11784 GCA_033854735.1 Streptosporangiaceae bacterium | reverse complement strand
GCTGGCCCTCCCCGGAGGTAAACAGCCCCGCTGACCGGGGCGGGCTCCCTTATGTACTGCGGGCGCCCGCCACTTCCATGTTCTGCGCTGGCTGGTTCTGTGCCCGCTGCCGCGGCCGCGCGGGCGAAATTTACACATGAGGGGTCGTGAAAACGTTGCGGCTCATTGGTCTGTGCTGCGATAACGCCGGCCTCCCCGGGGGCTCGCGGCGGCCGCCTTGCCGGGCCTCAGGCTCACACCTAACGTCCGGACCGGGACGCGGCCCACCTGGCGGCCCGCGGGCGCCCCCGGCTGAGGAGGTAGCAGTGCGGAAGATCCTGATGCGTCACCGGTGGGTGCGGGGCCGGACGCTGACCCGCGTGCTGGGCGCGGGCACGCTGATGGCGGGCGCGCTCGCGGTGGTGGCGGGGCCGACCGGGACGGCTAGCGCGGCGTCCACCTGCACGGTGGCGTACTCGGTGGTGAACAGCTGGCCGGGCGGTTTCCAGGCCGGCATCACGGTCACCAACGACGGGGCGCCGATCACCAGCTGGGCGCTGGCCTTCACGTTCCCGAACGCGCAGCAGATCAGCGGCGGCTGGAGCGGCACCTACACGCAGAACGGCCAGTACGTCACGGTGACCAGCATGAGCTACAACGGCGCGCTGGGCACCGGTGGCTCCGTCTCGCTCGGCTTCACCGGCACGGCCGGCTCGGCCAACGCCGTGCCCACCTACTTCACGGTCAACGGCTACGCGTGCAACGGCGCCGCGCAGGTGCCGTCGGTCAACATCACCAGCCCGGGGTCAGGCTCGGGACTCACCCCCGGATCCAGCGTGCCGATCACGGCGAACGCGAGCGAGCCGACCGCGTCGATCAGCAAGGTCGAGTTCTTCGAGGCCTCCACGCTGCCCGGCACCTCACACACCCCGGTGCTCATCGGCACCGCGACCGCCAGCCCGTACGCCGTCACCTGGCCAAGCGTGCCGGCCGGCTACTACTCGCTGACCGCGGAGGCGTTCGACAGCGCCGGCGTCACCGGGACGTCGGCGCCGGTGGCCGTGGCGGCGGTGTCGGCGACGAGCACGGCCCCGCAACTGCATGTGTCCGGGAACCAGCTGGTGAGCGCCAGCGGGACCCCGGTGGTGCTGCACGGGGTGAACCGCTCAGGCGGCGAGTTCGGCTGCGTGCAGGGCACCGGGCTGTGGAACGGCCCGATGGACCAGGCGTCGATCACCGCGATGAAGAGCTGGGGCATCACCGCGGTCCGGGTTCCGCTGAACGAGGCCTGCTGGAACGCCGAGTCCTACGTCAACTCCGCCTATGCGGGCGCCACCTACCAGGCCGCGGTCGAGGCCTACGTCAGCCTGCTGGGCGACAACGGCATCGTCGCCATCCTGGACCTGCACTGGACCGACGGGGTGTACACGGGCACCTCCTCGGGCTGCCCGTCGGCGCAGGCGACCTGCCAGAAGCCGATGCCCGACGCGGCGCAGTCGGTGCCGTTCTGGACATCGGTGGCCACCGCGTTCAAGGGCAACGATGCGGTGATCTTCGATTTGTTCAACGAGCCCTACCCGTCGCGAGCCGACAACTTCAACGAGACCGAGGGCTGGCAGTGCTGGCTGTCCGGCGGCAGTTCCTGCGTCGGCATCTCCTACACCGTCGCCGGGATGCAGACCCTGGTCAGCGCGGTCCGCGCGGCCGGCGCGAACAACGTGATCATGCTGGGCGGCATTGAGTACTCCAACGACCTGACCCAGTGGCTGTCCCACGAGCCCACGGATCCCGACCACAACCTGGCCGCTTCCTGGCACTCGTACAACTTCAACACGTGCGCCACGCTGGCTTGCTGGACCAGTCAGATCGCCCCGGTCGCCGCGTCAGTGCCGGTGGTCGCGGGCGAGATGGGCGAGAACGACTGCGCGGACGGATACATCAACCCGCTGATGACCTGGATGGACAGCCAGCACATCAGCTACCTGGCGTGGACCTGGAACAACTGGGACTGCTCCCAGGGCCCGGCGCTGGTCACCGACTGGGTTGGTGACCCCACCCCCTACGGCGCTGGATACGAAGCCCATCTGCAATCGCTCGCGGGCGGCTGACGGGGCCGGGGCGGCCAACGGCCCGGGCCGGGGCGGCCCGTGGGAGCCCGGGCCGCCCTGCAGCGGCTGCTGCGCAAGGACGCGACGCTGGAATTGCCGCCGCCGTCGGCGTTAGTTCAACCTGCGGCCGCGCGGGCCACAGCTTGAACTGGCCTCGGGCATGGCATCCTTGGTCGCGAGAACTGACCGGCCATCGGTCAGCTCAGGCGATCGAGCATGTGCCTGAGCGCCGTTACCGCCGTGACCCGGTCTTCGAGCCACACCAGGTCGGTATACGCCTGTGCCTCGATGACGTGGCCTTCCCGTGCCCTCCTGGCCACGGCCTGGCCCAGCCCAAGGGCGAGCTTCGATACCACCGCTGTGACTGGTATATCGATCTCCCCCAGCCGGTCGATCCACGGCGGGCTCGGCCACGACATATCTTCTCCGGCTTCGGCGGCCGCGGCCACGTCCTTAACCGAAGCGAGGAGCTCTTCGGTGTGATCGCCGATGACCTGACAGGCAAGCTCTAGATCGCCAGCCGCGAGGTGCGGGCCGTAACGGTCTCGCCACGCCTCGACGACCAGTTCCCGTCGCCGCGCGGGATCGGGCTGGTGCAGGGCCCCCAGAACGGGCGCGATCCAGGCCGCCGCCTCAACCACCTCCTGCGCGGGCAGATCCACCGTGACCTCCTCGAGGTGGCGATCGGGGAAGGGCTGGAAAAACACCACCCCCTTCGCGAGGCCACCGGAGGCGACGCTAAATGCCAAACGAGCGGCCTCGCCGGCCGCGGCCACCACGTCGAAGCACTGGCCTGGCGCGAGGCGGCGAACGGCGCCGAGGAACGCCGGACCGGCCAATTCTGCCCAGGGCATCGGCTCATGCCGATCATAAAGGACAACCTGGCAGTGGTCGCTGAGGCTGGATGGTATGCCGTTCCATATCCGATAGTCATAGTGATGCTCGGGAAGGAACAGAATGCTCGGCAATGCCATCCCCTCAGTCTCGCAGGGTGCCTGGATCTCAGCAACAAAGCAGGAGACCCTAGGTTTACCGTGCCGACCCCTCTGTGAGCCTAGCGACGAGGATCGTAAGGCTCCGGCCGACCGTATTACTCAGCGGTAAGGCATCCAGCTCTGGTTGCTGTGGCCGTTGTAGGACCGGAGCTGGATCTTATCCCGTCACCGAGACCTTACGCGTAGGCGCCGAGGCAGCGCCGGTGCGCGTAGTTGACGATCCGGCCCGTCCGGCTTGAGGTCTTCTGGGAGGCAGTCGCCAGGCCAGCGGTCGCACAGCTCTGTGAAGTAAATGATATGGTCACAAACATGGCGGTGGGCTATTGCCAGCTTAAGATGCGCTTGACATTACTATTCTATTCACCCTGCCTATGGGCATCTTCTTGCGCATGTGACCGCCTTTACGCCCCCGGCGCATGCGAGGCAATGTGCACAAGTGAGAGTGCTCATAAGCGCGAAACATGCATCGCAGGCAGCTTCGCATCCGAGCGTAGGATAGATGCCATCCTTGTGCATGCATAGAAGCCAGCACCCAAGGCTAAAGTCGGGTACCTCAGGTACGCTTTTATTGACATTACTGCTCTGAGCAAGGGGCACCAGTGTCGAGGTGCCGCCCGCACCTACTCTGATATCGAGCAACGGAACGCCGTCGACCGTGTAGTACCGTATGCCGTGTTCCGCCGAGGGTGATTTGCCCATGCTCAGGGATATGGGCGCACCCTGCCGAGCGTTCACAGAGTTATCAACGACGGTGATCATCCGGCTTTCACCGTCGCCATGAGAGAACACGAGTATCCGTTCCGACCCCTCCATCAGCTCCACGACCTGTGACTGGGGTTGCCCCCAGGTCCGTGTAGCGCGCCGGACGGGGCCGGATGCCAGGGCCCGCTTCACGTCGGCCTCAGCGGCCGGGACATAGCTCGGCTTCGGGGGGGCCAAGCGCCGTGCCGCGGCCAGGCGGGGAAGCATGGCCCAGCCCGCGACGCCGGCCACGGCGGTTCCGATTGCACGGCGGCGAGACGGGCTGGCCAGTTCAGCCTCTCTGGCCCGCCGCGCCCGCCACTCCGAGATCAACAGCCGGGTGATCGTCCGGGCACGCCGCCAGCCCACAATGCCTGCCAGTCGCCTACGCATCGACCACCCGCTCAGCAGCCGCACATCACCGTCGCCGGTGACCAGCAGCGACGGACGGTCGGGGGCCGTCAGGCCGGCCTGGTCGAGAGCCTCCGCCACCGGCGGGTCCCGAAGCGTCAGAACCTCCAGATCGGTTACCGCGAGTTCCTGAACCGTGCGAGCGACCTTCGAGCAGGCCGCGCAGTCGCTGTCGAAGAGCAGCACGTGCTTCTTCATCCGCTATCTCCCTTCCGCACCTCCGCACTCGGCCCTCAGGCCGAATACGAGCTGTCATTTATGGGTTACTGCGATGAACACCAAGAGGACATCTGTGCCTCTAATCAGCCGCACCGTAATGCCGACGCTGACTCAGTGCCTGGCTTGATGCGCCATTACAGAATCTGCTCGGACCGTCAGGTTATCTGCGAGCTGGCCGCCTGGCGAAGCGCCAAATAACGTCGTCAATGTGATCGGCTTGCCTGACTTCAGCATGCGCCGTTCGTCGAGCCGCGCGCATCCGTTAAATTACTGATTTTCTGGACCGCCTTGTTACAGTAGGTGCTGGCTCGTTGCGACAGTAGCCGGGGGGCGGGGCCGCGACCACGGGGTGATCATGGAACATCGTAGGAGTGTGCAACTGTCCTGTAGCTGCCACTCGGATGCCCAGCACCTCACCAGGCGGGAGATCGATGTCCTACTTCTTGTCGCCGGGGACCAGCGGAATTCGGAGATCGCCCAGGCACTGGGAATCAGCGTCCGCACCGTGGATCAGCACTTATTGAACATGCGGCACAAGGCCGCCGCACGGAGCCGCGACGGCCTCATCGCCAGGTGTTACGCGGCTGGGATACTCGTGTGCGCGTGGCCACCAGGCTGGTCAGGCCTGTGCTGCCTCCGCCTCGATCACGCTATGAACGGCCTGGGCGCCTGAGCCTCGATCCACCCCCAAGGGTGCGGCGTTCGGCTCGACCAAGATCTAGGGCAAGAGCGCGTTCATTGCCCGCAAGGGGGCGGTCCCGGTAGCGGGCGCTATTGCCAGTACTCAAGCCACCCTTTCACTAAGGCTTCGACGATCATGTGGAGGCCTCGGCGGAGCCGTCCCCATTTCCGCCGCTTTGACCACACCTCGTCCAGTGGTGTCGGGGTGGTAGGGCCGTCAGCTGGGTCCTCGGCATCAACATCGGACTGCGCCGCGACAACCCGCCGTCTCCGCCGGAATGCCATATTCGGAGGGTAACAGGCGAGCCCGCTGGCCCAGAACTCGCTGAGCGGATCATTCAATGACCGGTATTGGTCTGCTGCTTCCGAAACCACCCGCCAAGGCAGGTCAGATCGGGCAGGCCAGCCGGCTTACGGCAGTTTCCAGTCGATGGGGTCGGCACCGCGGGCTACGAGCAGGGCGTTGGTCCGGCTGAACGGCCGGGAGCCGAAGAATCCCCGGTCGGCGGAGTTCGGGCTGGGGTGGGCCGACTCGACCAGGGGCACACCGTCGAGCAGCGGCGCCAGGTTACGGGCGTCGCGTCCCCAGAGGATCGCGGCGAGCGGCGCCGGCCGGGCGGCGAGGGCCCGGATGGCCTGCTCGGTGACCTCTTCCCAGCCCTGGCCGCGATGCGAGCCGGGCTGGCCAGGCGCCACGGTGAGCACCCGGTTCAGCAGCAGCACGCCCCGCTCCGCCCACGGAGTGAGGTCACCGTTGGCTGGCTTGGGGTAACCGAGATCCTCGGAGTACTCACGGAAGATGTTGAGCAAGCTGGGCGGCAGCCGCCGCACCTCGGGCGCGACCGAGAAGCTCAGGCCCACCGGGTGGCCCGGGGTGGGGTAAGGATCCTGGCCGACGATCAGCACCCGCACGTCGCGCAGCGGCTGCTGAAACGCGCGCAGCACGCGGTCGCCGGCGGGCAGGTACCGGCGGCCGGCGGCGATCTCCGCCCGCAGGAAGTCGCCCATCGCGGCGATGCGTCCCGCCACCGGCTCGAGCGCCTCCGCCCAGCCGGCCTCGACGATCTGGGCCAGATCCCGCTCGGTCACGGGGAAACTCTAGTGCCGCCGGGCCGCCGGGGCGGTCCGGCCCGGCCGGCCACCTCCGTGGTTTCAGGTACTTTCATTCCCCCAACGACCCCTCGCCGCTCATGACCAGCGGAAAGACCGGGCGTGGGGGTAGTGGGCCGAGGCCACCTTGACCGGCCGGCGGCCCGCTCGGATACGTTCCGGTCGGGTCGGCGTCCGCCGGGGCTGGCATGTGTCACGGCGGCGCGGGCCCGACCCCGACACGGTCCGCTCGGCGGCCGGGCGCCCGCTCAGCGGCGCCCGGCCCAGGGTCCGGCCGCGACGGTACTGGTGCCCGCGTCGAGGAGGAAGCGATGCCAGTGCGTGACCGGCTGCCCCGGCGGATCGTGGCCATTTCGCTTATCGCCCCGCTCGCCGGAGTGCTCGCGGTGGCGACGTCAGGCGCCGCCGGCCTGAGCGCCTCGGCCGCCTCGGCCGCGCCGGCCGCGCCGGCTGACCAGATCACCATCACGCCGGCGCAGTCGCTGGCCAGGGTGCCCGGCATCGCCATCGGGATCAACGGCTCGACCTATGACGGGAGCCTGCTGGACAGCCAGGTGCCCGGGCTGCTCCGCGGCGCCGGGATCAGCCTGGTCCGGGTGCCCGGTGGCAGCGAGTCGGACCAGTACAACTGGAAGACCAACACCGACGTGATCGGAAACTACGCGGAGGCGGTGGGCTTCGGCCAGTTCATGTCGGTCATCCACCAGGCGGGTGCCCAGGCCATGGTCACCGTGAACTACGGGACCGGCGACACCATCGGGCAGCGGGACGGCTCGGCCGAGACGGGCGCGCAGATCGCCGCCGACTGGGTGCGCTACGCCAACGTCGAGCACCACTACGGCATCAAGTACTGGGAGATCGGCAACGAGCTCTACGGCAACGGCACCTACGGCGCCGACTGGGAGGCCGACGCGCACTGCACCACCACCCCGACGGGTGGCCCGGTGATCCTGGGCAGCGAGCCGGGCCAGACCTACAACTGCGGTCCCGCCGCCTACGCGGCCAACGTGGCCAGTTACATCTCGGCCATGAAGGCGGTCGACCCGCACATCTCGGTCGGCGTCGTGCTCACTGCCTCGGGCGCGCCCAACAACTGGCCCGACGGCGTGACCAACCCCGTGACCAGCCCGCAGTCCTGGAACCAGACGGTGCTGACCGCGCTGGCCAGCCAACCACCGGGTAACACGGTCGGCTTCGCCGACGTGCACTTCTACCCGCAGAACCCGAGCAACATCACGCCGCCCGGCCCGACCGACGCCGGCCTGCTCGCTTCGAGCGCCCAGATCCCGGCGGCGGTCACCGCGCTGCGCGCCGAGTTCGCCACCTGGGCGGGGAACGCCAGCCTCCCGATCATGATCACCGAGACTAACTCGGTGTCCTCCAACCCGGGCAAGCAGACCCTCAGCGTCGTCAACGCTCTCTACCTGGAGCAGGACTACCTGACCTGGCTGCGCAGCGGAGTCTCGAACGTGGACTGGTGGCAGATCCACAACGGCATCGTGACCTCCGGCGACAACGGCACGGCGCTGGCCGGATCGGCGGACTACGGCGACTACGGCGTGCTGTCGGATGGCACGTGCGGCACGCTCCCCGGCGCCGCGGGCGGCGGGGCGCAGGTCTGCGAGCCGACGGCGGAGACCCCGTTCCCGGCCTACTACGGGCTGCAGATGCTGAGCCGGTTCATCCAGCCCGGCACGACACTCGTGGCGGCCAGCTCGAGCCAGAGCCTGGTGCAGGTGTTCGCGGCCCGGACCGGCCGCGGCCAGCTGCGGGTGATGATCATCAACGACGACCCGGCGAACAGCTACGGCATCGACCTGGCGGCCGGCGGCTACCGGCTCGCACCGTCCGCGCCCGTCCTGTTCTACGGCCAGCACAGCTCCGGGGTGCAGACGCTGTCGGGCCCCGCGGGCCGGGCGGCGGCGGCCACCGCGGCGCCTTACTCGATCACCACCCTCACCCTGACCCGGGGCTGACCCGGCCCGTCCCCGAGGAGACACGGATGCGGCTACCTTCTGCTGTTGCGGCGCTCACCGGCACCCTGGCCCTGGTGGCCGCCGGGCTGGCTGGGGCCACCGCCGTGGTGCACGCGGCCACCAGCGCGCTGGACGCGCCCGCTGCTCCGGCCGCCCCCGCGGCCGGTGTCGGCTCCGGCTACTGGCACACCAGCGGCAACCAGATCCTGGACTCCAGCGGGAACCCGGTGCGGATCGCCGGAATCAACTGGTACGGCTTCGAGACCCCGGACGAGATCGCGCACGGCCTGTGGGCGCAGGACTACCACGCGATCATCAACGACATCAAGAACCTGGGCTACAACACCATCCGGATCCCGTTCTCCAATCAGATGGTGGAGACGCCGATCATCCCGCAGAACTTCAGCCAGTACAACGCCACCGGCCCGATCAACACCGACCTCGCGGGGCTCAACTCGCTGCAGATCCTGGACAAGATCATCGCCTACGCCGGCCAGGACGGCTTGAAGGTCATCCTGGACAACCACCGGTCCGAGGCGGGGGAGACGGCCGAGGCGAACGGCCTCTGGTACACCAGCGCCTACCCCAGCTCGGCCTGGGTCAACGACTGGGCCACCCTGGCCAGGAGGTACGCGGGCAACCCCACGGTCATCGGCTTCGACCTGCGCAACGAGCCGCACACCCCGGCCGGGGACACCTACGCGCAGGGCGCCACCTGGGGCACCGGCGTGGCGGCCACCGACGTCAGGCTGGCCTACCAGCAGGCCGGCAACGCGATCCTGGCCGCTGACCCGAACTCGCTGATCTTCTGCGAGGGCATCGGCGAGACCCCGAACTCCTCCGGCGGCATGGACTCCACCTGGTGGGGCGGCGACCTCGCGCTGGCCGGCCAGTTCCCGGTCACGCTCAGCTCCGCCGGTCACGTGGTCTACTCCGCCCATGACTACGGCCCGGACCTGTTCCAGCAGACCTGGTTCAACTCCTCGACCACCCCGGCCAGCCTGGACGCGGTGTGGGCCAAGTACTGGGGCTACCTCTACACCTCCAACACCGCGCCGCTGTGGGTCGGCGAGTTCGGCACCGACAACACGGCCGCGGATGTGTCGAGCACCGCGGCGGGCTCCCAGGGCCAGTGGTTCTCCAGCCTGGTGTCCTACATCAAGAGCAACCCCGCGATGGGCTGGACCTACTGGGCCCTCAACGGCGAGGACTCCTTCGCGTTGCTCGACAATGGCTACGACGCCACGCCGGTCAGCGCCGCGAAGCAGTCGCTGCTGGCGGGCATCCAGTTCCCGCTGCCCGGGGCGGTGAATGGCACGCCGCCGCCGACCGGTTCCGCCGCCCCCGCGGCCTGCCGGGCCGTGTACTCGCTGACCAACAGCTGGGTCGGCGGCTTCCAGGGCCAGATCGTGCTCACCAACACCGGCAGCAGCCCGATCAGCCCGTGGTCGCTGACCTGGACCTTCCCCGGCGACCAGAAGATCGGCAGTATGTGGACGGCCAGCTTCACCCAGTCGGGTGAGAACGTGACCGCCGTCAACGAGTCCTACAACGCGACCATCGCGCCGGCCGGCTCGGTCACCATCGGCTTCACCGGCACCTTCACCAGCAGCGATGCCGCGCCCACCGCCTTCGCGGTCAACGGCACCGCCTGCACCTAAACCCCATTCGCTCCAACGGAGGTCCCGTGCTGACTCCCCGCACCAGGCCCAGAGTGCCGCGGCGCGCTGCATTCCGGGCGCTGGCGGGCGCGGTCACGCTCGTGATGAGCGCGGCCGGGCTGGCCGCGGTGGCCGGCCCAGCAGCCGCGGCGGACACGGCGACGATCAACGGGGCGACGACCTTCCAGACCATCGCCGGATTCGGCGCCTCGGAAGGCTTCTACCAGGCCGCCACCATCATGAACCTGCCGGCAGCCGCCCAGCAGCAGGCGCTCAGCCTGCTGTTCAGCCCGGCCTCGGGGGCGGGCCTGACCATCCTGCGCAACGAGATCCCGTCGGACTCGGCGGGCACCATCGAGCCGACCGCGCCGGGCAGCCCCACCGCGACGCCGGCGTACCGGGCGCTGGGCAACGACGAGGGCCAGGAGTGGCTGGCTACCCAGATCCACGGCAGCTACGGCGTCAGCAACATCTTCGCCGACGCGTGGGGCGCCCCGCCGTTCATGAAGACCAACAATTCCGATATCAATGGCGGCACCCTGTGCGGCGTGCCCGGCGCCACCTGTGCCAGCGGCGACTGGCGCCAGGCCTACGCGAACTACCTGGTGCAGTACGCCAAGGACTACGCGGCCGTAGGGGTGCCGCTGAGTTACCTCGGCTTCGAGAACGAGGCCAACCTGGCGCCCGGTTACTCAGGCATGGTGCTGACCCCGGCTCAGACGGCGAACTTCGCCGATGTGCTCGGCCCCGCCCTGGCCGGCTCGGGCCTGTCCACCCAGCTCGAATGCTGCGCCACGGAGGGCTGGGACTACGCGTCCCAGTACGCCAGCGCCATCGAGAGCGACGCGACCGCGAACTCCTACGTGAAGCTGTTCACCAGCCACGGCTACACACAGGCGCCCGCTTCGGCGCTGCCGGGCTGGACCAAGCCCACGTGGCAGACCGAGTGGTCGACCTTCGAGACCTGGGACCCGGCCTGGGACGACAGCACCAGCGCGTCCGGGCTGACGTGGGCACAGCACATCTATACCGGGCTCACCGCGGCCAACCTGAGCGCGTTCCTGTACTGGTGGGGCAGTGCCACCCCGTCGACCAATGGCGACAACGAGAGCCTGATCCAGATCAACGGCTCGACGGTCAGTTCCTCGGGCCGGCTCTGGGCCTTCGCCAACTACAGCCGGTTCATCCGCCCGGGCGCGGTGCGCATCGCCGCGTCGAGTTCCAACAGCGCCGAAGAACTGACCGCGTTCAAGAACACCGACGGCTCGGTGGCCATCGTCGCGCTCAACACGGCGCAGACCGCTGACCCCGTCACGTTCTCCCTGTCCGGGACGGGCACGGCCAACGGTGCCACCGTCACGCCGTACCTGACCAACGCCTCCAGCGACACTGCCGCCCAGGCCACGATCGGTGTCAGCGGCGGCGCGTTCACCGCGACCGTCCCGGCCCGTTCCCTGGTCACCTACGACATCCCGGCCGGCTCGACCAGCGCTGGCAACACGGTCACCGTGACCAACCCGGGCCACCAGGCCGGCGCCACGGGCACGGCCGCGAGCGTGCCGATCCACGCGTCCGACTCGGCGGCCGGCCAGACCCTCAGCTACAGCGCGGCGGGCCTGCCCGCGGGCCTGTCGATCAGTTCCTCGGGCCGGCTCTGGGCCTTCGCCAACTACAGCCGGTTCATCCGCCCGGGCGCGGTGCGCATCGCCGCCACGAGTTCCAACAGCGCCGATGACCTGACCGCGTTCAAGAACACCGACGGCTCGGTGGCCATCGTCGCGCTCAACACGGCGCAGACCGCCGACCCCGTCACGTTCTCCCTGTCCGGGACGGGCACGGCCAACGGTGCCACCGTCACGCCGTACCTGACCAACGCCTCCAGCGACACTGCCGCCCAGGCCAC
>JAWWPY010000533.1:0-33958 GCA_033854735.1 Streptosporangiaceae bacterium | reverse complement strand
CCGACCTCCGCCCGTGTATCTTGATATCAAGGTAATCGTGGGAGGGTGGCATGATCCATCACGTGCAGCTGGCGTGCCCGGCCGGCAGTGAGAACACGCTTCGCGGCTTCTACAGCGGGGTGCTGGGCTTTCAGGAAATCGCTAAGCCTCCCGCACTTGCCGCCCGCGGAGGCTGCTGGTTCCGCGGCCACGGCATCGAGTTGCATCTCGGCGTCGAGTACGACTTCCGCCCGGCCCGCAAGGCCCATCCGGGCCTGCTGGTCCATGACGTGGACGCCTGGGCCAGCCGGCTGCGCGCCGCGGGCGCCCCGGTCCTCTTCGACGAAGATTTCCCAGGGATGCGCCGTTTCTACAGTGAGGACCCGTACGGAAACCGGCTGGAATTCCTCGAGCCTGTCATGGAGAGCTGACCGGGCGGCCGCTTCTGCCGCCCTGGGTGCGCGCTGTGGCGACATGACAATATCGGGCAGCACGGGAGGCGTTGGCCTTGGGAATCCATGGCGCTGCCTGGCTGCTCGTTTCTGGGTTCACTCAGCCGTGCTCGTGGCTGAGGTTAACGATGCAGAAACGGTTGCCGTCCGGATCTGCCAGCACGATGAAGTCTGCGTCGTCGGGATATCTGTCCCAGTCGACCCGCCCGGCCCCCAGCGACACCAGGCGCGCCGACTCAGCCTCCTGCTCAGCAGCATTGGCCACGTGCAGGTCCAGGTGCAGGCGCGGGTATTCCTGCGGTGCGGTCTCGCTGCGCTGCAGCGCAATCTTGGTTCCGGCGCCGCCGGGCGGTACGAGCACCTTTGCCCATCCCCCGAACCCGTCCTCGCGCAGTTCGTAGCCCAGCGCCTCACACCAGAACGCCGCCGCCCGCCCGACGTCGCTGACACCCAAAGCGATCAGCCCTATCTGCAGCACGCGCCGATTCTGGCAAGCGCATCTCGTCCCCGCAACGGCTAATACGGGGAAGCAGGTTCATTCGTTTCTCGCGACTTCGGGTCCGGTGATGCGGGCCAGCAGCGGGAAGGTGGCCGCGATGATGCCGAGGGACACCAGGATCCCGCCCGCGGTGATGAGGTAGTACGCCGCGCCGGGCGCCACCATCGGGTGGTGCTGCGCCACGGAGGCGTACTCCGCGGCGGCGGCGAATCCGGTGCCGATCGCGACGGCGGCGACGGCGAGCAGCGGGACGGCGCTCTCCAGCGCGACGACACGGCGCAGCATGGCGAGCCGGGCGCCGGTGAGGCGCAGCAGGCTGAACGGCCGTTTGCGGTCGGCGAGCCCGGCCGCGATGGCCGCGGCGAGCGTGCAGCCGGCGATCGGCAGGCTGACCAGGATCACCGTGTTCGCGAGCTGCCGGTAGGCGTTGTTGGTGGAATCATCCTGTGCGATCAGGTCGCCGAGGGTGGACGGCGCGCTGACGCTGGGATATGCGCGTGCGTTCTCAAGCACCGTCCTGGCCTGTTCGATCGCTGGCACAGTGCCGTTCGTCGCCACGTTGATGGCGTCCACCCCGAGGCTGTCTAGCCGCGAGACCGGGACGTTCGCGGCCGGCCAGGTGATCCCGGTGGGGTCCGTGCCGAACAGGGAGTTATTTTCGCCGAAGCCGAACCCGCTTTCCGGGAACGCCGCCGTTGTCGCCCCGGCCGGGCACCGGCCAAGGGCGGGCACGGTCGCGAGCTGCGCACACGAGACCACGCCTGCCGGAACCGGACTGGGGGGGCCGAACTGACTGGTGCCGAGGCCGTGAAATGTCCCGGGGATATTCAGCTTCGGGTCCGCGCGGACCACGACCACCCCGTGGACGCCGGGAATCCCGCGCAATTGTGCCGTGAGCGCCGCGGCGGGCGCGGCCGGTCCCGGGCCTGTGGACGCAATGCCGGACGACTGGCTTGGGCCGGACGGCTGGTTTGGGCCGGACGACTGGTTTGGGCCGGACGACTGGTTTGCCAGCTGGTCCGTCAGCACGTTCGCCTCGGCGGCGCTGCCGAACCGCGTGAGGTCCTTGGTGTCCTGCGTGGTGATGGCCAGCACGGCCACAGTGGTGATGAACAGGGCGAGCACCAGGCCGCTGACGGCGCGGAAGGCGGCCCTCGGGTCGTCGGCGAGACGGCGGGCGGCGATCAGCGCGCCGGGGCGGCTGGTCCGCCGGGCCATGACCCGCGCCATGGCCATGGTGAGCCACGGGCCCGCGATGATCAGGCCGACGAGGATGAGCAGGAACCCGGACCCGAGCACCTGAGTCTCCGCGCCTACGGATAGCTGGCCACCACGGACGGCGAAGAAGCCAAGCTCGGCGAGTCCGGCCAGCAGCGGCAGCGTCCGCCAGGCCCGGGGCGGCTTCGGCGTTGTCCGGCGGGCCACGCCGAGCGGGGAGATGTGCACCCGGCGCAGCGCCAGCCGGGCCGCCACGGCGGCGGCCACGGGCACGCCGATCGCGACCGCGAGGATGTCTGGCGGGCTGAGCGACAGCTGGCTGGGGAAGAACGGCTCACCGAAGAACGGGATGCCCGCGACCGGGGTACGCAGCAGGAAGAAGATCCCGAAGCCGGCCGCCACCCCCAGGACCGCGGCCGCCGTCGATTCGGTGGCGGCGAGCAGGGAGACCTGCCTGCGGGTCGCGCCGGTCAGGCGCATCGCCGCGAACCGCTGCTCGCGGCGGGCGGCCGACAGCCGGGTCGCGGTGGCGATGAAGATCAGCACCGGGGTCAGCATGCCCAGCGCCACGACCGACAGGATGAGGTCGATGCCGCTCGACTCGATTCCCGCGTTGACCGGCATGTAGGCGACGCCCTTAGGGTTCAACCGGTGGTCAAATCGGCCGGGCACCGTCGTGGCCATCGACGTCACCCGGACACTGTCGGGCGTGCCCGCCAGTTGCGCCGGGGTGTGGCCGATGATGATGATCAGCGAGTTCGGCGACGGCAGCGCGGCGTCGCCGATCGTGCCGGCCAGGCGGCCGGGGTAGCGGCCGGCCAGCTGGTTCGCCGGGGTGGATCGCAGCAGCGCGGCGAGCGCGGGCGAGGCGTAGTACTGGCCCGGTCCCGGGTCACGGCGGATGCCCGGCGGCACCGGTGACGAAGCACCGGTGGCGGCCACGTCAAAGCGGTTGATCTGCTGGCCGTCGAAGGTGTCAGCGCTGGGGTGCCACCACAGCGGGGCGGCGCCCGCCGCCGGGCCCGCGGGCACGGACGAGGTGCCGGTCCAGAACCAGGCGTGGCTGTTGTTCCAGGTGGTGACCGCGTTGGTCCCGGCCACGGCGGTCAGCAGCAGGCCAACGCCGACGCCGACCGCGGCGGCCAGGATGATCAGCCGGGTGACGGCCTCGCGGCCGCCGCTGAGCACCAGCCGCAGCCCGAGCCCCATCATGCCTCGGCCCCGGTGAGCGTGCTGACCTTGCCGTCCCTGACGACGACCTCGCGGTCGGCGTAGGCGGCGACCCGGGCGTCGTGGGTGACCAGGATGACGGTGGTGCCGTGCTCGCGGGCGGCGGCCGTGAGCAGGTCCATCACCAGTTCCCCGGACACCGAGTCCAGAGAGCCGGTCGGCTCGTCGGCGAACAGCACCTCGGGCCCGGCGACCAGGCCGCGGGCCAGCGCGACGCGCTGGGCCTGCCCGCCGGACAGCTCCCCGGACCTTCGGCCCTCAAACCCGTCCAGGCCGAGCGGGCCGAACCACTTCCTGGCCGCCGTCATCGCCGGGCCGCGGCGGATGCCGCCCAGCAGCAGGGGCAGCGCGACGTTCTCTTCCGCCGTCAGTTCGGGGACAAGCTGACCGGACTGGAACACGAACCCGAACCGGTCCCGGCGCAGCGTGCTGCGCCGGTCATCACTCAGGCTGTCCAGCCGCTGCCCGCCGAACCAGACCTGCCCATGCTCGGGGACCAGGATGCCCGCCAGGCAGTGCAGCAAGGTGGACTTGCCCGATCCGCTCGGCCCCATGACCGCGACGATCTCGCCCGGCCGGACTCCCAGCGAGGCGCCGCGCAGCGCCGGCGTTTCGCCAAACGACTTCTCCAGATTCCGGGCCTCGATGATTTTCGCAGTTCCGGGGGCCGACGCGACGGCGGGGAGGTCCGCGGTCACCGGCGCACCGCTCGCGAGAGCAGGTCCAGCCGTGCCGCGGTGTGGTCGATCCATCTCAGGTCAGCCTCCAGACGGTAGAGCGCGTGGTCGGCGAGGAGCACGCCGAGTGGATCGGAGTCCCGCTTGAGTTCGGTGAGCTCGCGCATCCGCTGCAGATGCGCCGCGCGCTGGGCGTCCAGATAGCTGTCGGCCGGCCGGCCGAGCATCAGGGCGAGTACCACCTTGGCGAACAGCTCGCTGGTCAGGTCCGGCTCCGGCGGGGCCGGCTCGGCCAGCCACCGCTCCACGTCGGCGGCGCCCCCCTCGGTGATGACGTACCGCCGGCGTTCGGGCCCGGCCTCCTGCTCGACGGGCCCGGCGACCGCCTTCCCGTCCCTGGCCAGCCGGGACAGGGTCGCGTACACCTGGCTGTAGCGCAGCGGCCTGCCCCGGCCGAAGTACGCGTCGTAGTCCCGTTTCAGGTCGTATCCGTGGCTTGGCCCCCGCTCAAGCAGGCCAAGCAGTGTCAGCGGAACACTCATAACCGAGAGAATACTCCAAAGGTATTCTCTCGGATAGTAGTTTCAGATGTCAGGTCCGAGTCATGCCGTAGATCTTCGGCGCAGGCTCGCGGACACAAGCCAACTACGCTTGCCTCAATATCCCGCAATCACGGCACCGGGAGGAGAAGCGACCCGTGACCGATGATCCGTCCGCAGTCGGCCGCGAGCCTGAGATCGACACATCCATGCCGCACTCAGCCCGGGTCTGGAACTACTGGTTAGGCGGCCAGGACCATTACCCGGCCGACCGCGCTGTTGGTGACCAGGTCATGGCGATGTTCCCGGACATAACCCGGCTCGCGCGCGCTGACCGGGTCTTCCTGGGCCGTGCGGTCCGCTACCTGGCCGGCCAGGCCGGCATCCGCCAGTTCCTGGATATTGGCACCGGCCTGCCGACCGCCGACAACACCCACCAGGTGGCCCAGGCGATCGCGCCGGAGTCGCGCGTCGTCTACGTGGACAACGATCCCCTCGTGCTGGCCCATGCCCGCGCTCTGCTCACCAGCACCCCGGAGGGGGCCTGCGACTATATCGACGCCGACCTCCGCGACACCGGCAAGATCCTGGCCGAAGCGGCCAAGACACTCGACTTTACCCAGCCCGTAGCGCTGATGATGCTGGGGATCGTGGGTCAGATCGCTGACTCCGACCGCCCGGAGTCAATCATCGAGAGACTGCTCGAAGCGCTACCGCCTGGCAGCTATCTCGCCCTCAGTGACGGTGTCAGCACCAGCGAGACCTTCAACGAGGCCGTACGGCACTACAACGAAAATTCAGCCAACACATACCATCCCCGGAGCCCAGAGCAGATCACCGGGTTCTTCGAGGGCCTGGAGCTGGTAGAGCCCGGCATAGTGCCCCTGACGCGCTGGCGGCCCGACGCCAAGCCCGTCCCAGGCCACGGCGAGGTACCCGGCATGTGCGGGGTGGGACGGAAAACGTAACGCGCCACCGCATCCCTAGTCGCCCAACCGGTGTGGGCGGCAACTTGTACCCAGTCTGCGGCGGGGTTCAGGTTACGAGCAGGCGAAGGCCAAGCTCCGCTGCATCGAGAGCGACGAGGTCGCGGTTGCGTTCGGCCCACCGGCCTGAGACAAGGTCATCACGGAGGCTGCGCACTGCCCGCTGCTCGGCCTCCGGCCCGACTCTGGCCCACACCGATACTCCGCGACGGACATGATCGTCCAGGTACGCCTCGGGCCGGCGCCAGTAGGCCTCGAAGAAGCCGTCCGCGCAATCCCACGGAATGAGCACCGGCTCCATCCGGGCTCCGATCGCGCGGGCCAGCTCGGTCAGCGAAGGCCGGCCGACGCTGAAGTCAGCGACCTCAGGCAGGTAGTCACGAGTCAGCCAGAACCGGCGACGCCATCCGGTGCCACTGGCGTCGTGCGTGAACACCACCACGCGGCGAGCCACGCGCCGCATCTCGCGCAGGCCCGCGATCGGGTCCTGCCAGTGATGAACGGTGCTAAAAGCCATCGCGGCGTCGAAGGACTGGTCCTCGAACGGAAGGCTCTCCGCGACGGCAGCCACGCACGGCGCTGCGCCTGCGGGACGCTGCGCACGCATGAGCGCCGACGGTTCCACCGCGGTGACGTCACGGCCGGGGGGCTCGTAGGAGCCGGTGCCAGCCCCGACATTCAATACCGTCCGCGCATCGCCGAGCGCAGCCCAGACCCGCGCGGCGATCCGCGGCTCGGTGCACCGCGTCGCGGTGTAAGTGGCTCCGATGGTGTCATACAACTGCGCGCTGGACATGTCGCTGCCTCCCTGGCTGTCATCATCCCCCTCACTCAGGGGCGAAGGGGCGGAGGCTCCGCTCCTTGCGCGGTAGGGGCCGGGCGATTGCCCGCCCGGCCCCGTTGCTGCGGGTCGAGCACCCTCAGTCTTCGGCCGGCAATGCCCGGACCGGGGCGCTGGCGGGCGTCGCCTGGGGACCGCGGATCGTGATGAGGATCACGAGCAGCGCGCACACGTCGAAGATCGCTGCGACCAGGAACGAGGTGGCCATGCCGTGCGTGAGCACATGATGTGCCTGCGCGAGCGGGGTCGCACCGGCCAGGGGGTGCGCGGCGGCGTTCCTGCTCGCGCTGCCGAACACGGTGACCAGGGCGGCCAGGCCGAGTGACCCGCCGAGCTGCTGCATCACGTTGACCATGCTGGACGCGGCGCCGGAGTCCTCGGGCCGGACGCCAGCCAGGGAAGCGATGGTCAGCGGCACGAACACCACGCCCATTCCGGTGCCGAAGAGCAGCATCGGGCCAAGGACACCGGACAGGTAACTGGTGGACTGGGAGACCATGGACAGCCACGCCATACCGCCGATGACCGGCAGCATGCCCGCGAGCATCAGGGCCTTCGGCGAGAACCTGGCCAGCAGCCTGGGCGCGGCGCGCGACACGGCGAACAGCGCGACCGTCATGGGCAAAAACGCGATCCCTGCCCGGAGCGGGCTGAAACCGAGGATGTCCTGCACGAACTGGGTGAGGAAGAAGAACATGCCGAACATGCCCGCGACAAGCAGGAGCCGGGCGACGAAGGAGCCGGAGCGGCCGACGCTGGAGAAGAGCCGCAACGGGGTGATGGGCTGCCGGGCCCGGGTCTCGGTGACCAGGAAAATTCCGAGCAGCACGACCGCGGCGGCGAAGGCCGCCAGGGTCAGGCGGTTGCCCCAGCCGCTGGCGGCAGCCCTGATGAACGCATAGACCAGCGAGGTCATGCCGGCTGTTGATGCCAGCGCCCCGGTAAGGTCGAAACGGCCGGGCTGCCGCCGCGACTCCGCGATGAACACGGGAGCGATCGCCACGACGGCGATCCCGATCGGCACGTTGATGAACAGTACCCAGCGCCAGGACAGCCACTCGGTGATCACGCCGCCGAGCACCAGTCCCAGCGACGCGCCGGCGGTGACCACCGCGGTGTATATGCCGAGCGCACGGGTTCGCTCCCGGCCTTCCGCGAAGCTGCCCACGATCATCGCGAGCACGGCGGGCGAGGCCATCGCACCGCCGATGCCCTGGGCCGCGCGGGCCGCCAGCAGCATCCCGGCCGACGTTGCGAGCCCGCCCGCCAGCGAGGCCACGGTGAACAGGCTGATGCCGGCCAGGAAGACCCGCAGCCGGCCGAGGATGTCGCCCGCCCGCCCGCCGAGCAGCAGCAGCCCGCCGAACGCCAGAGTGTAGGCGTTCAGCACCCAGGACAGGCTGGTCGCGGAGAAGTGCAGTCCCTGCTGGATGTGCGGCAGCGCGATGTTCACGACGGTCATATCGAGGATGATCATGAGCTGAGCACCGAGCACCACCAGCAGGGCGATGCCCGGACGGTCATAGTGCCGGCGCCGGAGCGTGCGTCGCTGAGGTGGCGCGACGGTTTCTGACAGTGATGGAGCAGACAAGGATTTCCCCTGAGGCTTGAGGTAGTATCCGGAGGTGTACTCCGATTAATATACGGAGGGAACCTCCGTTTAGCAACCTATTAAAGTTGATGACGATGAGCGCGACAGAGACGTCCAGCCCGGAGCAGGCCTGCGCCATGCGGGCCGATGCACGCCGCAACCACGAGCGGCTGCTCGCGGCCGCAGCCGCGACCTTTGCTGAGCACGCGGCCGATGACGCGTCCCTCGAGGAGATCGCGCGGCGCGCGGGCGTCGGGATCGGCACGCTCTACCGGCACTTTCCGACCCGGCAGGCGCTGCTCGAGGCGGTTTACCGAGACCAGGCCGAGGCACTGCACGCCAGGGCGCTCGAGTTGCTCAACTCACCTTCGCCCGGCGAGGCGCTCGCCACATGGCTGCGCGCCATGATCGAATTCGGCGCCACGAAGCGTAGCCTATCGAAGACGCTGATGGCCACGCTCGGTAAGGATTCCGAGTTGCTCTCCACGTGCAGCACCCTGATTCGCGAGGCAGCGACGCCGCTGCTGACCCGCGCGCAGCAGGCCGGCGAAGTGCGTGCCGACACGGACATCACGGACCTGCTCAGGCTGTCGCACGCGATCGCCGTGGCCTGCGAATACGCGTCCCCGCACGCAGACCAGGCCGACCGGTTGCTTTCGCTCATGTTCGACGGCCTCCGATCTCCCGCCCCTGGGCCGGCGACCCCAAACCGCCTCAGCAGTAAGCCGGCCGTCTAACGACCTTCCCGCGATTGGGGTCGGGGCCACACTTCGACAACCTAGTGGGCCACCAGCACGTCACCGCCTGCGTGAAGACGCGGTCAGGCGGGCTGCCACAGTTCGACCCGATTGCCCTCGGGATCGGTGACCCAGCCGAATCGACCGACACCCTCCATGTCCTGCGTCTCTTCAGCCACGTCCGCTCCCTGGGCGCGCAATTGCGCGAGCATCGCATCCAGGTCGCGGACCCGGAAGTTGAGCATGGTCTGCTGGGCGCGGGACCCGAAGTAGCCGGTCTCGGACTCGAACGTCGCGAACACCGTCAGCCCGGCTTCCTGACGCCACAGGCCGTTCTCATCGGCGTCCAGGCCCAGGCAATCGCGGTACCACGCGCCCAGGGTCGCCGGGTCGGCGGCCCGCATGAAGTATCCACCGATTCCAAGCACACGTTCCATGCCGCCATCTTGCCAGGACGGCGATCGGGCGGGCTGGCACCACACCATCGCCCGCTTCATCCGGGGCGTCACCTTCGATTACGGCGCGATGCGAGGCGTGGTTCCGGAGAACACGCTGGTTAACCAGGCCGCTCCTGCGGCACCGGACCACCCACGGTCAGCCCGGCGGCGGCCCGAGCGTCTCGATCCCGTACCTCCTGCTCACCTCGATCAGCCAGGGCACGTCGGGCGGCGGCACCGGGGCGGGCAGCCCCGGCCCCTCCGCCGGGCGGCCGAGTTCTTCGATGAACCGCTCGAAGCCGGCCGGTGCCGTGATCTGCAAACCCCTGACCGGCCCATCGGACACCACGAACGCATGAGGGATGCCGCGCGGCAGGAAGACGAAGTCGCCGGGGCCCGCCTGCCACCGCTTATCCCCGCAGTCGACCTCGATGCCGCCCTCGAGCAGGTAAAACGCCTCGTCCTCGCGGTCATGGCGGTGCAGCGGCGGCCCGAACCCCGCGGGCGCCGACCATTCGAGGAACGTGAAGGCGCCGTTGGTCTGCCCTCCGCCGGCCTTGACGCTCATCCGCGTGTCCAGGAACCACACGTGCGTGCCCTCATCGGCGTGCAGCACGTAACCCTTGGGGTCGAAGCTCATGATTCCCCTCCTGCCGGCTGGTACAGCCGGATCTCGATGCCGTCGGGATCGTGCAGCCCGACGATCACCGACCCCACATGACCGGCGACGATCCCTCCGTGCGGCTCACCTAGGCCGTCCAGCCGCTGCTTCCACGCCTGCAGCGCGTCAAAGGCCGGCACGCGTAGCGCCACCGGATCGAACCCGGCTACGCTCGCGGCGCGCTCTGGATCATGCCGCAGGGCCAGTGCCACGGTCTCGCCGGGATCGGCCAGCGCCACCCCCTTGAGTACCCCCTCTTCGACGAACTCCAGCTGGACTCGCAGGCCCAGCACGCGTTCGTACCACTCCAGGCTGCGGTGAATGTCGGACACCGGCAGCTTCACATGATGGAAACCGCTGAGGGCCGTGTCCATGCCCCCACCCCCTTGGCTTACTAGAGTCAGCTCTAGTGAAACTGACTAGAGTAGTCTCTAGCGAGTGACAGAGCCTGTCAAGGCCATCCGACGCGCCGAGCAGGCCCGCGCCACCCGCCGGCGCATCATCGAGTGCGCACGGGAGCAGTTCCTGCAGCAGGGATACGCGGCGACCACCCTCGGCCAGATCGCGGCACGAGCCGGTGTGGCGGTGCAGACGGTCTACTTCCACTTCGGAAACAAGCGCACGGTCCTCAAGGAAGTCATGGACGTGCTCGCGGTAGGTGATGACGCGCCCGTGCCGCTGCTGGACCGGCCATGGGTCCAGCAGGTCCGCGACGAACCCGATGCCCGGCGCGCGCTCGGCGTCTGGCTACAGAACAGCCGCGTCATCTTCGGGAGGGTGGCGCCGATGCTGTCCAGCGTGCGCGATGCGGCCGGCGCTGACCCGGAAATGGCCGAGCAGTGGCGGACCAACCAGCATGAGCGCTATCTCGCCCACCGCACCCTCGCGGAGATACTCGCCGCCAAGAAGGCGCTGCGCCCGGGCCTGACGGTGCAGAAAGCCGCGGACATCATCTTCACCCTCCTCAGCCCCGAGGTGTACCTGCTGCTCACCGCCGAACGCGGCTGGAGCCCGGCACAATGGCAGCGCTGGCTGACCGACACCATCGCACAGGCGGTCCTGCGGTGACGGCTACATGTGTGCCCAGGCGCTACTGGCCGTGGCCGCCCACCGTTAACGAAATCAGCCGCCGAACCAGGGGTGGTGGATGTTACCGCCGATCAGCGGGATAAACGGTACGCGGAACGGAAGCAGATAATGGCTTTCATGCGCTGAGGCGACGGATTCCCCGTTCCGGTGCAGTGCTGGCGATCGCCCATTCCCGCATAGCGGAACTGATGGCGTAGCAGGACAGTCGGGCTGGGTGTTAACAAAATGTTTATGGCGCTCTGGCCAATATTAACAGCTTGTTTCGGGCCTCCCGGCGTAAGGTGCATTTAGGCACGTCATCGACTACCTGGCCGACCCAAGTTGGGTGCCGGTGCAATGGCTGTGCCGGGCGCATGATCGGTGAGTGCATTACTGGTGTGACCCCTGGGAGGCAAGGATGGGATCGTCAAAGGCTCATCGGAAACGTGCGGCCGCGTTCGTGGCCGCGTTCTTCCTGGCGGCCAGCCTCGTGGTCAGTGTGGCGGGCTCAGCGTCGGCGGTGCCCGCGGCACCGGGTCAGGCGCACGCGGCCTCGATCGCCCAGGGCCCGGCGACTGCCGGGAACGGCGATTCGCAGTGGGGCCTGGGCACGCTGACCGCTGCGGATCTGCATGCGCTCGTGTCGCAGATGACGCTGAGCGAAGAGGCCGGGATGGTGCACGGCGAGGGTGATCCGCCGAACAGCACGGCCGCGAACGCGAGCTGCGCGGCGTCAGCGGTGGGCTGTGTCGGCGAGGCGGGCTGGATTCCGGGCGTAGCCCGGCTCGGCATCCCGCCGCTGCGGATGACGGACGGCCCGGCCGGAGTCCGGCTGCGCCACGTCGAGACCGCGATGCCCGCGCCGGTGGGCCTGGCGGCGGCCTTCGACCCGGCCGCGGCGGACAGCTACGGCCGCGCGGTCGGCTTGGCCGGGCGGGCAACAGATCAGGACGTGTGGCTCGGCCCGATGATCAACGAGGTCAACTACCCGACCGCGGGCCGCAACTTCGAGACACTCGGCGAGGACCCCTACCTGGCCAGCCAGCTGGTGGCCGGCGAGGTGCGGGGCGTGCAGAGCACCGGCATGGTCGCCGAGCTGAAGCACTTCATCGAGAACGACTTCGAGAATGGCCGCTCGTCCACGAGCGTGACCATCGGCGACCAGACCCTGCACGAAACGGAACTGCAGGCCTTCGCGGCCGGGATCGCGGCCGGCGCCGGCTCGGTCATGTGCTCCTATAACCGCATCAACGACATCTATGGCTGCGGCAACCCGACAACCCTGCAAAGCGTCCTGCGCCAGCAGCTGGCCTTCACCGGATTCGTCCAGTCAGACTGGGGGGCGGTGCACCAGACCACCGACCTTTACTACGGCACTGACATCGAGCAGCCCGGCAACGCTGCGGGGACAAGCCACTTCGGCACCGCCCTGGCGGACGCGGTGACGGATGGCACGCCGGCCGTCCCGGCCACCGCTGATTTCCCCGCCTACCCGGCGATCAGCGCCAGCCAGTGGAAGGGCACCCTGGACCAGGCCGTGTTCTACATTCTCAGCACCATGAACCAGGCTGACCTGCTCGAGGGCACGCAGTACGGCTCACATTTCACCGGGACGCCTGCCCCGTACGTGCCGCCGCGGCCGGATCTCGCCAGCCTGCAGCCCAGCGAGTTCGCCACCGCTCGCTCGATTGCCGAGGAAAGCGCGACACTGCTCAAGAATGACCGCGGTGCGCTCCCGCTTTCCCCGGGCGACTACTCCGGACGTGGCCACGGCGGTGTCGTTGTGATGGGGCCGACCGCGATCGCCGCCTACACCGGCGGCGGCGGGAGCGCGCACGTCACGCCGTACGACACAGTGCAGGGACCGTATGACGCGCTGGCCGCTGCGGCCGGCTCGCACGCAAACATTTCCTACGTGCCGGGCTATGACCTTGACGGTCAGGTCGCACCTTCGTCGGCGCTGTCCGCGCCGGATCCGGCGGCCGGTTACCCGAACTGGACGCTCACGCCCGCCGACGCCGCGTTCGCCGGCCAGCCCGGCCTGCTCCGCCAGCAGACCACGACCGACGCCGTCGCGAGCGGCGCGCAGCCCGTCCTGGACACCGGCGCGGGTGCCGCGGCGGACCAGCTCGACACCACGGTGGACTACACGGGTGCGAAATCGCTTCCGGCGGGCACGGCCTGGCGCTGGAGCGGCCTGCTGACCGCGCCCGCCAACCCGGGCGGCACCGGCTGGCAGCTCAAGATCTTCGCGTCGAACCAGGCGGCCGCGCAGCTGTTCACCGATGGCCTCGCCGCTGGCGGTACCGGCAATGCGCGTGATATCAACATCGGCGCCTACCCGGCGGCACCGTCGACGTCGTACGCGTCGCTGACCGAGAGCGCCCGATCGCATGATCCCGCGAACGAGACGCTCCAGCAGGCTACCTATTCGGTCACGCTCAGCCCCGGCCAGCAGGTCCACCTCGACCTGCGCCTGGTCACCGGCACAGCGCCCGCGCAGGTCCAGCTGCGCTGGGTGCCGCCCGACAACCAGGCCCAGCAGATCGCCCGCGCGGTCACGGCCGCAAAGTCGGCCAGCAAGGTGATCCTCTTCGCCTATGACGAGGGCACCGAGGGCAGTGACCGGGGCGGCTCCGACCAGGGCGCCGGCCTGCTGCTTCCGGGCTACCAGAACGATCTCATCCAGGCCGTCGCCGCGGCCAACCCCCACACGTTGGTGGTGCTCAACACCGGTGACCCAGTGCTCATGCCCTGGGCGTCGGCCGTCAAGTCAATCCTGGAGATGTGGTACCCGGGCCAGGAAGGCGGCCAGGCGACCGCGGATGTGCTCCTGGGCCAGGCCGACCCGGGCGGCAAGCTGCCGGTCACCTTCCCGGCTGATGCCACCGGATTCCCGAGCTACGATCCGAACTGCACGGACACATCAGTCACCGGGAACTGCCCGCTCTACCCGGGCGTGGCGGGGCCCAGCCCGTTCCTCGCCGGCGCCACGACCAGTTACCGGACCATCACCGGGATGGCGGTCAACGGCATCTTCGAGGGCTACCGCTGGTACGACGAGCACAACGTGACGCCGTTGTTCCCATTCGGCTTCGGCCTGTCCTACACCCGGTTCGCTTACACCGGCCTAGATCTGTCGGTGTCGCGCCACGGCGGCATCGACGTCAGGCTGCGCGTCACCAACGTCGGTGACCGCGCGGGAGCCGATGTCCCGCAGGTGTATATCGGGCCATCCGCCCAGCTGCCCGCTGCGATCCAGCAGGCGGTGCGCAAGCTGGTGCAGTTCCAGCGTGTCCAGCTGGCACCCGGACGGTCGGCCGAGCTGACCCTGCACGTGGCCCCGCACGACCTGTCATCGTGGTCATCAGCGCAGCAGAAATGGGTCGTCGGCAGCGGCCCGCGGACCGTCTATGCCGGGCCGTCTTCCCGTGACCTGCCGCTGCATGCGACAGTCCGGGTACCTGGGAACTAACACCCAGCCGTGCGGCCGCCGCCAGGACGGCCCCTGGCGGCGGCTCCCGGCGGGGGCGGTGGGCCCTGGTGCTGGTTGTCTCTACTGCACGCGACGGAGGGTTTGCGGGGTGAGATCGGCCAGCCGGGGGTAGCCATCGACGGCCATGATCAAGTCTGCCTCGGCGAGGATCGTGCGCAGGACATGGGCGATGCCGGCGGTGCCGCCGATAGCCAGGCCATAGGCGTAGGGGCGGCCGATACCGACGGCGGTAGCGCCGAGGGCTAGCGCCTTGATGACATCGGCACCAGAGCGGACGCCGGAGTCGAAGAGCACGGGGAGGCCATCGGCGGCGTCGGCGACTTCGGGCAGCATGTCCAGGGCTGGCAACCCGCCGTTGGCTTGCCGTCCGCCGTGGTTGGAGCAGTAGATGCCGTCCACGCCGCCATCTTTGGCGCGTCGCGCGTCGTCCGGGTGGCAGATTCCCTTGACTACCAGGGGAAGCGTGGTGATCGACCGCAGCCAGGACAGGTCATCCCAGGTGAGCGGGTTGCCGAACAGTTGGGCCCATTTCAGGATCGCGGCGTCGCGGTCCTCCTGGGGATCCTTGCCCAGCCGCTCACGGAAGACCGGGTCGGTGAAGTAGTTGGCTAGGCAGTGCCCGCGCAGTTGGGGGAAGTTGCTGGCCGCGAGGTCGCGGGGGCGCCAGCCTGTGATCCAGGTGTCCAACGTGACCACGATGCCCTTGAAACCGGCCGTCTCTGCGCGGTTGACCAGGCTTTCGGCCAGCTCACGGTCGGTGGGCGTGTAAAGCTGGAAGAAGCCAGGGGTGCCGCCGAACTCCGCAGCCACATCTTCCATCGGATCCACGGTCAGGGTGGAGGCGAACATCGGCACGCCGGTGCGCGCCGCCGCCCGCGCGGTCGCGAGATCACCGTGCCCATCCTGCGCGCACAGCCCGATCACGCCCACGGGCGCCATGAACAGCGGTGAGGGCAACGCCTGACCGAACAGCTCGATCGACATGTCCCGTTGGGTTGCACCGACGAACATCCGCGGAATCAATCCCCACCGCTGGAACGCCGTGACGTTCGCCCGCTGCGTGTTTTCGTCTCCCGCGCCACCGGCCACATAGGACAGTACCGATGGCGGCAAAGCCTGCGCCGCCCGCGCCTCCCAGCCGGCGTACTCCATCGGAAAGTCCGGCAGCACTCCGCTGAGACCAGCCAGGTAGATCTCATTCTGGAAACCGCCGAACGCCGCAGCCGGGAGCGCGTTATCCGCCATTCCGTTCTCCTCAAGAACGCTGACCAGTTGGCACATCCTGGATGCAGCACGCTACCCGCCACGGCAAGAAATCCGCATGTCATGCGCCATAGCGATCCGCTCTGCGGCGGCTATCAGGCGCCCAGCCCCCAGTGAAGCCCTGGCCCGGTCATAGCGCATGGTCGTTCTCGGGTCGGCGTGGAAGGCGGCTTCCTGGTCGTCGCGGAGCGGAACGCCGGCGACGAACCGCGGTGATGAACGCGTGCCGGAGGGCGTGAGGCCCGACGGGGTTGGCGATCCCGGCGCGGCGGGTACATCAGCCTGGGTGCGGGACACCTGGTCGTTCGGTTGCCTGGATGCCGGTGCCCTGGGCCGGGGCGCCGGCCGAGGGAATTGTGACCGTGACCGACAGGCCGCCGTCATCGCGGGGGCGGGCGGTGGTGGTGCCGCCGTGGATCGCGGCGATGGACGCGACGATGGCCAGGCCGAGCCCGAAACCTTCATGGGACGTGCGGTCGCTGAGCCGCTGGAACGGCTGGAAGATGCGGCCGGCGTCCGCCTGGCTTATGACCGGGCCTGTGTTGGCCACGGTCAGCTGGGTGCTGCCCGCCTTGGTGCGGGTGCTGATCCAGATGTCGCCGTCGGCGTGGTTGTACTGGACCGCGTTGTCCACGAGGTTCGCGATGAGGCGTTCGGCCAGCACCGGATCGCCGGAGATGACGGCGGGCTTCAGTGTGGCGTGCACCCGCCGGTCACCCAAGCCGGCGGTGTCGAGGACGTCTTCGACGGCCGTGGCCAGGTCGGTCTCCTCGCGGACGCCGAGCCCGCGCTCGTTGCGCGCGAGGAGGAGCAGCGCGCCGATGAGGTGCTCGGCGTGATCAACCGCGGCGCGGATGTCGGCAGCCATGGCGCGCAGGTCGCCGGGCGTGCTGTCGGGGTTGCCCACCACTACGTCGACGGTGGCGCGCATGACGGCGAGCGGGGTACGCAGTTCATGGGAGGCGTTGGCGATGAACCGCTGCTGGCCCTCGAACGCGGCCTGGAGCCGGCCGAGCATCTCGTCGAATGTCTCGGCCAGTTCGCGGAGCTCGTCGCGGGGACCTGTCGGCGCGACCCGCGCGGACAGGTTGTGTTCGGACGCGGCGCGGGCGGCCGTTGTGATCTGATGCACCGGGCGCAGCGCCCGCCCAGAGAAGATCCAGCCAAGGACCGCGGCGAGGGCGATGACCACCGCAACCGTGATCAGCGAGTACTGCAGCAGGTGCGACAGGGTGAAGTCACGCTGGCCTTTCGCGCCCTGCTGCTGGAAGTACGCGGCGCACTTGACCAGAACGTGCGGGTCGGGATGGGCGCTCAGTTCCTCGGACCGGCACTGCGCCGCGAACCTGGCCAGATCTCCGGAAGAAAGCTGGTCGCCATTCCCCTTGCCCTGCGCCCGTAGCCGCGCCACGAGGGTGTAACTGACCGCCACGACGATCGCCCCGCACACTGCAAACAGGCCGGTGTACAGCAAGGTCAGCCGTGCCCGGACGGTCAGCCGCGGGCGGCTCACATCCGGTACCCCTTGCCCACCACGGTCTCAATCAGCGACGGGTCGCCGAGCTTGCGCCGCAGCCGGGCCATCGTCACCGAGACGATGTTGCTGAACGGGTCGGCGCTGGCGTCCCACACGTGCTCTAGCAGTTCCTCCGCGCTGACCACGGCGCCGTCGGCGGCCAGCAGCATTTCCAGGATCCCGAACTCCTTGCGGGTCAGAGACAGCAGGCGGCCGTCACGGCTGGCGCGGTGCCGGGCGCGGTCCATGGTGAGGTCCCCGTGGCGGAGCACCGGCGGCGCCGCCGGTGCGCGGCGCGACAGCGCCCGGACCCGGGCGACGAGCTCGGCGAACGCGAACGGCTTGGGCAGGTAGTCATCCGCGCCCAGTTCCAGCCCGCCGACCCGGTCATCGACACCGGCGGCAGCGGTCAGCATGAGGATACGCGGGCCAGAGCCGGCCACCGCCCGGCACACCTGGTCACCGTGCACGACTGGCAGGTCGCGGTCGAGCACTATCACGTCATAGGCCGTCTGCGCGACAGCCTCCAGCGCAGCCGCACCGTCGTGCACGGCGTCGGCGGCCATCCCGGCCTGACGCAGTCCCTGGGCGACCCGGCCAGCGAGGATCGCATGGTCCTCAACCACGAGCACCCGCACCTCAGCAGTATGCGCCGGCCGACGTGACATCTGTACAACATCGCCTGTAGCGGAGATGTCACCCCGCCAGGCGTAGAACTGCGTCCATGAAGCCGATCCCCGCACCCTCGACGCCGCAACGCCGACGTCGGCAGGGCTCTCGCGATCACCGCGGTCATCCAACCATGAGGAGGGCGTGATGAACGGCAGCACCCGCGTCATGATCAGCCCATGGCGGGCACGGCCTCACGCAGCGCGAACCGCGGCCGCCATCATCGCCACGGCGGCCCTGGCCCTGCTGGCAGCGGCATGCGGCAGCAGCCCATCATCCACAGGTTCAGGCAGCTCATCGAATGCGGGAAGGTCAGCGAAATCCTCGAATGCGGGAGGGTCAGCGAACGCCCAGCTGGTCGCCTTCTCCCGCTGCGTGCGTTCGCACGGCGTGCCGAACTTCCCCGACCCCCAAGCTGGCGCCAGCAACGCAAAGTTCCCCAGCGCGCAACAACTCCGGGTCAGCAGCTCTCAGCTCAGCACAGCCGAGAACGCCTGCCAGCGCCTGCTCCCGGTCGGCATTGACGACCAGTTTCCTCCGGCCGAGGTGCCGCTTCTGCTGCGCAGCATGCTCCCCTTCGCCCGCTGCATGCGCTCCCACGGGGTGCCGAACTTCCCCGATCCCGCCGTCGACTCCGAGGGGCGCCCTATTTTCCCGCTATCCACACACGGCATCAGCCTGAATTATTCGCATTCGCCACGATTCACGACTGTGCTGGGCGAATGCCAGTACCTGGGGCCCCACCAGCTCGGAGGGATTCCGTTTGGCTGATTGCCGGCGACGCCAGCCGCTGCTGCACCTGCCCTACGGGCCGCCATGGCCGGAAGCGGAAGTGACGGAGATGGATAGTGAGTGAGACTGTTTCGCGCGGCCCGGAGGCCGGGCAGCAGGCGGAGGTCCTGGCGGCCGCGGAGGCAAGGGGATCGCGCGGCCGTCGCCGCTGGGCGGCCCTGGGCATTGTGGCCGTGGTGGCGGCCGGGGCGGTGGCCGGGTGGCGGGCCGGGGTGTTTTCCCCGGCCGCCTCGTCCGGGCCCGGGCCGGGGGCGCCGCCGTCGGCGACAGCGGCGGTGACCCGGCAGGATATCGCGGCAACCACGCCGCTGACCGCGACGCTGGGGTATGCCGGGTCCTATCCGGTGACCGGGCAGGGTGGCGGGACGCTGACCTGGCTACCGTCGGCTGGGCAGGTGATCCGGCAGGGGCATGCGCTGTACCAGACCGGTAACGGCTCCCCGGTGGTGCTGCTGTACGGCAGCGTGCCGGACTGGCGGCCCCTGGGCGAGGGGGTGACGGGAGAGGACGTGTCCCAGCTGAACCATGACCTGGTGGCTCTGGGGGACGCGGATAGCGCGGATATCTCCGCGCTGGGCTGGGATTACTTCTCCTGGGAGACGGCGGCCGGGGCGGAGAAGCTGCAGTCGGCGCTGGGGGTCTCCGCCCCGTCGGGGTCGCTGCCGCTGGGGTCGGTGGTGTTCGAGCCGCAGGCGCTGCGGGTCAGTCGGGTGACGGGGAGCCTGGGCGGTTCGGCGAACGGCCCGGTACTGGCGGCGACGTCGGACCGGCACGTGGTGACCGTCCCACTGGATGCCTCCCAGCAGTCGCAGGTGAAGGCGGGTGACAAGGTGACCGTCACGCTGCCCGACGGGACGACCACGCCCGGCACGGTGTCCTCGGTAGGAACTGTGGCGACCACGTCCGAGTCGGGAGGGGACACGACCACGACGATCCCGGTGCAGGTGACGCTGACCGATCCGCAGGCGGCGGGAACCCTGGACCAGGCGCCGGTGACGGTGAACATCACCACCGCCACCGCGCGTGGCGCGCTGGTGGTGCCGGTGACGGCGCTGGTGGCCCAGTCGCCGGGGAGGTACGTCGTGGAGGTCGTCGGCCCGGGGAACACGCGGCGCTGGGTCCCGGTGACGCCCGGGATCTACGACGGCACTGACGGGCTGGTGCAGGTGACCGGCGCGCTGACCCCCGGGCAGCGCGTCGAGGTGCCGGCGTCGTGACCGCCACGGGCGCGGCCCTGGTCCGCGGGGACGGGCCGGGCGGGGTGCCGGTGCTGGAGCTGGAGCTGGTGTCGAAGGTGTATCCGGGGCAGCCGCCGGTGCGGGCGCTCGATCAGGCGAGCCTGGTGGTGGCCGCCGGGGAACTGGTGGCGGTGGCCGGCCCGTCCGGGTCGGGCAAGTCCACGCTGCTGCACCTGATGGGCACCCTGGACACGCCGACGGCCGGGACGGTGCGCGTCACCGGCCTGGACGTGGCCCGGCTGCGGGACCGGGAGCTGGCGGCGCTGCGGGCGGCCCGGATCGGGTTCGTGTTCCAGCAGTTCTTCCTCGCCGAGCACCAGAGCGTGCTGGGCAACGTGGCCGACGGGCTGCTGTATGCGGGGGTGCGCCGCGCCGAGCGGCGGCGGCTGGCAGCTTACGCCTTGGCCGTCGTCGGGCTGGGGCACCGGGCCGCCGCCCGGCCGACCCAGCTGTCGGGGGGCGAGCGGCAGCGGGTCGCGATCGCCCGGGCGATCGCCCGCCGCCCGCCGGTGCTGCTGGCCGACGAGCCGACCGGGAACCTCGACTCCGCCACCGGCGCCTCAATCCTGGCTCTGCTGGAGGAACTCAACCAGCAAGGGACGACGATCATCATCATCACCCACGACCAGGCGATCGCCGCCCGGACGCTGCGGCGCATCGAGATGCTCGACGGGCACATCATCGCCGACACCGCCCCCGTCCCCGGCCACGCGGCCGCCGCCGGCGGGGCTGGCGGCGGGCGGCCCACCCGCTCCCGGCCCGCGCAGGAAGGGCCGTCATGACCACCACCTCGCCGCGGCCGGCCGCCCCGGCCGCGGCCCGGCTGCGGCCTGGGGACCTGGCCGGGCTGGCCAGCATCGGGCTGCGGACCCGCAAGCTGCGCGCCGGGCTGTCGGCGCTGGGCATCGCGATCGGCGTCGCGGCGATCGTCGCCGTCCTGGGCCTGGCCGCCTCCTCCCAGGCCGCGCTGCTGAACGAGATCGCCCGCCTGGGCACTAACCTGCTGGCCGTCACCAACGGGCAGACCTTCTCCGGCCTCACCGCCAAGCTGCCGACAGCGGCGCCGGGCATGATCGCCCGGCTGCCCGGGGTCACCGCCGTGCAGGACACCGGTACCGTCACCGGCGTCAACGCCTACAAGTCCCCGCTCATCCCCCCGATCAACACCAACGCCATCAGCGTGGACGCCACCACGCTCGGCCTGCCCGCGGTCGCCGGCACCAGGCTCGCGCAGGGTCGGTTCCTGAACGCCGCCACCGCTAGCGAGCCGGTCGCGGTGCTCGGCGCCACCGCAGCGCAGCTGATGGGCATCGATCGGGTCCGGCCCGGGATGCGAATCTGGATCAACGGCCAGACCGGCAGCCAGGCCGGCGGCCAGTGGTTCTACGTCACCGGCATCCTCAACCCGGCCACCTACGCCTCGCAGCTCGACTCGGCGGTCCTGGTCGGCTTCCCGGCCGCCCACAAGTACCTGGGCTTCGACGGGCACCCGTCGGAGATCTACGTCCGCACCACCCCGAACGACCAGGCCGTCACCACCACCGTCGATAACCTGCTCGGCGCGCAGGCCAATCCGGAAAACCCCAGCCAGGTCAACGTCTCCCAGCCCTCGGACGCGCTCACCGCCCAGGCCGACACCAAGGGCGCCCTCGACACCCTGTTCCTCGGCCTCGGCGCGGTCGCGCTGCTGGTCGGCGCCATCGGGGTGGCCAACATCATGGTCATCTCAGTGCTGGAACGCCGCTCCGAGATCGGGCTGCGCCGGGCGCTGGGCGCCACCAGAGGCCAGATCCGCGCCCAGTTCCTGGCCGAGGCCATCCTGCTGTCCCTGGCCGGCGGCGTCGCCGGCGTCGCCATCGGCGCCATCTCGACCGCCGCCTACGCCCGCGGCCACGGCGAGGCCATCGTCATCCCGCCCCAGGCCTGGGCCGGCGGCCTGGCCGCGACCGTCATCATCGGCGCCCTGGCCGGGCTGCTGCCCGCCATCCGCGCCGCACGCCTGTCACCGACCCAGGCACTCTGGACCCTCTGACATGACAGGCAACCGACAGACGACGCACGGCACCACCAGCGAGCCGAGGAAGCAGGGTGCTTCGCGAGCGCCTTCCGGGTCCTCCTGGTGACTGGTGCTATGCGGCGAAGCCGTCGTGGCTCTCGACGAGCCTTGCATCCGCCTACCGGGATTGACTCTGGCCAGCGGTGGGTATCGAATCGGGTCGTCACGAAGGCGCGAAGGGGGATCGCCATAACAGGTACTCGGCAGATCCTGTTCATCCAGGGCGGCGGCGCGGGCGCGCACGACGAATGGGACGGCAAGCTGGTCGAAAGCCTGAGGCGAGGGCTCGGGGCTGGGTACGAGGTCCGCTACCCGCGTATGCCCGGCGAGGGCGACCCGGCTTACGCCCGGTGGAGCGTGGCGATCCGGCGTGAGATGGCGGACTTGGACGACGGCGCGGTCGTGGCCGGTCATTCGGTGGGCGCGGCGATCCTCATCAATGCGCTCGCCGAGCAGCCGCCGGAGAGGGGGCTCGGGGCGATCGTGCTGATCGCCGCTCCGTTCGTCGGCGAGGGCGGCTGGCCCAGCGACGAGTTCGAGCTGGCGAGCGACCTCGGCGCGAGGCTGCCACACGGTGTGCGGGTGCATGTGTTCCACGGACTCCAGGACGAGACCGCCCCGCCTTCGCATGCCGACCTGTATGCCCTGGTGATCCCGCAGGCGCAGGTGCACCGGCTGCCCGGGCGGGATCATCAGCTGAACAACGACCTGAGCGAAGTGGCTGAGGCGATCAGTATCAACAAACCGGCGCGTTAAGCCCCCTGATAGCGTCGGCGTGGCAGCAAAGATGCTTGTGCGCTTCGGACGAGATATGCGGGGTATCCGGCCCGCTAAGACGACGCATGCTGGAGTCTCGTGGCAGTGACTGCGGAAATTGACTTTCCCGACGGTGCTGCCGTTCCGGACCTGGGCGTCGCGTGGATTCACGGATCAGAAGCCGCCAAGTACAACACCGATCCCGACATCCAGGTCCACGCCTGCGACGAGCACACATATATCCTGCGTCAGAACATGGCGGTCAGCTATGAGGCGCCGTTCATGTTCCTCCTCTTCGGAGGCTCCAAGGCTCTTCTGCTCGACACGGGTGCTACCACGAACCCGCAGTTCTTCCCGCTGCGCCGCACCGTCGATTCGATCATCGACGGCTGGCTGGCCGCCCATCCACATCCGGATGGCTACGGGCTGCTCGTTCTCCACACGCACTCGCACACTGACCACACCGCGGCCGACGGCCAGTTCGCCGACCGGCCCAACACTGACGTCATCGGCGCGAAACGCGACGCGGCGTGGCCATATTTCGGTTTCGCCGAGGAGCCCGAGTCGGTGGCCGAGGTCGATCTCGGCGGCCGCGTTCTCGACTGCCTCGCCACACCCGGGCACCACGAGGCGGCGGTCACCTACTACGACCGTTATAGCGGGATCATGTTTACCGGCGACACCGTCTATCCGGGCCGCCTGTATGTCTTCGACTGGCCGGGCTTCGTCCGTTCGATCGGCCGGCTCGTCGACTGGTGCACGCAGCGGCCGGTGACATACGTGCTCGGCTGCCATATCGAGATGACGGCAACGCCGGGTGTGGACTACCCAGCCGGGTGGAGCTACCAGCCGGACGAAGCACCCCTTGAGCTCACGACGGACCATCTCGAGCAGATCCAGAGCACGCTCCAGGCCCACAACCACCAACCGGATCGCTACGTCCTGCCACAGATGATCATCACGCCGGTCGGCTAACTGCCGCATCTCAAAGCGCCGACGGGAGGGATGTGCCCTGCGGTGGCCCTGCGCGATGACGCCACTAGCCCCACATCCATGCACTACGGCGGACACAGCGCGCGGCTTTTCGCGAGACGGTCGAATACGCTCTGCGATCAGCAGCTGGCTCATCCTCAAGTGGGCGGCGGCCCGACCGATGACAAGCCCACAGTGACGCTCGCGCCTTCGCTGAGCCCCAGCCCAGGGCGGGCCCGGGAGTTCCGGGGGAGAGAGTCAGACCGCGGCAACGTGTCAGAGTCAGGCATGACGATGGCGGCAGGCATGCAACCCGCCGGGTGAAGGGAGTGGCTCCGTGACCGAGGATTCCAGCCGCGCTGAGTGGCTGCAGCAAGCTCGCTCCTACCTTCGCAACGCCGACCCCGTGCTGGCGCGGCTCATCGATGACCGGCCGGCCTTCGACCCCCGGGCGTGGATGGCCCAGCTCCCGCCGATGGATCTGTACGGTGCCCTGCTGTTCCAGGTCACCGGCCAGCAACTCTCCGTCGCAGCGACCCGCCGGACCCTGGCCCGCATCGAGGCACTTTTCGACGGCCATCTTCCGTCACCCGCCGGGCTGCTGGGAGCCGATCCCGGCCAGCTCCGCGAGGCCGGGCTCTCGTGGCGGAAGATCAGCACGCTCCGCGACCTCGCCGGGCGGCTGTCGGACGGCCGGCTGAACGCGGACGTCTTGAGCAGGCGGCCAGACGACGAGCTCATGGCCGAGCTCACCGCGATTCCGGGGATAGGTCCCTGGACCGTGCAGGGCGCCCTCATCATCGCGCTCCAGCGAGAAGACGTCGTCCTGCCGGGCGACCTCGCGCTCCGTAAGGCCGTCCGGGTCGCCTATCAGCTCGACCACCTCCCCGCCCAGCAGGAGGTCCTCGCCATCGCCGAGAAATGGCGGCCCTACCGCAGCCTGGCGACCAGCTACCTGTTCTCCGCCGCCTTCGAGCAGACTGAGAAACCGCCGGCCGCCCCACGCGAGACGTAGTGGAAACGTTCGCCTCATGGATCGAAAGTTTCGGAAGCTACTCACGGGAGTCGGCTGCGATGACAGATTGTCGCCCGTTCTCCGCCTCAAACTCACCGCCCAGGCGCCCGGCCGATGAGCGGCGATGTCGCGGGGGGTGCGTCCATGCCGGAGGGGGTAACCCCCATTAGCGTGCCTAGTGTGATGGAAATGACCTGGCTGGATGCCACGGCGCAAGCCGACCTCGTCCGTCGCGGCGAGGTGAGCCCGCGGGAACTGGTGGAGGCGGCGATCGCCCGGATCGAGGCGCTCAACCCGGAGCTGGATGCTGTGATCCGGACCCGGTTTGACCGGGCGCGGGAGGAGGCCGCAGGCGTGCTGCCCGATGGCCCGTTTCGCGGTGTGCCGATCCTCTTCAAGGATCTGGGCTGCTTGGTGGCCGGGGAGACGACGGCGTTCGGCCTCGGGCCGCTGCGCGAACTGGCCTGGCCGGTAACGTCCTATCTCGCCGGGCAATTCCTGGCGGCTGGCTTTGTCCCGCTGGGGCGCACCAACGTGCCGGAGTTCGGCACCACGGTGACGACTGAGCCGCGGAGCTTCCCGCCTGCCCGCAACCCCTGGCGTCCCGGCCATTCCACCGGTGGCTCGTCGGGCGGGTCGGCGGCTGCGGTGGCCAGCGGCATGGTGGCGGTGGCGCACGCCAACGACGGTGGTGGATCCGTCCGCATCCCGGCGAGCGAGTGCGGGCTGGTAGGGCTCAAGCCGACCCGGGGGCGGGTGAGCCAGGGCCCGCTGATCGGCGAGGCTTGGGCTGGCGGCGTCATTGACGGCGCCGTGACGCGGAGCGTGCGGGACGCGGCTGGCGTGCTGGATGTGATCAGCGGCCGGATGCCGGGCGAGCCCTACTACGCCCCGCCGCTGCGGCGGCCGCTAAGGCAGGAGGTCGGTGCCGACCCGGGCCGGCTGCGGATCGGGGTGCTCGACCGGCCAGGCGCCGAAATATACCTGGACGATCCGCAGTGCCGCGAGGCGGTGGCCAAGGCGGGACGGCTGCTGGAATCACTCGGCCACCATGTGGAGGAATCCGGGCCGGCCAGCATGTTCGACCAGGAGTTCGCCGCGCACTTCAATACGATCATCACAGCCGACACGGAAACGACGTTCAGGGCGTTCGAGATGATGCTCGGACGCCCGATCACGGACGGCGAGATCGAGCCGCGCAACGTCGCCTACCGGCAGGCCGGGCAGGCGCTCGGCGCGGTGGCGTACCTGCAGAGCCGCGCATGGCTGGGGATGTGGGCGCGCCGCATGGCGCGCTGGTGGGCCGAGCACGATCTGCTCCTGACGCCCACCGTTGGCGCACCGCCACCCGAGCTTGGGTGGTTTACGGCGGCCGGACCGAAGCACGAGGGCGGGCGAATCGCCAGCTTCATCCCCTACACCGCGCAGTTCAACATGACCGGCCAGCCTGCCATCAGCCTGCCCCTGCACTGGACGCCCGCTGGCCTGCCGGTCGGCGTTCAGCTGGTCGCCGCCTACGGCCGGGAGGACGTGCTCATCCAGGTCGCCAGCCAGCTGGAACGAGCTGCACCCTGGGCTGGCCGACGTCCGCAAGTACCCCCAGACCGGACAGCTAATCCCTGACATGCCTGGGCCAGGCGTACAGCGCGAAAGCCGCCGGCGGCATCCCCGGCAGGATCGTCCTCCAGCCCTGATCCAGGGCCTGCCCGCCCGGCTATCATAAGTAGAACAAGTTTCACTACGCGTCTTTCCGCGCCGGGACGCCCAGCGTGCTGGATGAAGCCCGCCTACGTAGATATCAGCCCTACCCGGAGCACGAAGGGCTGGGAGCCGAGCTGGCCACGTGAGCATGCCTGCTGCACCCGCGACAGTTACCGGGCTGCTTCTCGCCCAGGCCGGCAGCTCGCGGCCGGGGCTGTGCTTTGAGGACCGGCAGTGGAGCTGGCAGGAGCACGTCAGCGAGTGCGCGCGCTACGCGGCTGCGCTACGGGCACGACGCCAGCCCGGTGCGCCGTTCCATGTTGGCGTGCTGGCCGACAACGTGCCCGAGTTCTCCTTCCTGCTGGGCGGGTGCGCATTCGCGGGCGCGGTGCTCGTCGCGCTTAACCCGGCGCGCCGCGGTAACGCGCTGGCCCGGGACGTGGCCCGCACCGACTGCCAGTACGTGCTCGCTGAACCGCAGTACGCGGCGTTGCTGCCCGCGATGGACGTTCCGGTACTGCCGTTGGATGGGCTGGATCTGCCCGGGCGGGCTCCGCTGGACGTCGCACCGGCGGCGGCCGAGGACCTGCTCATGCTGATCTTCACATCCGGGACGGGCGGCGAGCCGAAGGCGGTCAGGTGTACCCACGGGAAGGTCGCCGGCCCAGGGTGGATGCTCGCCAGCAGGTTCGGGCTCACCACCGCGGACACGGTGTACGTGTCCATGCCGATGTTCCACTCCAACGCCATCATGGCGGGCTGGGCGGTGGGCCTGGCGGCAGGCGCGGCTATCGCGCTGCGCCGCAGGTTTTCCGCGTCCGCGTTCCTCTCTGACGTGCGGGCCTTCGGTGCCACTTACGCCAACTACGTGGGCAAGCCGCTGAGCTATGTGCTGGCCACCCCTACCCGCTCCGACGACAACGACAACCCGCTGCGGATCGCCTACGGAAACGAAGGCGCGCCTGGCGATCTCGCCAGCTTCGCCGAGCGCTTCGGCTGCCAGGTGATAGACGGGTTCGGTTCGTCCGAGGGCGGCGTGTCGATCAGCCGAACCCCCGATACCCCTCCGGGTGCGCTTGGCCAACTGGCCGATGGTGTGGCTGTGCTGAACCCGGAGACTGGGCGCTGGTGCCCGCCAGCCAGCTTCGGCCCGGGCGGTGAGCTGCTCAATCCCGCCGAAGCCGTCGGCGAGTTCGTGAACACGAGCGGCGCCGGAATGTTCGTTGGTTATTACGACGACGCGGACGCGGACGCGAGCAGGATGCGCGATGGCATGTACTGGAGCGGCGACCTGGGTTATGCGGACTCCCGCGGGTTCTGCTGGTTCGCCGGACGGGCGGGTGAGTGGCTGCGGGTGGACGGAGAAAACTTCGGTACTGCGCCCGTGGAGCGGGCCCTGCGGCGCCACCCCGCCATCGCGGAGGCGGCAGTGTACGGCGTGCCAGACCCAGTGGCCGGCGACCAGATCATGGCCTGCATCGTGGCCCGGGACGGAGCATCACTGACACCCGCGGAGCTGGGCGGCTTCCTCGCCGCACAGCGCGACATCGGGCCCAAGCAGCATCCACGTTTCGTCAGGGTCGCGAGCCAGATGCCGCGGACGGCCACGTTCAAGGTGCTCACCCGGGTTCTTGCTACCGACCGGTGGAACACCAGCGACCCGGTGTGGTGGCGCCCGTACGGGCACGGGCCCTCTCCCGAGTACGTCGTGCTCGACGCGGGGCAGGCGACCTCACTTGACGCCGAGATCCGCACCAGTCCCGGCAGATGACCCCAGGCATGCCTGCCAGCGGATGGTGTCCGCTGGCGTGGGCGCATCCACCGCAGAAGGATGACTGTCATGGACATGAAGATCGAGGTGGTGCCGGTCCCCGTCTCCGACGTGGACCGCGCGAAGGACTTCTACAGCAAGCAGCTCGGATTCAACGTGGACCTCGACAGGGTGGTCCCCGGGGGTATGCGCATCGTCCAGCTCACTCCGCCCGGGTCGGGCTGCTCGATCCACCTGGCCGGGGGCGGTGGCGAGCCGCTGCGCGGGTTGACCCTCGTCGTGCCGGACGTCATGGCCGCGCATGCGCAGCTGACCATGCTCGGTGCTCCCCTGAGTGAGGTCGTCCACTACGAGAACGGCGTCCAGGTGCCGGGCCGCAGCGACGAGCCATGGAGCACGATGACCTTCTTCTCCGACCCCGACGACAACTACTGGATCATCCAGGAACGCCCCGCCGCCGAGTAGCCGCCGGTTAAGGACGGGCCTGCGGCTGGTCGAGCACGGCGAACAGCAGCCCGCCGATCATGGCCATGTTCTTATGGAACTGGATCCGCTGCAGCTTGCGGGCGGCCGGGTCCTCGATCGTCCAGTACGCGTGCCCGGCCAGGGTGGTGGGAATGAGGGAGCCGGCCAGGGCTAGGGCGGACAGCCGCGGGGCCCAGCCCAGCGCCAGCAGGGTGCCGCCCACCACCTGCACGGCGGCGTTGCCCCGCACCACCAGCTCGTCGCTGGCGGGAAGCGGAACTCTCTTGCGGACCGTGGCCAGCAGCGGGGCGGCCTGATCGACGCGCGCGCCCGGCGCCTGCAGGGCGTCGAAGCCGAGCAGGGCATAGGTGGATCCGGTGAGGATGCGGGCGGCCGGGCGGAAGGGCGCCAGCATGCGCCGGGTCGTGGTCATAGCGCCTCGATACGGGTCCGGGGGAACCTCCGTCAGCAGGACTGTACGCGCTGGGTGTTCGGTGCGTCCGGGCCAGGGCCGCCCCGAACTGGCTGATCTGTGTCGGCGTGCCACGATGCTCGGGTGGTGATTCCGCGTTTTGAGTTCGTCGTCCGCGGCGGGACCGTCGTTACTCCGGGCCACCGTGAGATCGCCGACGTCGGGGTGCAGGATGGCCGGATAGCCCAGCTCGGGGGCGCGATGACTGGCCAGGGCGAACTCGACGCCCATGGCCTGCTCATCATCCCGGGCGGTATCGACGCTCACGTGCACCTGGTCTGCGCGGCGCTGGCGGAGGTGCTGGGCCAGCAGGAACCGCTCTGGGTGGACGACTTCTGGACTGGCTCGCTGGCTGCCATCGCCGGGGGGATCACGACCGTCGGGAACATGACGTTTGCGCTGCCCGGTGAGTCGATGACCGCAGCGATCGCGCGGGAGATGGCCGGCGCGGGCGCTGAGGCCGCGGTGGACTGGTTCTTGCACCCGGTGCTGGCGGGCCTCGGTGACGGCACTGCCGCCGAGATCGCCGCCCTGGCGGCTGATGGGCACACCAGCATCAAGGTGTTCCTGTCCAATCCGCAATACGCAGCGGGGACGCCTGGCGTGGCCGATGCCATCGCGGCCGCCGGGCGCGCCGGGTCACTGACGATGGTGCACTGTGAAGACGCAGGCATCCTCGCGGAGACGGGCCGGGAGCTGATCGGGTCGGGACGCGGGGCAGTGCGTTATTTTCCCGACGCGCGGCCGGTCAGCGCCGAGGTGGAGGCCGTCAACCACGCAATTGGCCTGACCCGCCGGACGGGTGCGCCCCTCTACATCGTCCACCTGTCGTCGGCTGCCGCCCTGGACAGGTGCCGGCAGGCTCGCGCCGCGGGACTGCACGTCTATGTTGAGACCAGGCCGCTGTACCTCCATCTGACCCGCGAGCGATTCGCGGAGCCTGACGCGGCCAAGTATGTGGGGGCGCCACCGCTGCGGGACCAGTCTGACCGGGACGCGCTGTGGCGCGGGCTCGGGGCGGGCGAGGTGGATACGGTCTGCAGTGATCACGCGCCATGGGCGCTCGCGGCCAAACTTGACCCCGCCCTGGATGTGGTGACGGCACGGCAGGGTGTGGCCGATCTCGAGACGCTCATGCCGATGCTGTTCTCCGAGGGCGTCGTGGCCGGGCGGATCTCGCTGGACAGGTTCGTCGAACTGACCTCAGTCAACGCTGCCCGCTTGTTCGGCCTCTACCCCAGGAAAGGCGCGATCACCGTCGGCGCCGACGCCGACCTCGCACTATGGGATCCGCACGAGCGCAGGATCATCGACGGGGCACGGATGCATTCCCGTGCGGGCTATTCGGTGTATGACGGCTGGACAGTTCGGGGCTGGCCCCGGTTCGTCGTCCGCCGGGGACAGATCGTGCTGGCCGACGGCAACTGCACGACACAACCCGGGCAGGGCCGCTGGGTACGCCGCGACCCCGCCGGGCCGCGGCGGAAGCAGCCGAACAGTGCATAGGTGGCCAGATCTGCCCGCCGGCGGTCAGGTGCGCGGCGCGCCTGGTCAGGCCCTGGGGTTCATGAGGCCGCTTTGGTAGGCGATGACGACGGCCTGGGCGCGGTCGCGGGCGCCGATTTTGGCGAGGACGCGTTTGGCATGAGTTTTTGCGGTGGACTCCGCGATGACGAGCAGGCCGGCGATCTCCTGATTGGAGTAGCCCTCGGCGACGAGCCGGAGTACCTGTGATTCCCGGGGAGTTAGCCGCGCCAGGAGCCGCTGGAGCGGTGCCTGGGCTCCAGGGTCCGGCCCGGCCGTGTCCCAGCTGGCGAACTGCTGGATGAGATCGCGGGTCACCGCGGGGTCGAGCAGCGCGTCGCCGGCCGCGACTGTGCGGACGGCGTCGATGAGCCGCTCGGGCGGTGATCGTTTCAGCAGAAAGCCGCTGGCACCCGCCCGCAGTGCTCCCCACACGTATTCGTCGTGGTGGAACGTGGTGAGCATGAGTACCCGGGTGGCCAGGCCCGCGCCGGTGATCCGCCGGGTGGCCTCGATTCCGTCGATCCCTGGCATCCGCACGTCCATCAGCACGACGTCCGGCTCGAGTGAGCGGCACAGCTCGACGGCGCGCAGCCCGTCCGCGGCCTCGCCGGCCAGGTCGATGCCATCCGCGGTGCCAAGGACGACCGCGACCCCGGCCCGCAGCAGGGCGTCGTCGTCGGCCAGCAGTACGCGGATCGTCATGGCGCGGGGAGCACGGCCCGTAGCCGGAAACCGCCCCGTTCACCGCCGCCGTGCTCGAGGCTGCCGCCGAACGCCGAGACCCGTTCGGCGATTCCCAGCAGCCCACGGCCGGGCAGGTAGCCGGCCGGGGGGCCACGTCCGTCGTCGGACACCTCGATGTCCAGGGCACGCCCGACGAGCCGCACGGTGACGCGCGCCGACCGGGCGTCCCCGTGCTTCAGCGTGTTCGTCAACGCCTCCTGGACGATCCGGTAGGCCGACAGGTCCACACTGCGGGCGACCTGCGGCACGGGCGGGTCGATCCGGACCATCACGCGGAGCCCGGCCTCGGTCATCTGCCGGGCCAGCCGGGGCAGTTCCGCGATGCCCGGCACGGTCAGGCCCGCCTCGTCCACAGGGAGGCCGGGGCCCGGCTGCCCGGCGGCAGCCCAGGTACGGCCGGCGGCGGGCGGGCCGTCGCGGCGCAGCAGGCCGAGCATGCGGTCCAGTTCGGTGAGCGCCTGCCGGCCGGTGTGCTCCAGGCTGGTCAGGATCTCCCGCGTCTTGGCCGGGTCGCGGTCGAGCACCAGCCGCCCGGCGCCGGCCTGCACCACCATGACGTTGACGGCATGCCCGACGATGTCGTGCAGTTCGCGTGCCAGGCGGGTCTGTTCCTCGGCTACTGTCTGCCGCTTCATCGCCTGCTGAGCCGCCTGGTGGTCCTCGCGCCGCCGGGCGGCGCCGTACCCCACCGCCAGCGCGAGCAGCCAGACCAGCAGCACCCCGGCGGCGGGCCGGGCTGGAGCCGGCGACCCGGCCCCGGAAAAGTAGCCGAAGACCGCAACGGGCACGATCAGCAGCCCCCACCACACGCGGCCGCGGGTCGCATACAGCCCCAGGGAGTACAAGCCAACGAGGTTCGCATATGGCGCCACTGGGCTGGGACTCACCCACAGCGACTGTGCGACCAGCGCGGACGTGCCTGCCAGGTAAGCCGCGAGCGGCGCCCGGCGGCGCAGCGCCAGCCCGCCGGCGATGACCACGCTCAGCGTGACGGCGAATGGCAGCCGGGCCCCGGGCAGCGCCTCATGCCCCGTCTGCTCGATGAGCATCGCGGCCAGGAAGCCGGCGGCGAGCGCCCCGTCCGCCGCCCAGCCGGGGACCTGCCGCACAGCGCGTACCACGCCAGCGCGCCGAAGCCGTGCCGCTGCGGCGCGCGCGGCCCGGGCCGCCCGGCTCCCGGGCGGCCCGGCGAGACCGGTCATTGCATCACGTCCGCCCTTTCGCCGCGGACGGCGCCAGCCCGGCCATCAGCCCGCACATTCTCAGTGCAGGACGATGGTAAGCAGGAGAGCGGCGAAGAAGACGCTTTGCGCGGAATGGATAGCTATGCCCATCCAGGCGCTGTGGAACCGCCTGGTCGGGTAGGCGGCCAGCATGCCCAGCCCTACGCTGCTCGGAATGCTCCATGGCTGGGACAGGTGGTACAGGCCGAAGAGCACGGCATTGGCGATCCAGTCCGCCCTGCCGAACACGCCGCGCATCCGGGGCAGCAGCAGGCCACGGAACAGCAGTTCCTCGCCGAGCACGGTGTTGAACACCAGCATCACCAGGACAAGCGCGAACAGCCCCCAGTTGCCGTGGAAGGTGGCCTTGCCGGCGGCAGAGCCGAGGAACGACCCGAAGTCCCGGTCCACCGGCCCGGCCAGAGGCCCGGCAGGAACGAGGCTGAGAGCCGCGAAGCCGAGAACGCAGGGGAGCAGCCACAGCCACAGCCGGCCACCTCGCCGCCCGTCCGTGCCGGTAGGCGGCTCCAGCCACAGCGCCCGGCGCAGCGCAGCCCACCGCAGGCTGTGCTGCTCCCGCGCGACGATCAGCATCACGAGGACGAACTGCCAGATCAGCCCAGCGGTCAGGGCAGCAATAAGGGTGACGACGAACCGCCGAGGGCTGGCCCCCGCACCCGCCACCGCCGGCGCCACGACCCAGGCGAGCAACCCCATCGGAACCGCCGCCGCCGCCCACACCGCGGCCACGCCAGCGCGGGAGAACTGCCGCACCGGCGCCCCGGCCTTGATGGGATCGGCCGAGCCAGCCCTGACGGGATCTGCGGAAACCCTTACAGCCATAACGCCACCTGTCCTCTGCCTGAACCGGAAACCACGCGGCCGCTGAATGACCGCCGCAGCCAGCCCGAGCCATCTGCGGTCCGGGTCGTTGAAGCCGACGGTAACGACGAATGGAACGACCGGCGTCCCCCCACAGAGGCCTGTGTCGCTACCCCGTCAGGGGTAGCTCAGCCTTCTTATCTCGCGGGTGGTGCAGGTGTCCCTCGGCAACGGCGGACAGCCCCTCGCCGGGGCTGTCCGGGAAGACCAGGGCTGGCGGGCCGTTTACAGGCCGCCGAGCAGGTCGCGCAGGGCCTGGGTGTAGGTGCCGAGTGCGGTGCGGCCGTGGCCGGTGAGAGCGACCGTGGTTATGGACACGGTCCCGTTCCTGGTCTTCTCGCTACTGATGTAGTCGGCGTCTTCGAGCTTGCGCAGGTGGATGATCAGGTTGCCGGGGGTGAGCCCGATCATGTCCTGCAGGCGGGTGAAGGAGAGCGTGTCGCCGTCGGGCAGTGCCGCCAGCGTCGCGACGATCTTCAGCCGGG